>NZ_CP040748.1:321467-642934 GCF_006007965.1 Nocardioides jishulii | reverse complement strand
CGGCCAGCGTTCCATGGCGGTGGGTCGCTCCCGCAGGGCGCGCATCAACCCGTCCTCGACGTCGGCGAAGTACTGCGCCACCATCACCTTCGTGACCTCGGGCGTGGTCTCCGTCGCCTCGTAGATGACCCGCTCGGGCGAGGAGACCCGCACCTCGCGCTCGCCTGCCTGCACGTATGCCTCGGTGCTCTTCGCCATGCGCCCACGCTAGAGGCAACTCGAGGGCGCATCCGGGACTTCGGCGCGGCCAATCCTCCGGCTTCCCCGCCCCTCGTAGGCTGGGGCCATGGCTTACCAGGTGCAGAAGACGGACGCGGAGTGGCGCGAGCAGCTGACCCCCGAGGAGTACCACGTGCTCCGCGAGGCCGGCACCGAGCGCGCCTTCACCGGTGAGTACGACCAGACCGACACGACCGGCACCTACTCGTGCCGCGCCTGCGACGCGGAGCTCTTCACCTCCGACACCAAGTTCCACTCCGGGTGCGGATGGCCGAGCTTCTACCAGCCGGTGACCGACACGATCGAGTACATCGAGGACACGTCCTTCGGCATGAAGCGGGTCGAGGTCCGCTGCGCCAGCTGCGGTTCGCACCTGGGCCACGTCTTCCCCGACGGCTACGGCACCCCGACCGGAGACCGCTACTGCATCAACTCGCTCAGCATCAAGCTGCACCCGAAGGACTGAGCAGCCGCGCCGCACGGCGCAGGTCCGCCAGCACGGGCCCGGTCGCCAGCGTGGTGAGCACCGCCCCGAGCGGGCGCAGCACGCCGTCGGCGCGCACCTCGAAGTCGGCGACCACGCAACATCCCGGACGCGCCGGCACGAAGGTCAGCACCAGCTCGGCGGAGAAGGCACCCCACTCCCCCGACTCGGCCCAGGCCTGCGGCCGGTCGGCCCGCGTCAGCGTCATCAACGGCCGCACCCCGGGCCACGTGACGTCCCGCCAGCGCAGCCCCGCGACCACCGGATCGCCGGGCGTCCACCCGTCGACCAGCTCGACGGCGCGCAACGACGACTGCCACTCCGGGCGACGGGTGGGGTCGACGAGGAAGTCGTACGCCGCCTCGGGCGGCACCGCGAAGTCGACGGCGCCGCCGGCCATCAGGGCAGCAGCTCGAGCAGCTCGCTGACCTCGACGCGGGCACCGGTGTAGAACGGCACCTCCTCGCGCACGTGGCGGCGGGCGTCGGAGGCGCGCAGGTGACGCATCAGGTCGACGATGCGGTAGAGCTCGTCGGCCTCGAAGGCGAGCATCCACTCGTAGTCACCCAGCGCGAACGAGGCGACCGTGTTGGCCCGCACGTCGGCGTAGCCGCGCGCCATCTTGCCGTGCTCGGCGAGCATCCGACGCCGCTCGGCGTCCTCCAGCAGGTACCACTCGTACGAGCGCACGAACGGGTAGACGCAGATGTGCTTGCGCGGGGTCTCGTCGGCGAGGAAGGCGGGGATGTGGCTGCGGTTGAACTCGGCCGGGCGGTGCAGCGCCATCTGCGACCAGACCGGCTCGAGGCGGCGGCCGAAGGCGGTGCGACGCAGCCGGTTGTAGGCCGACTGGAGCTGCACCGAGTCCTCGGCGTGCCACCAGACCATCACGTCGGCGTCGGCGCGCAGCCCGGAGACGTCGTAGACGCCGCGGACCTTCACGTCCTCGCCCGCCAGGGTCTCGAAGAGGGCCTCGACCTCGGCGGCCTCGGCGGGACGGTCGGCGTCGCCCAGGACGTCACGCAGCTTGAAGACCGACCACATCGTGTAGCGGATCGCCTCGTTGAGCTCGTTGATGCGGGAGGCGTTGGACTGGGTGGACTGCTCGCTCATGGTGCCATTGTGCAGGTCGCCCGGTTGGCTGCGGCGCAGCGCTCAGGAGCCCAGCAGGCCGGAGGCGGCCACGTGCGCGGAACCGATGACGGACGCGATCCCGACGCCGTCGTACGCAGCCCCGGCGACCTGGAGCCCGGGCGGCAGGCTGGCGCGCAGGTCGGCCACCATGTCGACGTGGCCCAGGGCGTACTGCGGCAGTCCACCGCCCCAGCGCTGCACGTGCACGTCGACGGGGGCCGCGCGCAGGCCGGTGGCGTCGGCAAGGTCGGCCAGGGACCAGGCGACGAGCTCGTCGTCGGTCGCCTGCAACGCCAACTCGTCGCCGTGGCGACCCAACGACGTACGCAGGTGGGCGACGCCGGCGGCCGCCCCGGCGCTGCGCACCCACTCCCACTTGGCGAAGGAGAAGGTCGAGGCCTTGATCCTCCGGCCCTCGTTCGGGGGCACGAGGAACCCGGAGGCGGACAGGCGGTCGAGCTCGGCGACGTCGTCGACCCCGAAGGCGAAGGTCACCACGGCCGTGGAGGCGTACTCCATCCCGGCGAGCGCCGCGCTGGCCCTCGGAGCGACCTCGCTGAGCAGACGGGCGGCCGGGGCGGCCGGGGTGGCCACCACGACCGCGCTGGCCTCGATGACCTCCGGAGTCGTCGTCGGCCCCACGGCCAGCGACCAGCCCGTGGGGCTGCGTCGCAGCTCGCGCACGGTCGTCCCCGTACGGACGGTGACACCGGTCGCGTCGGCGAGCCGTGCGGGCCAGGTGCCCATGCCACCGGCGATGCCGGCGAAGACCGGGACGTCGTAGGTGGTCGGGATCGTGCCGGCCTGGTCGAGCAGCGAGCCACGCTCGGCGAAGGCGACGAGCTGGGGGACGCAGGCGCGCGCGGAGAGCCGGCGGGCATCGCCGGCGTAGACGCCACCGAGGAGAGGCTCGACCAGCTGGTCGACGACCTCCTCGCCGAAGCGTGCGGCCACGAGGTCACCGACCGAGACGTCGTCGGTGATGACGGTCGCCGGCAGCGACGGTTCGCGCCGCACCCGCTCCAGACCCGCCTGGCTGAGGACGCCGGAGGCCTCCAGGTTCTCCAGGTCGAGCGGGACGCCCATCAGTGAGCGCGGCAGCGGTCGCAGGGCACCGCGGGTCCAGATCCGGGAGGTGGCGACGGCCGGATGCTCCAGCTCGAGCCCGACGGCGTGGGCCAGCGCCACGCCCTCGGGACGGCGGTTGAGCATCGCCTCCGCTCCGACGTCGACGGTCACGCCGGCAACCTCGGCGCAGCGCAGCTTGCCGCCGAGGCGATCAGTCGCCTCGAGCACGAGGACGTCGTGCCCGAACTCGGCAAGACGTCGGGCGGCGGCGAGCCCTGCGAGGCCGCCTCCGACCACGACGACGGGGTCGCCTGCAGCTGGGAGAGCCATGCCGTCCAATGTGCCAGACGGCCGGGAGAACGTCACGGCCGCGGTCCCCGTCAGGCGGCGTCCGCGCCCTCGCCCTCATTCTCGACAGGCTCACCGTTGAGGCGGCCCGACAGGGCCGCCGGGTCCAGGTCGTCGCGGTGCAGGCGCTGGAAGCCGCTGCGGTGGAAGACCAACGGCTCACGGTCCCCGGACGACTCTGCTGCCGACACCTCGAGCAGCACGATGAGGTGGTCGCCCGCCTCGAGCTCGGAGTGCAGGGTGGTGGTGAAGGTGCTGACGGCCTCGTCGAGCAGCACGGCACCCGCGGCGGACGTGTGGAGCCCGAGGTCCTCGAAGCGCGACTCCGCCGGTCCGGCCAGCTGGCGGCAGAGCGCGTCGTGGTGGTCGGCCAGCACGCTGATGCCGATCTCCTTCGCCGCGCGCAACGCGGGCCAGGTCTTCGACGTCCTGGCGATCGAGAAGGAGACGAGCGGGGGCTCGACGCTGATCGAGGTGAACGAGCTGGCGGCGAGGCCGATCAGCTGGCCGCCGACGCGCGCGGCCACGGCCACCACGCCGGAGGGGAAGGTGCCGTACGCGTCGCGCAGCGCGCGTGGGTCGGTCATGTCGGTGGTCCTGGTCTGTGCCTGTGCCTGTGTCATGGGGGTTCCTCTCGCGGGGCGCGGCGTCAGCCGGCCACGGGGGTGGGTGCGTCGGACTGGTCGAGCAGGGCGGTGACGACGGGGCGGGTGGTGGTCAGCCACGCCTCGTACGCCGCGGGGTCGTCGTAGGACGTGTCGACCACGCTGAGCGCCGCGCCGGGGACGGTGGCACCGAGCTCGGTGAGCACGGGCCGGAGGTGGGTCTCGGCCGCCATCGCGTGGCCGGGGGCCGCCGACAGCATGAGCGGCACCGCCACGGTGCCGACGAGCCCGCCACCGGCGATCCGGTCGAGGAAGAGCTTGAGCAGACCCGTGTACGAGGCCTTGTAGGTCGGGCTGGCGACGACCAGCAGCCGGGCGGCGCTGACCTGGGCGACCAGCTCGGCGACCTCGGCGTCCGACCAGTCGAGGAGGCGCGGGCCCCAGGTCGCCAGGTCGACGACCAGGTCGGGCTCGCCGTCGAGCTCGCGCGCCACCAGCAGGGCGGCGTCGAGCGTGCGGGAGGCGGGCTTGGGGTTGCCCACGAGGACGACGGTGCGAGGAGAGCTCATGGAGATCCTTCGGTAGGCCACTTTTGTGGTCAATCTATAGTGAATAACTGGACTTCGCGGCCCGGCGCGCCCACCGACCACGACGTGGACGGCCGGGCCGAGCGCTCAGGAGGCGGCGACCGGCACCCCGCCGAACGGCACCGAGGCGCGGACCGGTCCGGTCGGAGCCGGGTGCTCCCACAGGCCGCGGCGGGTCAGCTCGGGCAGGACGCCCTCACCGAAGTGGTAGGACTCCTCCAGGTGCGGGTAGCCCGACATGACGAACTCGGTGATGCCCGCGTCGACGTACTGCTCGACCAGGTCGGCGATCTCCGAGTGCGAGCCGACCATCGCGGTGCCGGCACCACCGCGCACCAGGCCGATGCCCGCCCACAGGTGGGGGTGGACCTCGAGGTGCTCCTTCGAGCCCTTGTTGAGCTCGAGCATCTTCTGCTGGCCGACCGAGGCGCTACGCGCCAGACCCGCCTGGATCGTGGCGATCTGCTCCTCGGAGATGCCGTCGAGCATCCGGTTCGCCACGGCCCACGCCTCCTCGGAGGTGTCGCGGGCGATCGAGTGCAGGCGCACGCCGTAGGTGAGCTCGCGGCCCTGCTCGGCGGCCAGGCGCTTGATCCACTCGACCTTCTCCCTGACGGCGGCCGGCGGCTCGCCCCAGGTCAGGTAGACGTCGGCGTACTTCGCGGCCACGTCACCGGCGGCGGGCGAGGAGCCGCCGAAGTAGATCGCCGGCACCGGCGAGGGAATCTGGTGGAGCGTCGCGTTCTCGACGGAGTGGTGCTGGCCGGTGAAGTTGACCGTCTCGCCCGCCCAGAGGGCGCGGACGATGTGGAGGAACTCGCCGGCCGACTCGTAGCGCTCCTCCTTGGTGGAGAAGTCGCCGAACATCCGCTGCTCGTGGTCCTCGCCGCCGACCACCACGTTGACGGCGAGCCGTCCACCGGAGAGGTTCTGGAAGGTGCCGCCCATCTGGGCGCCGAGGAACGGGGCGACCAGGCCGGGACGGAAGGCGACCAGGAACTTCAGTCGCTCCGAGAGGCTGCTGATCATCGCCGTGCTGACCCAGGCGTCCTCGCACCACGCACCGGTCGGCGTGAGGGCGGCCTCGAAGCCGAGCTGCTCGGCGGAGCGGGCAATCTGCCCGAGGTAGGGAACGGTGGCCGGACGCGTGGACGCCGTGACGTCGACGCCGTGGCCGCCGCCGACCACGTCTCGGCTGTCGCCACCGTTGGTCGGCAGGAACCAGTGGAACTTCAGCTTGCTCATCTGTGTTGTCTCCTCGGGGTCAGATCTGTCCGTGGCTCGGGGGCAGGACCCCGTCGAGCACGTGACGGCCCAGGTGCTGGATCTTCCAGGCCGCCGGGTCGTGCAGGGTGTGGGTGCGGGCGTTGCGCCAGTGGCGGTCAAGGTTGAGCCGCCCCAGGGCGGAGCGGGTGCCCGCCAGCTCGAAGAGCCGGCTGGCTGCCTCCACGCTCGCCCGGGTGGTCGCGGCGCGTGCCGCCGCCAGGGCGAGGCTGGCCGCTCCTGCCGTCTCGGCGGTCAGGTCGGCGTTGGCCCGGTCGACGGCGCGCGCAGCCTCGGCCAGCAGGGCCTCGGCACCGCGTACGGCCACCTCGAGCTCGCCGAACGCGTGCACGACCAGCGGGTCGTCGGCGTGGCGATCGACGCCCGCGTCGGGATAGGGGCGCGACGTGGTCGTGACGAAGGCAGCCGCCTCGGTCACCGCGGCGCGGGCGATGCCCGCGTCGATGGCAGCGTGCAGTGTCTGGGCGAAGGAACCGTAGGTCTGCGGACGGCCGTCGAAGGTCGCGTGGAACGGGGTGAGCAGGTCCTCGGTCACGGTGACGTCGACCAGGCGTACGCCGCCACTCGCCGTCGTGCGCTGGCCGACGCCGTCCCAGTCGTCGACGACGGTGACACCCTCGGTGTGTCGCTCGACCCAGGCCACGTGCAGGGGGCCGTCGACGTCGAGGTGGGCCAGGACCGGGATCCAGTCGGCGAAGAGCGCTCCGGTGCAGTAGCCCTTGTCGGCGTTGAGCACCCACTCCCCCTCGCCCGCCGGCAGCAGCGTGGCGCGGTAGTCGCGCACGTGCTTGGTGCCGAGCTCGGACTGGGCGTTGCCGAACATCTTCCCGGCGAGCACCTCGCCGAAGAAGAACGCCTGCTGCGCGGGCGCGGCCGACAGCCGCAGCGAGTTGACGTAGGCGAAGTGGCTCTGCGGGATCTGACCCAGGTTGGGGTCGCCCTGTGAGATCAGCCGGATCACGTCCGCCACGACCTCGACCGGCAGGTCCGCACCGCCGTGGGCCGCCGGCACGGTGATGGCCAGCAGGCCGGAGGCTGCCAGCTCACGCACCTGCTCGTGGGGCAGGATCCGCTGGGCGTCGCGCTCGGAGGCGCCCTCGGCGAACCGGTCACGCAGGCGCGCAGCCTCGGCGCGGGCGGACGCCGGGTCCAGGACCGGGACCCTGCCCTCGGTCACGGTGAGCTGCTGCGTCACGAGGCCACCGCCAGCTCGCTGGCCTCGAGCTCGCGGTAGACCGGGAGCACCTCGCGGCCGAAGTACTCGACCTCCTCCTGGAAGTGCAGGAAGCCGCAGAGCATCAGGTCGACGCCGCGGCGGCGGTACTCCAGCAGGCGGCGCGCGACCTGCTCGGGCGTACCGACCAGGCCGGTGCGGAAGCCCTCGTTGTACTGGACCATGTCGTCGAAGGTGGCGTCGGCCCACATGCCCTTCTTGTCGGCCGTGGAGGCCCCGGCCTGCTTGACGGCGTCGCCGAAGCTCTCGACGGCCTCGCGGTCGGCGCCGTCGATGATGTCCTGCAGCACCTGGTGGGCCTCGGCCTCGGTGTCGCGGGCGATCATGAAGCCGTTGATGCCGAACTTCACGGCGCGACCGGCGGCCGCCGCGTGGGCGCTGACCTCGTCGATCTGCTCCTGGGCACCCTCGGGGCTGCTGCCGTTCATGAAGTACCAGTCGGCCACGCGGCCGCCCATGCCCCGAGCGGCGGTGGAGTTGCCCCCCATGAAGACCTCCGGGTGCGAGCGGCCGGGCAGGTCGAGCGGCTTGGGCCGCATGTTGAAGTCGTGGAGACGGTAGAAGTCGCCGTTGAACTCGGCGGAGTCCGAGGTCCAGATCGCCCGCAGGTACTGGATGAACTCCTCGGCACGACGGTAGCGCTCGCCGTGCTCGAGCCACGGCTCGCCCAGCTGGGTGAACTCGTTCTTGAGCCAGCCACTGACGACGTTGACGGCGGCGCGACCGCCGGAGATGTGGTCGGCGGTGGTGAGGAACTTGGCCAGCACGCCGGGCTGCCACATGCCGGGATGGACCGCGGCGATCACCTTCAGGCGCTCGGTGGCGGCCAGCAGGGCCAGCGAGAAGGAGGTCGACTCGTGCTGGTCCGCAGCGCTGTACGACGCGAGGTAGCGGACCTGGGTCAGCGCGTAGTCGAAACCGTTCGCCTCCGCCGTCCGGGCGAGCTTCACGTTGTAGTCGTAGCTCCAGTCGGTGCGCTGCTCGACGTTGCTGACGACCAGGCCACCACTGACGTTGGGGACCCAGTAGGCGAACTGGAGCGGCGGGCGCTCGGTGCTGGTCATGCGGGAAGCCTCCGGAGGGGGGTCGACGCGGCAGGTCGACGCCGAGCGCCACCGCGTGTGGGTGAATCACGCAATGTTGTATCGCGTATGTCAATCAAAACACTAGACTTACTGGAGGCGCAAGGCGGGACCACTCGTCCAGCGCCAGATTCCGACTGGCGGGCGACAGGCCCTACCTCTCACCCCGCCACCCACCCAGCCCCAGGAGGAGCCTCGTGCGTCTCGAACAGCTCGAGTACGTCGTCGCCGTGACCCGCTACGGGTCCTTGCGCAAGGCCAGCGAGCACCTGCACGTCTCCCAGCCCGCCCTCAGCGAGGCCGTCGGCAAGCTCGAGCGCGAGCTCGGGCTGCCCCTGCTCGACCGCCGCCGCACCGGCAGCCGGATCAGCCGTGCCGGGCGCGAGCTGCTGCCGCACATGGTCGACGTCCTGGAGTCGGTGGACCGGCTGCGTACGGCGGCTGGCGACCAGGGTGTCACCGGCAGGGTGCTGCGCATCGGCACCGTCAACGGAGCCACCTCGACCGTGCTGGTGCCGGCGATCAAGGCGCTCCGCGCCCACCAGCCCGAGACCAGCGTCGAGGTGCTGCCGCTGCAGCAGCACGAGATCCACGGCGGCCTCCTCGACGGCGGCCTCGACCTCGGCCTGGTCAACCTGCTCGCCGACGACGCGGTACCGACGGACCTCACCTCGACGGTGCTGCTCCACGGCCGCCCTGTCGCCGTGCTCCCGCCCAGCCACGCACTCACGCAGCACGACGCGCTCACCGCCGACCAGCTGCGGACCGAGCGGTTCATCCTGATGCGCAGCGGCTACCTGATGCACCGGGTGGCCAACCGCCTCTTCGGCAGCGACCTGCCCCAGCAGGCGCACAGCACCGACGGGGCCGACCTCGGCAAGCTCATGGTCGCCGACGGCCTGGGCATCACCCTGCTGCCCGACTTCAGCGTCGTGGGCGACCCGCTGCACACCGCGGGGCTGGTCACCACGCGGCCGCTGCGGGGCGACCGCACGGCCGTACGCCTGGTGCTGCAGCACCGCCACCACCAGCTGTCCGCGCCGGTGCGCGACCTCGTGCTCTGCCTGCAGGCCGAGGCCAGCAGGGGCGCCCGAGCGACGACCCAGGCGTCACAGCCCGCGTCGACTCAGCCCAACGGGTAGGACTGCACGAACTCCGTCAGCCTCTTCAGCTGGTCGGGGTCGGTGCTGGGGATGACGCCGTGGCCGAGGTTGAAGATGTGGCCCCTGGCGGCCCGTCCGGCCTCGATCACCTGGCCGGCGCGCGCCAGCATCACGTCGGTCGGAGCGAAGACCAGCGTGGGGTCGAGGTTGCCCTGCACGGCGCGGTCGCCGACGAGCTCGATGCCGCGCTCGAGCGGCGTACGCCAGTCGACACCGACGACGTCGGCGCCGGCCTCGCCCATCAGGGAGAGCAGGTTGGTGGTGCCGACGCCGAAGTGGATGCGCGGCACGCCCAGCTCGCCGGCCTCGGCCAGCACGCGCGAGGAGTGCGGCATGACGTGCTCGGCGTAGTCCTGCGGGGTCAGCGCGCCCGCCCACGAGTCGAAGAGCTGGACCGCAGAAGCGCCGGCGTCGACCTGCACCTTGAGGTAGGCCGAGGCGATCTGGGCGATCTTGCGCATCAACGCGTCCCACACCTCGGGGGCGCCGAGCATCATGGCCTTGGTCTTCGCGTGGTCCTTCGAGGGACCGCCCTCGACGAGGTAGGACGCGACGGTGAAGGGCGCTCCGGCGAAGCCGATCAGCGGAGTGGCGCCGAGCTCACCGACGAGGCCCTGCACGGCCTGGGTGATGAAGGGGACGTGGTCGGGGGTGAGGTCGGGGATCCTCTCGACGTCGGCGAGGGTGCGCACCGGCTCGGCGACGACCGGGCCGACGCCCGCCTTGATGTCGAGGTCGACGCCGACCGCCTTGAGCGGCAGCACGATGTCGGAGAAGAAGATCGCCGCGTCGACGCCGTAGCGGCGGACGGGCTGCATGGTGATCTCGACGACGAGGTCAGGGTCCATGCACGACTCGAGCATGCCGACGCCTTCGCGCACCTTGAGGTACTCGGGCAGCGAGCGGCCCGCCTGACGCATGTACCAGACCGGCGTGTGGCTCACCGCCTCTCCGCGCGCGGCGGCGAGGAGGACACTGTCAGCGGCGGCGGGGGACGGGCTCACCTCGCGATCATCGCAGGTCAGGCGGCGTGTTGGCACATCGCTGGAGCGGGCGTGACTTAGCGTGAGGCCATGGTCGCGTACTCGGAGACCCGCCGTGGGCACGGGGCGGAGGAACCCCCTGCCGCGTTCCTCAGGGCGCTGGACCAGGTGCGGGCGGCGACGATGCGCGTCGAGGTCGCCGTCGAGGAGATGCCCGCCCCGCAGCGCATCGCACCGTGGGCCACGGCGATCACCGCCGACGTCGAGGTCGAGGAGGACGAGGTCGGCACCGGCCGCCTGATCCTGCTGCACGACCCGCAGGGCAACGACACCTGGCAGGGCACCTTCCGGCTCGTCGCCTACTCCCGTGCCGAGATCGACCCCGAGCTCGCCATCGACCCGCTCCTCGGAGAGGTCGGCTGGACCTGGCTGACCGACGCCCTCACAGCTCACGGAGCGACGTGGCGTGCCGCCTCCGGCACCGTCACCCGCGTGGCCACCGAGGCCTTCGGCGGGATGGTCGACGAGCCGACGACGGCACAGCTCGAGATCCGCGCCTCCTGGACCCCTGACATCGACGAGGACCAGACCTCGCTGCGCGCCCACGTCGAGGCATGGGGTGAACTTCTCTGTACGGCAGTCGGCCTCCCGCCGGTGCCCGAAGGCGTCGCCGCCTTCCCCCAACGACGTGGACAGCGGAGCAACACGACCCCATGACTTCTGACGACGCGACAGGCACCGAGCCGACGGAGCCGGTCCCGACGGGCGAGGAGACCGAGGGCGAGACCGCCCCTCCCCCGCCCCCCGTACCCCTGCTCACGCTGAGCGGCGGCATCCCGGACGTCGTCGACACCCCCTCGCGCCTGGAGGAGGCCTGCGCTGCCCTGGCGGCGGCCACCGGCCCCATCGCCCTGGACGCCGAGCGCGCCTCCGGCTACCGCTACTCGCAGCGGGCCTACCTGATCCAGCTGCGGCGCGGCGACTCCGGCACGTGGCTGATCGACCCCATCGCCTTCAACTCCGACCTGCCGACGCTGGCCGAGGCCATGGGCGACGCCGAGTGGATCCTGCACGCGGCGACCCAGGACCTGCCGTGCCTGCGCGAGGTCGGCCTGGAGCCCACCACGATCTTCGACACCGAGCTCGCCGGTCGCCTGCTCGGCATGCCCCGGGTCGGCCTCGCCACCCTGGTCGAGGAGGTCGTGGGCCTGCGGATGCGCAAGGAGCACTCCGCCGCCGACTGGTCGAAGCGTCCGCTGCCGACTCCGTGGCTGGAGTACGCCGCCCTCGACGTCGAGGTGCTCGCCGAGCTGCGCGACCACATGCAGTCCGAGCTCGTGAAGGCCGGCAAGTGGGAGTGGGCCCAGCAGGAGTTCACGCACCTGCTGGACTTCCAGCCCACCGTCCGGGTCGACGCGTGGCGGCGTACGGCGGGCCTGCACAAGTTGCGCGGACGCCGTGCCCTCGCGGTGGCCCGGGCCCTGTGGGAGACGCGTGACGAGATCGCCCGCACCCGCGACGTGACGCCCGGCCGGGTGGTCCCCGACGCCGCGCTGGTCGCCGCGGCGGCCGCGATGCCGGCCAACCGCAACGCCCTGCTGGCCACCCGCGGCTTCAACGGACGCGGCGCCGAGCGCTACGCCAACCGCTGGATGGACGCGATCGCGACAGCGATGCAGATCCCGGAGGAGGAGCTGCCCCCGCGCACCCTGCGGGGCGACGGCCCCCCGCCCGTCAAGGCGTGGGCCGACCGCGACCCGGTCGCCGACCGCCGCTACAAGGTGGCCCGCGACGCGACGCTCTCCATTGCCGCCGAGCACCACCTGCCGGTCGAGAACCTGATCACGCCCGACCACGTACGCCGCGCGATGTGGACGCCGCCCGCTACCCGCGACCCGCAGCTGCTGGCGCAGCAGCTGCGCCGGCAGCTCAGCGGCTACGGCGCGCGGCGCTGGCAGGTCGACCTCGTCCTCGACGCACTCGTCGAGGCGACGGTGCTCGCCGACCAGGAGCCGCCGGTCGTCCCCGACGGGCCGGACGACGAGTCGACCGAGGCCTGACGGCCCGGCCGGGCCGGGCCCTGACGGCCTGGCCGGCTCAGTCCTTCGGGCTGGGGCTCTCGCTCGGCTCGACGTCCTCGGGGCTCAGCACCGTGCGTGAGGCCTCGTCGATCTGCTCGGTGATCGCCTCGAGGTCGATCTCGCCCGGGTCGAGCAGGAGCTGGCGCACGTAGGGGCGTACGGCCTTCTCCAGCGCCTCCCACGACGGCACCAGCGGCTGGAACTCGATGCCACGGATGGCCGAGTTGAAGACTCGCGAACGCTCCGGCATCTGGCCCTTCTGGAGGAAGGCGTCGGAGGCGGCCACGGTCAGGTTGGCCGGGACGATCGCGCCGGCCTCCGTCACCTTGACGGTGGCTTCGTCGCCGATCAGGTGGGCGATCAGGTCGGCCGCCTGTCCGGGGTGCTCGGTCTTGGCCGAGATGCAGAGGCCGTCGACGTCGCCGACGGTGGCGGCGGAGCCGAGGTAGGGCATCGGCATCACGTTGAACTCGAGGCCCTCCTGCTCGCGCAGCTCGGGCACGAGGCCGCGCTGGCCAGCCATCATGGCGAGCTTGCCGCGCTTGAACCACTCCAGCGGAGACCGCTTGGCGATCTTGTCCTCGGGCAGGGTGATGCTCGCGTCGCGCAGCACGGGCAGCGCCTCCGCCAGCGCGTCCCGGGTCTCCTCCGAGGAGAAGGCGAGGGAGGTGGGGTTCTTGGCGTCGTCGAAGAGCGAGCCGCCGGCGGAGAGGATGAAGGGGGCGAGCCCTTCGACCGAGGCGTCGATGTGGACGCCGGAGACGCCGCGTACGGGCCGGGTGCCGAAGCGGGCCGCCTCCGCGAACTGGGGCATCCGCCAGCGGTCCCAGCGCGAGGAGACGTCGAGGCCGCGCTCCGTCATCACCTCGAAGTTGATGAGCTTCTCGTTGAGGTAGATCACCATCGGCGAGATCGAGTAGGCCATGCACTGCAGGTCGCCGTCGAGGCTGAACGACTCGACCGCGTCGCGCGAGAACTTGTCGCCGAAGTCGACGCCTCGTTCGTCGAGCAGCTCGCTGACGGGGCGGGTCAGCTTCTCGTCCATCGCCAGGCGCAGGTCGGAACGCGCCATCAGGAAGACGTCAGGCACCTGCTCGGGGTCACCGCTGGCCAGCGCACTGCGGGCCGCCTCCTGCGAGGTCCACTCGACCAGGCTCGCCCGGGTGGACCTGTTGCCCTCGTTGAAGTCGCGCAGCGTCTCGTCCCAGGCGACCATCTCGGCCTCGGTGCCGAAGACGCCGAAGGTGAGGTGGTCCGGCTCGGCACGCACCGTCGGGGAGGGGGTGGCGGAGGGCCCGTCGCCGGGGTCCCCGTCGCTCGTGCAGGCAGTCGCCGTGAGAGCAAAGGTGAGGAGCGAGGCCAGGGCCAGGGCGGGTCGGCGGGTCGTCATGGGGCGGGGATCTTCTCTCTCATGCCAAGGGCGCACGTCGAGGACGTGCGGGTGTGTCGCCGGGTCAGCCTACCGACACCGGGGTGACCGTCGGCCCGACGGCGTGCCCCGCTCAGCCGAGGTCGTGGAACTGCCGAGCCCTGGCCACGACGCGGTCGAAGACCGGCTTCGGGAGCGCGGCGCCCTCGCGCCGGATCGAGGCCCCGTCGAGCCGGAGCAGACGGTCGAGACGCACCTCACTCGGACGGCCCTGACTGTCCCACGCACCGCTGCCGACGTCCATCCAGTGACGCCCGTGCCGGGCCTCCCGAGCGGGGTCGCGCGAGTGGTCCTGGCTGCTCAGCATGAGCCCGAACCACACCGAGTCGTGGTGGGCCAGGAGCAGGACCGGCCGGTCCTTGCCCTGCGACGGGTCGTCCTCGTAGGGCACCCAGCCCCACACCACCTCGCCGGGATCGGGCTCGCCGTCGACCTCGACGGCGTACTGCACGACGGGGCCGCCGGGCGCGGCGGGTCGGAGATCGGCAACGCCGCGCGGGGTGGACGACGTACGTCCGAGGAGGCGGCTGACGGCGGAACTGAGACGACCCATGCCGCGAGCCTAGAGGGCTGCCAGAGGAGGCGGAGGGTGTGCACCGGGCCGAGAGCACCTCTCGGCGCGTGGCCGCTCGTAGCGGCTAATTTTGGGACCCGGGGCTTCAGCGGCCCGGTGCACGAGAAGAGTCTATGCCGGTCCGGGGACGGCGGCGACCCCCGCGGACGAGATGGTTCTCACCCCGGCGACGACGAGGGCTCAGACCAGGGCGCCCTGCGCCTCGAGGCGCGACGCGGCCTCGAGCTGCTCGGCCAGCTGGAGCATGCGCACGGTCTCGTCGTGGCTGGCGTGGCCCAGGTGAGCTCGGCCGGTGGCGACCACGTGCGAGAAGGCTGCGGCCCGGTGCAGGACGTCGACGAAGTCACCGCGCACGATGCCGTGGAGCACCTCGTCGATCATCGCGAGCACCTGCTCGGGGCCTGGCGGATCAGCGATGCCGGACACGACCCCGGCGGCCTGCGCGGTGCCGCGACCGGCACGGAACTCCTCGGCGACCCGGTGCGGGTTGGTCTTCACCCAGGTGGTCAGGAGGTAGAGCCGCCACAGCGTCCCGGCGAGGGAGTCGCTCGGAGAGCCGGACCAGATGTCGGCGAGCACTTCCAGCCCCTCGGTCTCAGCCAGGCGGACCACCCGGTCGATCAGCACCTCGTCGCCCTCTCGGCGTACGCCGCGCACGAGCATCGTGGCTGCCAGCTCGCCGGCCTCGCGCACCTGTGCGGGGTCGCTGCCGGTCATCTCCTCGAAGAAGGCGTCGGTCCGCACCACCGGGCGGTGGTGGCGGCGTGCCTCAGGGCGGGGATCGCTCATGCGTCCCACGGTACGCGGGGCGCCTGACTGTCGTGGCGAGACCTCGGATACCTGATTTCAGGACTGTTGTTCGAACATGTGTTCGAGCAAGAATGGAAGCACGGGACGGCTCCACGTGGGCTGACATGAGGTGGAGAGAGGTGGCGGCATGCATCCGTTGAGCGAGCTGACCGGCACGATCAGCGAGGCGCTGAAGTCGGTCGCCGACGTCAACCCCACCTTCATGCCCACCGGCGACAAGGCAGCGGTGCTGCGCGACCTGGTCGTCCTCGAGAGCCGCGCCGCGGAGCTGCGGTTGCGCGTGCTGGCCTCTGCGGGCGACGTGGCCGGCGCGGAGGGGTTCCGGGACGCTGCGGCCTGGCTGGCGTTCCACACGCGTACGCGGCGCGGCGACGCCGCAGCCGACCTGCGGCTGGCAGTCGCCTTGGACCGAGAGCGCGCGGTACTGGCCCGCGCGGTGCGCGAAGGGCACGTGTCGATCGCGCAGGCGCGGGTCATTGCTGCCGCCGTGGAGGAGCTGCCCTCCCGAGTCGGTGCCGACGTGATCGAGGCAGCCGAGGTGAGGCTCGTCGCGCTCGCTGCCGATCACGACCCGAGCGCCCTGGTCAAGCTCGGCCGACGGATCCTCGAGGTCGTCGACCCCGACCGGTTCGAGGAGGAAGAAGCCCGCCGGCTCGCTGAGGCCGAGAAGCGCGCGGCCGAGCGGCAGCGCCTGCGGATCCGGGCCCTGGGCGATGGGACGACTCGGATCAGCGCGATCGTCCCGGATGCCACGGCCGCGAGGTTGGCGACCTACCTGCACGCCTTCACGAATCCGAGGTTGAGCGACGGTGCGGTCCGCAGCAACGCCGCTCAGGACGACACCGGCCACGACACCGGCCACGACACCGACGAGCAGACCGGCTTCGGCATGCAGGGGTCCCACCCCCGCCGGATGGCCGAAGCCTTCGGTCAGCTGCTGGAGACCCTCGACCCCACACGACTGCCCATCCACGGCGGCGACGCCACCCACCTCATGGTCACGATCCCGTTCGAGACCCTCACCCGCGACCTCGGCGTGGCCACCATCGACAACGCCACCCCCGGCGACGGCCACGCCACGATCACCGCCGCGCAGGCGAGGCGCCTGGCCTGCACGGCCCAGATCATCCCAGCGGTCCTCGGCACCGACGGCGAGGTCCTCGACGTCGGCAGAGCCGCCCGACTCTTCACCAAGGCCCAACGCCGGGCCCTCGCCCTGCGGGACACCACCTGCCGAGCCGAGGGATGCGACATCCCCGGCACCTGGTCCGAGGCGCACCACCTCGTGCCGTGGTCACACGGCGGCGCCACCGACCTGTCCAACGCGGCGCTCCTGTGCTCCCACCATCACCACCGATCCCACGACCCCGGCTACGACATGAGCCGGATGGCCAACGGCGACCTACGGTTCCACCGACGGACTTAGCCGAGCACCAGACGTGGTGCACGTTGTTCCCTACCGTTGGGGCATGGCTGACGTGACCTTGCCCTGGGCTGCCGAGAAGGTGGTCGTCGACCTCGACACCTGCGTCAAGACCGGGCGCCCGACCAACGAGACCGTGACGCTGCGC
Source organism: Nocardioides jishulii (assembly GCF_006007965.1). Lineage (NCBI taxonomy): Bacteria > Bacillati > Actinomycetota > Actinomycetes > Propionibacteriales > Nocardioidaceae > Nocardioides > Nocardioides jishulii. The sequence goes on along the minus strand of NZ_CP040748.1, from coordinate 626,278 downwards.
GGCACCACCACGCCCCTGTGGATCACGGTGTTGCTCGTGTTCTCGGTGTTCGGATACCTGCTGGCCACCATGCTGACCATGCGGCGGTACGAGCTCAAGGTTCCGTTCACGCACGCGGCCTACGACCACTGGAACAGGCGGCGGTGGGCGGCCTGGGCCGCGGGCCTGACCGGCGGTGGCTTTCTGGCCGGCGCCGTGGCGGCCAACGACGGCCGCTCCGGAGTGCTGGCAGGTGTCGGCCTCGTGATCCTGACGGGCGCGGTCGTCTTCGGTGTGGCCAACTCCCTGCGCAACTCCGTCGGGGTGCACGTGAACCGCGACCAGGACCTGGTCATCGTCCGCACCCACCCCTCCTTCGCCGACGCCGTCCGCGCTGCCGCTGTCGAGCCGCTCGCCCGAGCCTGAGTCCGGGCCCGCGGCAGGATCAGCCCAGGGCCTTGCGGATCCTCTGGTCGCTCACCTTCATCGCGGTGCCGAGGTGCTGCGCCCACAGCTGCACCCGGTACTCCTCCAGCATCCAGCGCGCCTCACGCAGGTGGGCGGTGGGCGGACGGCCCTGGGGCAGCGCCGCCATCTGGTGGAGCCACGACTCCTGGAGATCGGCGACCTGGTCCATGAGCTGGCGGTCCCGGGCCACCTGCCCGGCCAGCTTCTCGCGCCGCTCGACGATCGCCGCGAGGTAGCGCGGGTAGTGACGCAGCTGTGCGGCCCCGGCCTCGCCGAGGAAGCCACGGTGCACCAGTCGCTCCAGCTGCGCCCTCATGTCGGTCAGCGCCGGCAGCGTGTACAGGTCCGCCCGTCCCGACAACGCCTTCTCGGTCTCGCGCCAGGCGGCCAGCACCTTGGCGAGGTCGGCGAAGGCGCTCGGCAGCATGCGCTGCAGCTCCGTGCGGGCGACGGCGAGCAGGGCGTCGTACGCCGCCTGGTCGCGCACCGCGGGTCGCGCGTCGACGACGTCACCGACGACGGCGGCGCGCAGGTCCTCCACCATCTCCTGCACGGTCGGGTAGGGCGACGACGCCAGGGCCAGCTTCTCGAGGTTGGAGAGGCCGTCGAGGAGGAGCTCGGCGCTGGGCAGCGCGAGCAGCAGGAGGCGGCGTACGCCGAGCCGGTGCCGCGCCGCAGCCTCGTCGGACGATCCGAAGACGCCCAGGCCCACGGTGGCGCCCTCGTCGGTGAGCGCCGGGTAGCCGCGCACCTCGTGGCCGGCGCGCCGCTGGGTGAAGGAGGTCTCGATGGTGCCGAAGGTCCACGTCGTCTGGCCCGTCGCCGTGACGCCGGTGTCCTGGGCGACCTCGGCCATCGCCGCCGCGAACGTGGGCCGCAGCGGTGCCTTGAGGGCGTCCAGGTCCTTGCCGGCCGCGGCGACCTTGCCGTTGTCGCCGACGACCTTGAAGGTGGGTCGCAGGTGGGCCGGCAACTTGTCGAGGTCCCACGCCTCGCGCGGCACGTGCACGCCGGTCGTCGCGCGCAGGAAGCGCTCCAGGGAGTCCAGCAGCGGCTCCTCCCCCGGCGGCACGGCAGCCAGGAAGGCCTTGGCCGTGTTGGGCGCCGGCACGAACGAGACCCGCAGCTGCTTGGGGAGCGTACGGATGAGGTTGACCACCAGCTCCTCGCGCAACCCCGGCACCAGCCACGAGAAGTCGTCGGCCTCGACCTGGTTGAGGGTCGCCACCGGCACCTCGATGGTGAGGCCGTCGTCGGCCGCCCCCGGCTCGAAGTGGTAGCTGATCGGGAAGGTCAGCGACTCGCCGTGCCACTGGGTCGGGAAGTCGCTGGCCGCGACCTCCTCGGCGGTGTCGTGGGTGAGCATGTCGAGGCTGAAGGTCAGGAGGTTGCCGTGCACCCGCCGCTCCTGCTTCCACCACCGCTCGAAGTGCGCGCCGGAGACGATGTCCGCCGGGATGCGCTGGTCGTAGAAGTCGAAGAGGGTGTGCTCGTCGACGACGATGTCGCGCCGCCGCGCCCGGTGCTCCAGCTCCTCGGCCTCGGCCAGGAGCTGGCTGTTCTTCGTGAAGAACTTGTGACGCCCGGAGGTGAGCTCGTCCCACTCGCCCTGCACCAGGGCGTGGCGGATGAAGAGCTCGCGGGCGACCTCAGGGTCGATCGAGCCGTAGTTGACCGCGCGGTCGGAGACCAGGGTCACGCCGTAGAGCGTCACCTTCTCCTTCGCCATCACCGCAGCCCGCTTCTTCGACCACGCGGGTTCGGAGAAGGAGCGCTTCACGAGGTGGGAGCCGAGGCGCTCGGCCCACTCGGGCTTGATGGCGGCATTCTGCCTCGCCCACAGCCGCGAGGTCTCGACGAGCTCACCGGCCATCACGAAGGGCGGGTTGGCGCCCTTGAGGGCACTGCCCGGGAAGATGGCGAAGCGCGACCCGCGGGCGCCGAGGTACTCCCGCATCTGCCGCCGCTCCGTCGGCTTGGCGCCAGGGCGGGGACGCTCCCGTTCCTCGAGAGCCCCGATGTGGGAGAGCAGCCCCGCGAGCAGGGCCTGGTGGATGCCGTCGGCGTCGTACGCTGCGCCGCCCTCGCCCTCCTCGTTGACGTCGCGGCGCCCGCGGGCCTGGCCGAGGTCGACCTTCATCTCCTTGCAGACCTGGCGCAGCTGCGACTCGAAGTCCTGCCACTCGCGCATCCGCAGGTAGTTGAGGTACTCGCGCTTGCACATCCGCCGGAAGGCCGACGACGACAGGTCGCGCTGCTGCTGCTTCACGTACTGCCACAGGTTGAGCCAGGTCAGGAAGTCGGACGTCTTGTCCTTGAAGCGGGCGTGCAGCTGGTCGGCCTGCGCCTGCGCGTCGGCCGGGCGCTCGCGCGGGTCCTGGAGCGAGAGCGCGGCGGCGATGACGATGACGTCACGCACGCAGCCCATCTGCTCGGCCTCGAGGATCATCCGGCCCAACCGTGGGTCGATCGGCAGGCGGGCCAGCCGCTGACCGAGCTTGGTCAGGCGCTTCTGGTCACTGGTCTTGGTGGAGAAGGCCCCCAGCTCCTCCAGGAGCTGGACGCCGGCGGAGACGTTGCGCTTGTCCGGGGGCTCGACGAACGGGAAGCGGGCAATGTCACCCAGCCCCAGCGACGTCATCTGGAGGATGACGCTGGCCAGGTTGGTGCGCAGGATCTCCGGGTCGGTGAACTCCGGGCGGCCCTCGAAGTCCTCTTCCGAGTAGAGGCGGATCGCGATGCCCTCGCTGACGCGCCCGCACCGCCCCGAGCGCTGGTTGGCGCTGGCCTGGCTGATCGGCTCGATGGGCAGGCGCTGCACCTTGGTGCGCACCGAGTAGCGGGAGATGCGGGCCACGCCGGTGTCGACCACGTACTTGATGCCCGGCACGGTCAGCGAGGTCTCGGCGACGTTGGTCGCCAGCACCACGCGGCGCACGGAGGCGGGGTGGGAGGAGAAGACCCGGTGCTGCTCGGCGGCGGAGAGCCGCGAGTAGAGCGGCACGATCTCCAGCCGGTCGGACTTGAGCGCGTCGAAGGCGTCGGCGGTGTCGCGGATCTCCCGCTCGCCGGGGAGGAAGACGAGCACGTCGCCGGGGCCCTCGGTCGAGAGCTCACGGACGGCGTCGACGATGGCCTCGGTCTGGTCGCGGACGACCGTCTCCCCCTCCTCGTCGGTCGAACCGAGCTCCATCAGCGGCCGGTAGCGGACCTCGACGGGGTACGTCCGCCCGGAGACCTCGATGATCGGTGCGGGGGTGCCGTCGCGCTCGGCGAAGTGCTGCGCGAAGCGCTCGACGTCGATGGTGGCGGACGTGACGATCAGCTTGAGGTCAGGACGCTTCGGCAGCAGGCGGCGCAGGTAGCCGAGCAGGAAGTCGATGTTGAGGCTGCGCTCGTGGGCCTCGTCGATGATGATCGTGTCGTACCTGCGCAGCATCCGGTCGCGCTGGAGCTCGGCCAGCAGGATGCCGTCGGTCATCAGCTTGACCCGCGACGAGCGCGAGGTCTGGTCGGTGAAGCGCACCTGGTAGCCGACCACGTCGCCGAGGCCGGTCCCGATGCCGTCGGCGGCCAGCTCCTCGCTGATCCGCTCGGCCACCGAGCGGGCGGCGATGCGCCGCGGCTGGGTGTGGCCGATCAGGCCACCGGACGCCTTGTCCCCGCGTCCGCGGCGACGACCGCGCCCCAGCTCGAGGCAGATCTTGGGCAGCTGGGTCGTCTTGCCGGAGCCGGTCTCCCCGGCCACGATCACGACCTGGTGGTCGCGGATCGCTGCCGCGATGTCGTCGCGTCGCTGCGAGACCGGCAGGTGCTCGGGATAGGTGATCGCGAGCGTGGGTTCGGTGGGCGCGGACATCGTGCGTCCATTCTGCCTGCTGCTCGACGCCGACCCCGAACCGTTGACCGGCTTCACCGGGCGTCGGGGTGGTGCCACTCCGCCAGGCCGACGTCGCCGTGGCCGACGCGCCTGCCGCTCAGGGTCTCGACCTCGAGGCGCAGCAGCATCGGGCGGCGTCCCTCGGCCCACGTGACGTTGGCGGGTTCCGAGGGCATCTCGAGGACGGCGCCGAACTCCTCCAGCACCCGTTCGCACGGGCCGGTCACCACGACGCTCCACCCGGCGCGGTGCTCGGGGTCCAGGGCGTCGACCTCGAAGGCGACCGGTGTGCCGGGGGCGTACGTCGCCAGCTCGGAGTAGGACGTGGTGCGGAACTCGATCACGCCGTCGCGCACGCGGAAGTTGACCGGGACGATGCGTGGGCCGTCCGCCCCCTGGAAGGCCACCCGGCCGACGGCCTGGGTGAGCAGCAGCTCGCGGCACTCCGCACGCGTGAGCTCCACCACCGACCGGGTGCCGTCGTCACTGCCGTTCGTCTGCATCTGCCCATGGTCCCACGTCGCGGTCCCACGTCGCGGTCCCACGTCGCGGTCCCACGTCGCGGCGGAGCCGTCGCCAGCCTCGTCCGGGAGCGCTACTGTCGCGAGGCATGAGGAGTCTGCGCGGCAAGGTCGTCGTCATCACCGGTGCGGGATCGGGCATCGGCCGGGCGCTGGCGCTGCGCTGCGGCCAGTCAGGGGCGCGGCTGGCCCTCGGCGACATCGACGCCGCGGGCCTGGCGGAGACGGCGCTGATGGCGCGGCAGGTCGGCGCGACGGCCGTCCACACCGAGGTCGTCGACGTCGCCGAGGGCGCCGCGGTGGACGCGTGGGCGGACCGGGTGGCCGGCCACTTCGGCGGGGTCGACGCGGTCATCAACAACGCCGGCGTCTCGCTCTCGGGCCCCTTCGTCGACCTCGAGGTCAAGGACATGGAGTGGATCATGGCGATCAACTTCTGGGGTGTGGTGCACGGCTCGAAGGCGTTCCTGCCCCACCTGATCGCCTCCGGCGACGGGCACCTGGTCAACGTCTCCTCGCTCTTCGGGCTCATCTCGATGCCGACGCAGAGCCTCTACAACGCCTCGAAGTACGCCGTGCGCGGACTGAGCGAGTCACTGCGCGAGGAGATGCTGGTCGCCGGTCACCCGGTGCAGGTGACGGTCGTGCACCCCGGCGGGGTCAAGACCGGGATCGCCCGCAACGGGCGTGCGGCGGCGGGCGAGGACCAGGCCGAGCTGGCCCGCAAGTTCGACGAGCAGCTGGCCCGCACCACTCCCGACGAGGCGGCCCGGGTCATCCTGCGCGGGATGCTCGCCGGCAGGCCACGAGTGCTGGTCGGGGCGGACGCCCACGTCGTGCACGCGCTCGCCACGCTCGTGGGAGCCCGCTACCAGGACGTCGCCGCCCGGCTGAGCAAGCGGTTCGACGCGCGGTGACACTCGCGGGCTGACACCGCGGGCTGACACTCACGGGCCGAGGCTCACACGCCTCAGGTCTCGGCCTCGGTACGCGGCCCCTTGCGGCGCCGCCGCTCGCGCTCGCTGGCACGGGAGCGGGCGCGGGAGACGCCCACCAGCCGGGGGCCGGCCAGGCGCTGCTCCAGGCGTCTCGCCTCCCTCTTGACGGGTTGCGCGACGAACTCGCCGAGGATGACGCCGGCGGCAAGCGCCAGCGCGACCGAGGCGGCCGTGACCATCGCCAGCAGGCCGAGCGAGGTCGACGGCCCGCCGTCGAGGAGCAGCGACAGTCCGCGGTAGATCGTGAGGCCCGGCAGCAGCGGGACGATCGCCGGGACGACGACGACCAGCGGAGGGATCCGCACCCGTCCGGCGACCGAGTAGCTGACGACACCGATGACGAAGGCGGCCACCGCGGCGGCCGACGGGCGGTCCAGCCCGGCCTGCACCATGAGGCGGTAGATGGCCGACGCCGCACCGCCGACCAGGGCGATGGGGACCAGGGCCCGACGGGGGGCGTACACGGAGAACGCGAACGCAGCCGAGCAGAGCGCCGACCCGATGACGAGCACCCCGAGGCCCTGCCAGCCCGAGCGGCCCGGTTCGTAGGTGCCGATGTCGAGGCCCACCATGGCGCCGAACGAGAGCCCGCCACTCACCCCGGCGACGATGCCGACGGTGGCCATGATCGCCTCGGTGATGCGGGCGGTGCCCGTGAGGTAGAACCCCGAGAGGGCGTCCTGGAGGGCACCCATGAACCCGACCCCGGCGAGCATCATGACGATGTTGGCGGTGACGACCAGGGAGGGGTCGACGTCGAGCGGGGTGGCGGCCACCGCCACCGCCATCAGGCTGGCGATGATGCCGCCGACCACCTGGAGGTAGAAGAACGGGAGCCGCTGGCGAGCCAGGACCAGCTGGGCACGGTCGATGGCCATCGCCGCCACGAAGGCGATGAGGACCACCCACACGTTGCCGCCGAGGAAGAGGCCGACCGAGGCGCAGGTGACGCCGGTGGCGACGGTGACCATCCAGCGTGGGACCGGAGGCGCGACCGAGACGATCGTGGCCATCCGCGTCCGGGCCAGGTAGAGGTCGAGCTCGCCGGCGAGCAGGTCGCGCACGAGGTGGTCGACGTTGGTCAGGTCGTCGTAGTCGATGGTCCGTTGGGGGACCTGCCGGATCATCACCAGCGTGGGCTCGGAGGGGTCGTACGTGTAGCTCATCGAGACCTGGGTGAAGGTGACGTCGATGTCACTGTGCCGACGCAGCCCGAGGTGCTGGGCGACCGCCCTCATCGTCGTGGTCACGTCCGCGGCGCCTGCGCCGTTGGAGAGCAGCATCTCCCCGATGCGCAGGCACAGGTCGATCGCGAGGTTGAGTTCCTTCACGTCCACTTCGGCTGACTGAGACACCTGCGCCATGGTGCCACTTGCCGTGCTCGGTGTGGAGAGGGGTCACCGTGCTGGGTCGAGTGCCCGCACCGGCCCTAAGGTGGTCCGGTGCGCATCGACTTCACCCCGTCCCCCCGCCCGACCCTGGGCGTGGAGTGGGAGCTCGCCCTCGTCGACCGCACCTCCCGCGACCTGGCCAACTGCGCGCGCGAGTTCTTCGCGGCTGCCCAGCCAGAGCTCCCCCACCCGGACCGCCTGCACCGAGAGCTGCTGCGCAACACCGTCGAGGTCGTGACCGGCATCTGCGACACCGTCGACGAGGCGGCCGACGACCTGCGTACGTCGTTGCGCGCCCTGCTGCCGGTCGCCGACTCCCTGGGCCTCGACCTCTACGGCGGGGGTGCGCACCCCTTCGCCGACTGGACCGCGCAGGAGCTCACCCGCGGGCACCGCTACGCCGAGCTCATCAACCGCACCCAGTACTGGGGCCGGCAGATGCTCATCTGGGGCGTGCACGTGCACGTCGGCCTCCCCGAGGGCAAGCGCGTGATGGGCGTCCTCAACGGTCTGCTCAACCACTACCCGCACCTGCTCGCCCTCTCCGCCTCCTCCCCCATCTGGGGCGGCACCGACACCGGCTACGCGTCCAACCGCGCGCTGATGTTCCAGCAGCTGCCCACGGCGGGGCTGCCCTTCCAGTTCGAGACCTGGGAGCAGTTCGAGTCGTTCGCCGACGACCAGCTCACCACCGGCGTCATCGACGACCTCAACGAGATCCGCTGGGACATCCGCCCCGCGCCCCACCTCGGCACCGTCGAGACCCGGGTCTGCGACGGGGTCTCGACCGTCGAGGAGCTCGCAGCGATCGCCGCCCTCGTGCAGTGCCTGGTCGTCGACCTCGACACCCGCCTGGCAGCCGGCGAGGAGGTGGGCACCATGCAGCCGTGGCACGTCCAGGAGAACAAGTGGCGGGCCGCGCGCTACGGCCTCGACGCCATCGTCATCCTCGACTCCGACAGCCGGGAGCGCCTCGTCACCGACGACCTCATGGACACGCTCGAGCGACTGGAGCCGGTCGCGGCGCGACTCGACTGCACCGACGCGCTGCGCAGCGTCGAGGAGATCGTCCGCTCGGGCGCCAGCTACCAGCGCCAGCGCCGGGTCGCGGAGTCGAACGGGGGCGACCTCGTCGCCGTGGTCGGCTCGGTGGTCGACGAGCTGCGCGAGTCACTGAGTCGCTGAGTCGCTGACGGGCTCAGCGCTCCTCGAGACCGCCGCCGACCTGCTCGGCCACGGCCCGCAGCCGGGCCCGGGTGATGTCCGCGACGGTGGCCAGTCCGGCGAGGGCGGCGTTGGAGCCCGGGCGTACGGGTTCGGCGACGTTGATCGAGACGCAGCTCCGCGAGCCACCGTCCTCCACGTTGAGCAGCGCCACCGCGTGTCCGGTGGTCCCGCTGCCGGCGAACGGGTCGAGCACCCGTGCGTCCGACGGCATGGTCCGCAGGATGCGCCGCGCCAGCCCGGTCGGCTTGGGTGACTCGAAGACGTGGCCGACGACGCTCTTCAGCTCCGCGACCGCGGTGTCGGTCGAGCCGACCTCCTCGGCGAGCCAGATGGTCCGCAGCTTCTTGCGGCGCCCACCGGGCGCCTCCAGCCAGTCGCGCTGGAAGACGTCGACGCGTGGCCCTCGCTTCCCACGGATCTCCCGGCAGGCCAGGTCGTCGGGGCGCGCGTCGACCAGCGGTCGCGACCACCGCCACACCGCCGGCCGTCCGTCGCCGAAGACGGGGACGATCTCGTGGGCCCCCGCGAAGGGCGCGGTGGCGACCCGTCCGCTGACCGGGTCGCCCCAGAGCGGGAAGTGCATCGTGGGCGTGGTCACCGGGTTGAACTTCTTGTTGGTGTTGCGCAGCGGCAGGTACCGGAACGCGCGCCCGTCGTCGGTGGCGTGCGGGAAGTCGTCCGGGTCGACCGTGTCGGTCGTACGTGCGTCGAGCACGCACTCGCGGGCGTTCCGGGCATAGACGAGCAGGTACTCGTGGTTGGTCGCGAAGCCGGCCCCGAGCTGGCGCCCCTTGGCGTTGAGGTTGACGACGACCTGGGCGAGGAAGTTCTGCTCGCCGAAGACCTCGTCCATCAGCAGCCGCAGCCGGGCCTGCTCGTTGTCGTCGATGCTCAGGAAGACCGCTCCGGAGGGGGCCAGCAGGTCGCGCATCGCCTCGAGCCGGGGCCGCATGAAGTCGACCCACGCCGCGTGCCGCCCGGCCCGCCCGCCGTCGGGGCCGCGGAAGTCGTCGGCGTACGAGAAGAGCGAGCCGGTGTTGTAGGGAGGGTCGCTGCACACGACGTCGAAGGAGCCCGGCTCCCACCCCGTCATCACCGCGAGGTTGTCACCCTCGACGAACGTGTTCCAGACGCCCATGTCGGCCCCGTCAGTTGACGGAGACCAGGGCGAGCCAGGTCATCGGCGCCACGCACTGGGATTCCTGCTTGGGCGGACTCACCCGCACCTCGAGCTCACCGCCGGTGCGCACGACGGAGTACGACTCCGGCTCGTCGCAGCCGACCCAGAGGACCGTGCCGTGGAGCTCGTCGTCCTGTCGCTCGACCTCCTCCTGGACCTCCTGCACGAGGGGCGCCGGGGCGTTGAGCGGCTGCAGCCACGCGCTCACGTCGTCGGAGGTGCTCAGCGGCTCCAGCTTCCCGGTCTCGTCGGCCCGGATCCTGGTGTCGGTGAAGGTGGCGACCTCGGTGAAGGTGACCGGACCGTCGGTGGTCGGCGTGGTGGTCGGCGTCGGCGTGGCGCTCGGCCTCGCCGCCGGCCCGTCGTCGGTCTCGCTCCCGCAGGCAGCGAGCGCAGGACCGAGCGCAAGGGCGGCCACCAGGAGGGTGGCGAGGCGGGTCGCGCGCTCGGGGCGGCGCGTCGGTCGGGTCTGCGTCGTGGTCATGGTGGTCTGACGATAGCCGTCCGACGCCGGTTCCCCGAGGGTCACTACGCTCACGCCATGGCCCGATTCACCCGCGCCGAGCTGGAGTCCTACCGCGACACCGAGGTGCCCGACCTCCTGGGCGACGACGTACGCCTGCTCTTCGTGGGCATCAACCCGGGGTTGTGGACCGCCGCCACGCAGACGCACTTCGCCCACCCGGTCAACCGCTTCTACCCGGCGCTGCAGCTGGCCGGCATCGTCGACCGGCGCATCGACCCCTCCGCCGGCATGACGCCGGAGGACCGCGACGCGCTGCGGGCCCGCGGCATCGGCATCACCAACCTCGTACGACGCGCGACCGCACGCGCGGACGAGCTCACCCGCGACGAGCTGCGCGAGGGCGGCAAGGCCCTCACCGGCCTCGTGGAGCGGGTGCGCCCGAAGGTCGTCGCGGTCGCCGGGATCACGGCCTACCGCCAGGCGTTCGGACGGCCCAAGGCCGTCACCGGCCCCCAGCCCGAACCTCTGGGCGACGCCGAGCTCTGGGTGGTGCCGAACCCGTCCGGGCTCAACGCCCACCACACGGTGGCCAGCCTGGCCGAGGAGTACGCGGCTGCGGCTCGCGCCGCAGGGCTCCTGCCCGCTCAGTAGGGCCAGTCGCTCGGGGCGGCCGAGAGCGGGATCACCATGACGACCTCGCAGTCGATCGTCCCGCCGTAGAGCTGGATGCCGTCCTTGGGGTCACGGGAGCCCACGAAGTAGACCCGGTCGTAGCCCTCGTTGCAGTGGATGCGGTCGGGGTCGCCGTCGTTGTGGACGTAGATGACGTCGTCGCCCTCCTCACCGTAGACCTGGTCACGACCCGGACCCATGTAGAAGGTGTCGTCACCTTCGTCGCCGGTGATGTTGTCGTCGTCGCCGGGGCCGTCGACCAGGAGGTCGTTGCCCATGTCACCGTCGAGCTCGTCGTCGCCGGGGCCGCCGTAGACCTGGTCGTGGCCGGCGCCACCGGAGACGTGGTCGTTGCCGTTGTCGCCGTAGACGCGGTCGTTGCCCTCGCTCCCGTAGAGGCCGCCCGGCTCGTCGGGCTTGCCGGCGCGACGACGGTTGTCGTCGCCGTCGCCTCCGAGGATCAGGTCGTCACCGGCGCCACCGAAGATGATGTCCCTGCCGGCGTCCCCGTGCAGCTCGTCCGCGCCGGCGTCTCCGTAGAGGTCGTCGTTGCCGTCGTCACCGTGGGCGAGGTCGTCGCCGACACCCAGGTAGAAGGTGTCGTTGTCCGCGCCGCCGTAGGCCGTGTCGTTGCCGGCGCCGCCGAGGATGAAGTCGTTGCCTCCCTGGCCGAAGATGACGTCGTCGCCCTCGTTCCCGGTCAGGCCCCGGATGCCGCCGAACCGGATGTTGTCGTCGCCGGGCCCTCCGTAGATCCTGTCCTGGCCCGGGCCACCGTGCAGGGCGTCGCGCCCCGAACCACCCCAGAGCTGGTCGGCACCACCCTGGCCCAGGACCAGGTCGTTGCCGGCGTCACCGTAGCCACGGTCGGCGCCGTCGCCGAGGTGGAGGCGGTCATTGCCGCGACCGCCCCAGACCGAGTCGTTCCCGGCGCCGGCGAAGACGAGGTCACGTCCGCCGAGGACGCTGACGCGGTCGTTGCCGCCGAAGGCGCGGACCTCGTTGGCCTTGTTGTTGCCACGGATCACGTCATCGCCGTTGGTCGCCTTGCGCATCGCGTAGGACGGACCGGCATGGAACACCGTCATCGAGGCGATGACGAGGAGGAGAAGAATGCGTCGCATGGGGGGTGCCTCCCGACAGGGCTGCGAGTGCAGGGACAAGGGCTAGTCTCCCCAATTTTGGGGACCCGTATCCCACTTCAGGAAAGAAATGTGGGCCACTCGCCAGACGACGGCAGCAACGGGCCGCCGGAGTCAGACTCCTTGCGGGAGGGCGAGCCGGTCGTACGGCTCGACCCGGAACCGCCCGTCGGTGAGCAGCGTGACGAGCTGGATCCCTGCCGGCCGCCCCGCTCCGTCGTAGGTCACCAGGGTGAGGCTCGCGTCGCGTCGCGGCTTGCTGCCCACGGCAATGGCGTACGCCGCACCACCCGTCGTGCCGTTCGTGTACGAGTAGCCCAGCTGGCCGGCCTCCCCATCGAAGGGCGTCGGTCCCGACGGCACGTGCGTGTGCCCTCCGAGCACCAGGTCGGCGCAGCCCCGCTCGAGCGCCACCTCGCCCAGGTTGGCGTCGTGGACGAGGATCGTGTTGACCCGCTCCCCCGCCTCCTGGGACTCGCAGGCGACGTCGGCCACCTTCTCGGCGGCCTCGCCGAAGGAGATGCCCTTCTCGTCGCGCCAGCTCCCGAGGCCGCTGCTGCGCGGGTCGGGGAAGCCCAGCAGGGTCCCGCCGCCGGGCCCCTCGACGACCTCGCCGTCGAGCTTCTCCCAGCCCTTGTCGGCGAGGTAGTCGCCCACGAAGGAGCCGTGGTCATGGTTGCCCGTGACGAACCAGCGGTCCATGCCACGGAACGTCTTGTCCAGCGAGTCGAGGGAGAACGCCTCCCATGCCTTGCCGGTGGAGGTGTCGTCGCCGCCCCCGAAGACGCCGGTGGCGCCCGCACGGTCGGCGACCGCCCGGGCCACCCGGTCCATGCCGACGTTGTCGTGGCGGTCGGAGACCAGGAGCACCACGGTCTCGTCGTCGCGCGGCTCACGCAGGTCGAGGTCGGCGGCCGACTCGACGGCGGCGTCGTAGAAGTCCTGAGACTTGGCGTAGGTGTCGAGCGCGCTCCCGATGAGGCGCTGCGTACCGGCGGCGGTGCTGTCGGCACTCAGCTCGATGCCCTTCGCCTGCTCGGGCACCGGGATCCCTTCACCGAGGAACTCCTGCACCGACATCCACGAGCGACTCCGCGCGACCTCCGGCTCCTCGCTGCGCCACGGCTGCCACAGCGCGACGACCGCGGCGACGACCAGGGCGACGGCGAGCAGCGGGCGGGGCCGCAGCCTCCGCAGCTCCTCCCACACGTCACGACGCCCCGCCGGTCCCAGCAGCAGGTAGAGGATGACCGGCAGGGAACCCGCGGCGATCCCGCGCAGGGCGGACGCCAGCGCCAGCTCGACCATCGCGTCACGGACCGTCGCGACCTGGGGCTCGACGTTGGAGGCGATGAGGGCGTAACGGGCGAAGAGCTCCTCGGTCGACTCGGCCTCGGTCTTGCCCAGCACGATCGTCACGCCGAGGCGTCCGGGCAGGTCGAAGCGGACGTCGGGCAGCACCGGACCGGTCTCGAAGACCGCGTGGCTGCTCAGCGTGGGGCTCACCACGGCGTCGTGGCCGGCCACCGGGACCGTGCGGCTGGAGTTGAGGAAGAGCACCGACCCGACGACCAGGGCCGTGACCAGCCACACGGTGAGCAGCACCGCCCACCGCACCACGCGGGGCCTCGAGGGACGGACGAGCACGAACCTCAGCCGCGGGCCTGCGAGATGGCGTACAGCGTCACCGAGGCGGCGACACCGGCGTTGAGCGACTCCAGGTCGTTGACCATCGGGATCGAGACGATCTGGTCGCAGGTCTCGGTCACCAGTCGCGAGAGGCCCTTGCCCTCCGAGCCCACCACCACGACCAGTGGCCCGGTGGCCAGGCCGTCGGGGGAGCAGAGCTCGGGCAGCGTGACGTCGCCCTCGGCGTCCAGACCGACCACCATGCAGCCCGCGGCCTTGTAGGCCTTGAGCTGGCGGACGAGGTTGACCGTCTGGGCGACCGGGATGCGGGCAGCGGCACCGGCCGACGTCTTCCACGCCGAGGCGGTCATGCCAGCGGCACGACGTTCCGGGATGAGGACGCCGTGGGCGCCGAAGCCTGCGGCGGAGCGGATCACGGCACCGAGGTTGCGCGGGTCGGTGATCGAGTCGAGGGCCACGACCAGCGGCACCTCGTCGTTGGCGGTGGCGCGCTCGAGCAGGTCGTCGGCGTGGGCGTACTCGTACGCCGGCAGCCGCGCCGCGAGGCCCTGGTGCACGGCGCCGCCGGTCATCCGGTCCATCTCGCCGCGGGTGACCTCGAGCATGGTGAGCCCCTGCTCGGCAGCCAGCTTGAAGGCCTCCCGCAGGCGGCCGTCGCGCTCGGCGCCCTCGGCCACGTAGATCGCGGTCACCGGGATCGCGGCGCGCAGCACCTCGACGACGGAGTTGCGTCCGGCGGCCCACTCGGCCTCGGTGGTCTTGGGAGCGCGGCGGGGCTTGGTCGCCGCCACCTTCTCCTGCTTCTGCTTGATCTTGTACTGCTTGTGGTACGGGCGCTCGGAGGCCTTGGGCGTGGGGCCCTTGCCCTCCAGCGAACGGCGCACGTGACCGCCGGTGCCGACGCTCGCGCCCTTCTTCTGCTTGCGGATCGCGCCCTTGCGGTTGGAGTTGCCTGCCATGGAGTCCTCGTTCGATTCGGGAGGTTCAGTGCGTCAGGACTGCCCCAGCGACCAACGCGGTCCCTGCGGGGTGTCCTCGATCTCGATGCCAGCCGCCTTGATCCGGTCGCGGATCGCGTCGGCGGCGGCGAAGTCCTTGTCGGCCCGGGCCTGCTGGCGCTGCTCGAGCAGGCCGGCGACCAGGGCGTCGACCGCCTCGGTGAGACGGTCGGTGTCGCCGCCGGTGCCCTGCGCCCACGCCTCGTCGGCGGGGTGGAGGCCGAAGACGTCGAGCATCGCCAGCACCTCCTTGGCCGCGCGCTGCGCCGACGCAGCGTCGGCGTCAGCGAGCGCCTTGTTGCCGGCCCGGACGGTGTCGTGGATGACCGCGACGGCCGCCGGGGTGCCGAGGTCGTCGTTCATCGCGGCGACGAAGGCGTCCGGGAGGTCGGCGAGCGTGGCGCCGGGGCCTGCGTCCTCGACCTCACCGACGCGCTCGAGGAACGACTCGATGCGGCCGAAGCCGGTGACGGCCTCGTCCAGCGCCTCGAAGGAGAACTCGACGTGGCTGCGGTAGTGGGCCTGCACCAGGTAGTAGCGCAGCTCGATCCCGCGGTACTTCTTCAGGACCGCCGGAATCGTGAGCGAGTTGCCGAGCGACTTGCTCATCTTCTCGCCGGCCGTGGTGATCCAGGCGTTGTGCATCCAGTAGGAGGCGAAGGCCTGCCCCGCCGCGCGCGACTGGGCCTGCTCGTTCTCGTGGTGCGGGAAGCGCAGGTCCATGCCGCCGCCGTGGATGTCGAAGGCGTCGCCGAGGTACTTCGCCGCCATCGCCGAGCACTCGATGTGCCAGCCGGGACGCCCACGTCCCCAGGGCGAGGGCCACGACGCCGTACGCGGCTCCGACTGCGACTTCCAGCCCTTCCACAGGGCGAAGTCGCGCGGGTCGCGCTTGCCGCGGGGGTCGGCGTCGGGGGCCGCCTCCATGTCCTCGACCTTCTGACGGGTCAGCGCGCCGTAGTCGGCGAAGGACCGCACGTCGAAGTAGACGTCGCCCGAGCCGTCGGCGGCCGGGTAGGCGTGGCCACGCTCGATCAGCGTCTCGATGAGCTCGACCATCTCGGGCACGTGGCCGGTCGCGGCCGGCTCGTAGGTCGGCGGCGCGACGTTGAGCGAGGCGTACGCCCGGGTCAGCTCGCGATGCATCGTGTAGGCGAGGTTGTACCAGGGGCGTCCCTGCTCGGCCGCCTTGGCGAGGATCTTGTCGTCGATGTCGGTGGTGTTGCGGATGAACGTGACGTCGTAGCCGAGCACGCGCAGCCAGCGCTGCAGGACGTCGAAGTTCACCCCGGAGCGCACGTGGCCCACGTGGGGCTCGCTCTGGACGGTGAGGCCACAGACGTACAGACCGACCTTGCCCTCGACGAGGGGGACGAAGTCACGGACCTCTCGGGTCGCGGTGTCGTAGATGCGCAGGCTCACGCACGCGAGTCTAGAGGGGCCCCGGGCCGCTGCACGCATCGTCGCGCAGGCGTACGACCGTGGCCCGCCCCGCAATCGTGTGACTCCTGTGGCGCCTGTGACTTATGGTCGTGAGGTGCGTCCTCTGCTGCGAACCCCCCGGAAGTCCCTTGCCGCGTTGCTGGCCTGCGCCCTCGGCGCCACGTTGGCCATCTCCAGCGCCACCGGCCCGAGCGCGACGGCGGCGGCGAAGAAGAACGCGACCACCCAGGTGCGTCACACCTCCTTCGACCTGGCGTCCGACTTCGCGAAGGGCAGCCGCTCGGGTGCGGTGATCTCCGGCGACGCCGTGCGCCTGCGCCACCCCAAGGCTCGACGCACGGTCGCCGGCAAGACGTACGACGTCGGCACCTGGACCTCGCCGTGGGTGGACGAGAAGTTCGCCTTCACCGAGCTCATCCCGTCGTGGCAGGCCAGGACGCCCGGTCGCAGCCTCGTCGAGGTGCAGGTGCGCCTGCGCACGAGGGCCGGTTCCCGCACCACCACCGGCAGCTGGGACACCGTGGCCCGCTGGACCAAGGACAACACCTTCTTCAAGCGCACCAGCCTCGGCGCGCAGCCCGACGACCTCGCCCGGGTGTCCGTCGACACCGTGAGGACCACCTCCAGCGCCGGTGCCACCGGGTGGCAGGTGAAGGTCGTGCTGATGCGGCGCAAGGGCGCCCCGGCCCGCCCGCAGGTCACCCGGGTCGGCGCCATGACCAGCAAGGTCGTCGCCCGCACCTCCACGTCGGTGCCGGGCAAGGTCGCCGGCACCGTGCTGGACGTGCCGCGCTACTCGCAGATGACCCACCGCGGCCACCACCCCGAGTGGGGCAACGGCGGCGAGGCGTGGTGCTCCCCCACCTCCACCGCGATGGTGCTGGAGTACTACCAGGCCAACCCGGCCGCCGGCCACGCCTTCAAGGGGAGCGGCCACGCCGACGGCATCGTCGACTGGACCGCACGACAGACCTACGACCACGGCTACCGCGGCACCGGCAACTGGGCCTTCAACACCGCCCACGCCGGCAGCCACCTGCGCCGCACCTTCGTCACCCGCCTCGCCGACCTGCGCGCGGCGGAGTCGCACATCAAGGCCGGCACGCCCCTCATCGTCTCGGTCGCGTTCGCCAAGGGTGGCCTGCGCGGCGCCCCCATCTCCTCGACGGCGGGCCACCTGATGGTCCTGGTCGGCTTCACCGCCAAGGGCGACGTGGTGGTCAACGACCCGGCCGCGAGCACCAACGCAGGCGTACGCCGGACCTACGACCGTGCGCAGTTCGAGAAGGCCTGGCTGACGAAGTCAGGTGGCCTCACCTACGTGCTGCAGGACTGAGGCTGGGGGTCGGCGCGGGTCACGGTGGGACGCCGTCGACCTCGGCCCCTTCGGAGACTCGCCACGGCACCCCCTGCACCTCAACGGTGTTGTCCTCCACCGTGATGCCGGTGCCTGCCTCGACGGTGATGCCGTTCGCACGCCCGGTCACCAGGTTGCCTGCGATGAGCACGTCGCTGGCGACGCCGGCGCCGCGCCCCTCCGAGCCGTCGTCCTCGGCCACGAGAATGCCCCAGAAGCCCTCGGTGGCGCCCGAGATCGTGTTGTCACCCACGACCGTGCCGGGCGCATTGCGCAGCTCGATGCCCACGGCCGAGCCGGAGCGCCCGACGACCTCGTTGTCCTCGATGACGGTGTCGGGGGTGCCGAGGATGACGAGCACGCCCTGGTCGTTGCCGACCAGTCGGTTGTCATGGATCCAGTTCCCTTCACCGCTCGCGTCGTGCTCGTTCTTCTCTCCCCCCGGGTTGCCCAGCGCAACGGCGGCGGCATCGACCCCGGTGACCGTGTTGCCCCTGATCTCGTTGAGGTACTCGCCCTCGCCGTGGAGGTCAATGGCGTCCCGGACGCCGCCCTCGACGACGTTGTCGGCGATCAGGTTGTTGTGGGTGGGGAACTGCAGCAGGACGCCGTGGCGCAGGTGCGTGCCGTCGAGGTGGTTGTCCACGACCACGTTGTGCCGCGAGTCGTTTCCGGCGTCGGGATCGCGCTGATCGGACTTGCCCTCGACCACGATGCCGTAGCCCGACCCGCCGGGACCGACGGTGGTGGCGTCGGCGACGCGACAGCCGGTCACGGTGACCTCCCGGCTGGCCTTCACCGTGATGCCGTGGCGCTGGAACAGCTCCACGGACACGTCATCGACGAGCACCCGCCGACTGCCCTCCCCGTCATCCTCACCGATCTGGACCCCGTACATCGGCCCTCCGCCGGGCCCCTTCTCGTCCGGATCGGTGCCGAGGCGGCCCTCGTACTCCGAGGTGACGGTGAGGCCGCGGACCGAGGCGCCCTCGACGCCTTCCCCACGCACCACTGCACTGTCGTCCTCCCCGTCGAACGACGAGCGGAGCACCGTGGCACCGCTGCCCGCGCCGCGCAGGAGCACGCCGTCGGCGAGCAGCAGATTCGCGCTCTCGTCGTCGGGGTCGGCCGATCTCAGGTCGTAGACCCCCGCAGGGAGGACCACCTCGTCCCCCGCCTCCGCCGTGGCCAACGCCTCCCGGATGGCGGGAGCGTCATCCCCGGTGCCAGGCTCCGGATCGGCACCGAGGTTCATGACGTCGAAGGTCCTCCCGGTCGGACCGGTCGGCACAGGGACCTCGACACGTCTCCCGTCGGCGTCGACCAGCCCGGCGGGGGGCACGGCCCGACGACCGATGGCCGTCTCCTCGGGAGTGGACCCCGGGGCCGCAGGATCGTCGCCGGTGCAGGCGGTCAGCGTGACCGCCAGCAGCCAGACGACGATCCCGCACCGTCTCAGGACTGCCATGTCGAGGCTAGACCTCGACGAGGGCTACCTCCGCACCCTGATCACCAGGGTCCTGGTGGCGCGCTCCTTGAGCGCCGTACCGGTGTAGACGAGGCGGAGCCGGTGGGTGCCGGCCGTGAGCCGCTTGATCCGCACGGTCGCACGGCCCTTGCTGTTGAGGGTGGCGCGTCCGACCACGGCGCCGCGATCCCTGATCAGGACCTTGCCGTTGGCTGCCTTCCCGCCCGAGAGGACCCGGAAGCTGATGCGGGCCCGGCTCTTCGTGGTGACCGGCCGCGGGCGCACGGTCGGCTTCAGGATCCGCGACTTCGTCTTGGTCACCTTGCCGATGTCCACCGCCACCGTCTGTCGCAGTGGGAGGCTCTCGGAGGATCCGCCGACGTAGACCCCGAAGTTGCCCTTCGGCGTCGTCCACTCTCCGTCCGCCCACTTCCTGAGGTCGTCAGGGTCCTCAGGCACGAAGTACGAGAGCGGGTGGTTGGAGGCGTTGGCGTCCAGCACCACCGAGACGCGCTTGCTCTCGCCGGGCGCGAGGTTGACCTTCTCGAACCCGACCAGGCGGTTGAAGTTCTCGCGGGCCTCACGGGGCAGCCTCAGGTAGACCTGCGAGGCCTCCTTGCCGGCGACCTTGCCGGTGTTGGTCACGGTGTAGCTGACCCGCAGACCGGTGTCCCGCTGGTTCTTGCGGACCGGGGCCACCGCGAGGTTGCTGTAGCCGAAGGTCGTGTACGACTGCCCGTAGCCGAACGGGAAGAGTGGCTCGGTGCCGGTCGCCTGGTACCAGCGGTAGCCCATCTTCAGCCCCTCGGTGTAGCGGACGACCCGCTGCGGCTCCCCCGGGATGGGGTCGCGCCCGATGCCACCGGGCGACCCGGTGTCCTCCTTGTACCCCGGGTACTGCTCCTGGCTCGCGTACGCGGCCTCCCGGTCGGTCTTCCCCCAGGTCACCGGCAGCTTGCCGGAGAAGTTGTTGACGCCGAACAGCGCCTCGGCCACGACGTTGCCGTCCTCCTCGCCGGGGTACCACGCCTCCACCATGGTGTCGACCTTGTCGATCCACGGCATGTTCACCTGTCCCTGGGTCTTCATCACCGTGACCGTGTTCGGGACGGCGTCGAGGATGGCCGGGGCCAGCTCCTGCTGGTTGGTTCCCCTCACCGTGGGCAGATCCAGGTCAGGAACCTCGTTCGCGGCGCCGGAGGCGTTGCCGCTGGGGTTCTCGTCCTGCCAGTTGCTGTTCTTGTCCCACGTCTCTCGTGCGACGTCGCCGAGCATCATGATGGTCACGTCGGACCTTCGGGCCAGCGCGACGGCGCTGTTGATGTTGCTGCCGTTGTTGTAGGTGACGGTGGCGTCGGACCCGAGCTGTCGCAGGACGTTCTCGAGGCCCTGCTTCGGAGTGACCTCGAACGGCGCGTTGACTGACACGTTGTTGTTCCGGTCACCGCTGCGGGGCGGCAGGGTCGCCTCGCCGGCGAACCACTGGGCGCCGATCAGCGCCACCGAGTCGATCGCCCCGGCGTTGAGCGGCAGGATCCTGCGGTTGTTGCGCAGCAGCACGAGACTGTCCGCCGCCGCATTCTTGGCGACCTGGGCATGGGTGCCGCCCTGGACCATCTCGTCCTCGAGCTGGTCCCAGGTGAACTCCGTGTCCGGGTCGTCGAAGTCGCCGAACTCGAACATCTTGGTGTAGCGCTCGCGCAGCATGTCGTCGATGTCGGCCTCGGTGATCTCGCCGTTCCTGATCGCGGCCTTGACGAGGTCGGGCGCGTACCACTCCGGCGCCTCGTCGACCTCGACGTCGGTGCCGGCGAGGATCGAGGGCACCGTGCTCTGTGCAGCGCGCCGGTCGGAGAAGACGTAGCCGTCGAAGCCCCACTTCTCACGCAGCGTCTTGCGCAGCAGAGCCTTGCTCTCGCAGTTGTAGGTGAAGTTCACCTGCCCGTAGGCGCACATCACCGACGAGACGTCGGCGTCCTTGACGGCCATCTCGAATGGCAGCAGGTAGAGCTCGTTCATCGCCCGTGAGGGGACCCGGATGGCCGCGGTCCACCGCTCGAACTGGAACTCGCTGTCGTTGGCGACGAAGTGCTTGGCCGTCGCCTGGCTCACGCGGCGCTGCTGGATGCCGCGGATGATCTGCGACCCGAGGGCGCCCGTCAGGTACGGGTCCTCGCTGAAGAACTCGTTGTTGCGCCCGCCGTAGGGCGTGCGGATCAAGTTCATGACCGGTCCCCAGAGCACCTGGTGCGCCCACGCCTTGAGCTCGACGTCGAGCACCTGACCCCAGCGCAGGTTCATGCTGCGGTCGAACGTCGCCGCCGAGGAGATCTGGGCGGGCAGCGCGGTCGCGGTCGGCTCCGGCAGGCAGTCGCCACCCCGGATGCCGGTCCCGCCGTTGGCCATCCGGAAGTCGGGGATCTTCAGCGCGGGAATTCCCTCGATGTGGCGGCCGATCAGGGTGAAGTCACAACCGACGCCGTTGTCCTGGTCCCCGTCGTCGAGATCCTCGTTGTAGACGGGGCGGTTGAAGATCTGTTCGAGCTTCTGGTTCAGGGTCATCGCGTCCAGCAGGAGCTCGGTCCGCTGTGCCGCTGGGAGCTCGGTGTTCATCCACGGCAGGTCTTCCTGCGCTGCGGCAGCCTGCTGCGTGCTGACGGCCACCCCGAGCGTCGTGGCCGTCAAGGCGAGTGCGGTGAGCGCACTGACGATTGTCCTCTTCATGAGTAGGCCCGATCCTTGTGTGATGTGGATCACCCAGCATGCGCCTTTCGAAAGGCCTCATCAAGGCGGCCGCGGCGGACCGGACGGCCACTGGGGCGCAGCGCGCCACACCACAGGCGAACCCATAAAAATTCGGGCAAGCAGGGTCGTGGACGGTCAAAAGCGGGGTCGACAAGGCCCCCGAGGGCGAGGCGACACCCGAGGTCAGATCGGGTCCTCGTCGACGGCGGTGAAGCTGACCTCGTGCCAGCCCGACGCCCCGTTGGGCAGCGGGTCACGCTCGACCCCGGTCTGCACCTCACCGGCCCGGTCGACCGCTCGCACGCGGACGACGTGGTCCCCGGCGTCGACCTTGACGTCGGCGGCCCACTGCACCCACGTGCTGTCCGTGCTGGGCGAGGCGATCCGCCCGGGCGTCCAGGCACCCCCGTCGACCGAGACCTGGACCTCGGCGATCCCGATGGTCTGGTGCCAGGCGACGCCGGCCACGGTGACCCGCCCCGACGCGACCTCGGCACCCGGGCGCGGTACGTCGATGCGTGAGGCCAGGCGTACGGGCGCCTGCTCGGCCCACCCCCGGGCCGTCCAGTAGGCCTCCACGTCGGAGAAGCGGGTCACCTCGAGGTCGACCACCCACTTGCAGGCCGACGTGTAGCCGTAGAGCCCCGGCACCAGGGTGCGGGCGGGGAAGCCGTGCTCCAGGGGCAACGGCTCGCCGTTCATGGCGACCGCGATCATCGCTCCCCGGTCGTCGGTCATCGCCTCCAACGGGGTCGAGCAGGTCCAGCCGTCGTCGGAGGTCTGCAGCACCGCGTCCGCCCCGGGCAGCGGTCCTGCCTCACGGAGCAGGTCTCGGGTCATCACGCCGCTCCACCAGGCGTTGCCGATCAGCGACCCGCCCACCTCGTTGGAGACGCAGTTGAGCGTCACCCACGACTCCTGGATGTTGCGGGCGATGAGCTGGTCGAAGCTCAGCTCGATCTCCCGCTCGACCATGCCGTGGATCCGCAGGCGCCACTCGGCCGGGTCGATCGCCGGCACGGCGAGAGCCGTGTGGATCCGGTAGAAGTCATCGTTGGCGGTGCGCCACGGCGTGACGCCCGGGACCCCGATGCGCGCCCGCGCCGGGGTCGTACGCTGCGTCACCCCCGGGATGCGCAGCAGCCGCCGGCGGTCGAGCACCGCAGCCTTGCGACGCTCCAGGAGCTGGGCGGTGACCCCGGAGCACGCACCCAGCAGCCCGACGGCGGCGACGGTGGCGAGAAATCCGCGACGACCGGCCGCCGGGCCGGCTGACGCGACTGAGGGTTCTGAGGGGTCTGACGGGCCTGCCGCGACGGCGGAGTCCCGCCCGAGCACGACCGCGAAGACCTGGAGCGCGACCAGCCAGACCGTCACCCCGACGACGATCGGCAGGACCTCGGCGGCAGCCGTGCCGTTGCGCAGCGCGACGGCCACCATCCCGGTCGCCCCCAGCCCCAGCCACACCAGCACCGAGGCCCAGGTGCGGCGCGGCCACAGCCACCCCGCCAACGCGAAGAGCACGAGCAGAGCGACGACGATGACGCCGACCAGCAACGGCTTGGCCGCCGAGCCCAGCACGTCGATCGCCTGGGAGGCCAGCGGACCGGGCGTGGCCCGGACGACTCCCTCGGCCACCGCGACCAGCGGCGACTCCCGCGCGGAGAGGAGGGAGGCGACCATCTGGCTCGCTGCCACGCCCGTGGCACCGGTGACCACACCGGCCAGTGCCCAGCTTCGCGTCGAGGTCATGGGGGTGATTCTTCCTCAGGCATGATCGTGCCGTGACCCACCACCACGCCGCCGCCCTCCCGCCCCTCCTTCCGCGCGTCGGGATCGGCACCGACGTGCACCGGCTGGTGGAGGGTGAGCCGATGCACCTGGCCGGACTGCACTGGCCCGAGGAGACGATGGGGCTCGAGGGTCACTCCGACGCCGACGTCGCCGCCCACGCTGCGTGCGACGCGCTCTTCTCAGCCGCCGGGCTCGGCGACCTGGGCAGCAACTTCGGCACCTCGGCCCCCGAGTGGGCCGGCGCCGCCGGCAGCGCGCTCCTCGCCGAGACCGCGCGCAGGCTGCGGGCGGCCGGCTTCGAGATCGGCAACGTGGCCGTTCAGGTGATCGGCAACAGGCCGCGGCTGGGGCCGCGTCGCGAGGAGGCGGCCGCCGCCCTCAGCGCCGCCGCCGGAGCCCCGGTCACGGTCACCGCCACCACCACCGACGGCCTGGGGCTCACGGGCCGCGGCGAGGGCGTGGCGGCCATCGCGACAGCTCTGGTCGTGGGGCCGGCGGCTTCCGGCGAGAGCGCCTGACCGGGCGCTCGGCGGGCACGCGCTCCCGGCGCGCCCCCACCTCGACGACTCCTTCCACCACGCGCACGTCGTAGACGGCGACCTGGATGGAGGGGTCCTCACGACACTGCCCGGTCGCCAGGTCGAACGAGTGACGGCTCACCGGGGAGGCGATGAAGTCGAGTCCGCCGCGGCGTCCCAGGATGCCCCGCGCCAGCACGGAGGCCTTGGAGAACGGGTCCTGGTTGGCGATTGCGTAGACGGCGTCCATCGCCGTGCGGAAGATGGCGATCGCCTGCCCGTGCACCAGGGCAGCCACCCCGCGATCGATCTCGATGGCCTCGACGTCGCACACCGCCCGCCAGGTCTCGTCGGTCATCCGTCCCCTTCCGTCAGGACGGCCGAGACTAGGCAGGAGACGTTGCAGGCAGTGTCCACTCATGTTTCAGGAGTGAAAACCGAGCGGCGCCCTCCCCGCGGTTAGCCTTGCCGCCATGAGCAGCCCTGTCACAGCCGACTCGCCCGTGCCCAGCACCGTCGTGGCCAGCGCCGTCGTCATCCTGGCCGCGGGCTCCGGCTCACGGGTCGGCGCGACGGTCGACGGTGCGCCGGTCAACAAGGTGCTGCTGCCTCTCGTCGACGCTCCGGTCCTGGCGCACTCGGTGCGCACCGCCCTGGCGACCCCGGGCGTACGCCGCGTGGTCGTCGTCGCGCGCCCGGGCGAGGAGTCGCTGGTGACCGACGCCCTGGTGCCGCACCTGCCCCCCGACCCGGCGGAGTCGGGCACTCCCGAGGTCGCCCTGGTCACCGGCGGCGCCACCCGTCACGCCTCCGAGCACGCCGCGCTGCGGACGCTCACCCCCTGGGTCGCCGCCGGCGAGATCGAGGTCGTCGCCATCCACGACGGCGCCCGACCGCTCGCGAGCCGCGAGCTCTTCTCAGCCACCATCACGGCCGCCGCCGAGCACGGCGGGGCGATCCCGGTGGCGCCGGCGACCGGGCTGGTCACAGCCGACGCCCGCCCCGCACCGGCCGACCTGGCCGGGGTGCAGACGCCGCAGGCGTTCCGGGCCGGACTGCTCCTGACGGCCTACGACCGCGCCGACCGCGAGGGCTTCGAGGGCACCGACACGGCGAGCTGCGTGGAGCGGTGGGCCGAGGACGTACGCATCGCGGCGGTGCCGTCGACGGCGCGCAACCTCAAGGTCACCTTCCCCGAGGACGTCGCCCTCGCCGACCACCTGCTGCGGCACTCTCGCTGATCGTCAGCGCTGGGTCAACAGGATCAGCGCTGCGCCAACAGGATCAGCGCTGGGTCAGGGCTTCCAGCAGCGCGACGTCGTCGAGGTTCGCCACCCGGCGGGCCTGCACGGGCGCCGGGACGAGCTCGACCGTGAAGTGCTCGCGCAGGGCCGGGACGAGCTGGTCGAAGTGGACGCTGGGCAGGTCCGGCAACGCGGCGACGACGGAGGCGGGCAGGACCACCGGGGAGGCCAGCGCGCGCAGGTCCTCGCGGTCGACGGTCTCCCCCACCGCGCCGTCGGAGACGGTCTTGACCGTGTCGGTGACCGGACGGACCGCCACCACGACGACGTCCTCGGTCGCCGCGCGCAGGACGCAGGCGGCGATGAAGTCGGCCGGGGTCATCGGGCAGAGCGGGTCGTGGAGCACGACCGGCTCGCCGCTCAGGGCGATCTCCTCCCAGGTGGTGCCGGTGTCCACCGGCTGCACCCCCGACTCGCCCAACGCCCAGGCGGCACAGGCCACGAGGGCCTCGCCGTGGATGAGTGCGTACGGCAGGGACCCACGCTCCTCGTCGAGGAGCAGGCCCAAGGGCTGCAGGTCCTCGAGGTCGACGGGCGCGTGGAAGTTCTGGTCCTGGGAGTTCTCGTTCATCGCGGCTCCACCGTATGCCTGCCTCTCGTAGCGCCCTGCACCCGTGGGTGACCCTCGAGCGCCGTCGAGGCCCCCGCGTGGTCCGCGGAGGCCTCGACGATCGCACTGACGCAGGTCGAACGGGTCAGGAGGCGAGCACCTCTTCGAGGATGGCCTCGGCCTTGTCCTCGTTGGTCTTCTCGGCCAGCGCCAGCTCGGAGACCAGGATCTGGCGAGCCTTCGCCAGCATCCGCTTCTCGCCGGCCGAGAGCCCGCGGTCACGCTCACGGCGCCAGAGGTCACGCACGACCTCGGAGCACTTCATGACGTCGCCGCTGTGCAGCTTCTCCAAGTTGGCCTTGTAGCGACGCGACCAGTTCGTGGGCTCCTCCACCTGGGAGGCCCGCAGGATGTCGAAGACACGGTCCAGGCCCGCCTGGTCGACGACGTCGCGCACGCCGACGAGGTCGAGGTTGTTGGACGGGACACGGACCACCAGGTCCTGCTGCGCCACGATCCTCAGGACGAGGTACTGCCGGTCTTCCCCCTTGATCGTCCGCACCTCGATGTCCTCGATGACTGCAGCCCCATGGTTCGGGTAGACGACCGTTTCGCCGACGGTGTAAGTCATGTATTCAGTTCCCCTTTCCGGCCCGAAGTGTAACACGTCACATCACTCCGGGAAATGACGTTTTCGCAGGTCAGGGGCACATTGGCTCCCAAATCTCCTCTTGACAGAGGTATGGGAATGTGCCCTGACGCCTCGCCGGCAGCGCCGCAGGGTGTCGTCGCGGCCACCGAGTCACTGCTGGTGCCACCTCACCTGTCACACCGAGTGACACGAGGGGTGACGCAGTCCGCCCAGTGGTGAATACCCATGCAGGGTCCTTCACAAACCCACGGGCCCCGTCGCGCGGACGGGGCAGGCAGCGCAGGGCGCGATGCACGGCAAACTGGCCCGGGAGGCGCGACGGGCCGCCCATTCGCTACGCTGTGGGCCATGCAGAAGCCCTCTCGCCGTACGACTGCGCTCGCCTCCATCGCACTCGTCCTCGCGCCCGTGCTCTCCTCGTGTGGCTTCGACCTCGCCACCGACCGCGACTACACGCCGGGGGTCGGAGCCAACAACCGCGAGGCCACGATCGACGTGCTCGGGGGCGTGGTCGTCGCCGCCGGTCCCGACCGCGGCGTCTTCGTCGCGTCGTTCTCCAACAACTCCAAGGACGAGAGCCTCTCCGTCACCGGCGCCTCCGCCAGCGACGACCTCGAGGTCGCCGAGTTCAAGGAGATCGAGCTGCAGCCGCTGGGCTTCTACAACCTGGCCGACGGCGCCACCCCCATCCGCGTGAGCGGTGGCTTGGAGGCGGGCGACTTCGTGGAGGTCACCGTGGAGTTCTCCAACGGCGAGTCCTCCGCCCTCGAGGTGCCGGTCGTGGACAACTGCGGTCCCTACGCCCGGATCAACGGCCTCCCGAACGGCGACGAGCGCTGCAAGACGGGCAACGACCAGGAGCACGAGGGCGGTCACTGATGTCCTACACACTTGTCCTGCTCCGCCACGGCGAGAGCGAGTGGAACGCCAAGAACCTCTTCACCGGCTGGGTCGACGTGGCCCTCACCGAGAAGGGTCGCGCCGAGGCCGTGCGCGGCGGCGAGCTGCTCAAGGAGGCCGACCTCCTTCCCGACATCGTGCACACCTCGCTGCAGCGTCGCGCCATCAACACGGCCGCGATCGCCCTCGACGCGTGCGACCGCCACTGGATCCCGGTGAAGCGCAGCTGGCGCCTCAACGAGCGCCACTACGGCGCCCTCCAGGGCAAGGACAAGAAGCAGACCCTGGCCGAGTTCGGCGAGGAGCAGTTCATGACGTGGCGTCGCTCCTTCGACGTCCCGCCGCCGCCGCTGGCCGACGACGACGAGTTCTCCCAGGTCGGTGACCCCCGCTACGCCGACCTCGGCGACGAGCTCCCCCGCACCGAGTGCCTCAAGGACGTCATCGCGCGCCTCCTGCCCTACTACGACGGCGAGATCGTGCCCGACCTGAAGTCGGGCAGGACCGTGCTCATCGCGGCCCACGGCAACTCGCTGCGCGCCATCGTCAAGCACCTCGACGGCATCAGCGACGACGACATCGCCGGCCTCAACATCCCCACCGGGATGCCGCTGGTCTACCGCCTCGACGAGGACCTCAAGCCCCTCGTCCGCGGTGGCGAGTACCTCGACCCCGAGGCCGCGGCAGCCGCTGCCGCCGCCGTTGCGAACCAGGGTCGCTGACCCCACGCAGCTCGACGACCCGGGGGCCGTACGCACGTGCGTACGGCCCCCGGGTCTTTTCCGGCGCAGGCGGCCTCAGTGGGCGACGGCAGCCTCACCGGTGACGACGAAGACGATGCGGTTGGCGACGGAGAGCGCGTGGTCGGCGATCCGCTCGTAGTAGCGGCCGAGCAGCGCGAGGTCCACGGCCGCCTCGACGCCGTGGGGCCAGTCGTCCCCGAGCATGGCGGTGAAGAGCGAGCGGCGCAGCCGGTCCATCTCCTCCTCCTGCGCGTGCAGCTCCTCGGGGCCAGCGGAGTCGCGGTCGGCGATGATGCGGACGACCTTGTCGACCATGTACTCGGCGATCTGTGCCATCCGGGCGACCGTCGGGCGTACGTCGACCGGGACGGCCACCTCCGGCACCCGCAGCCGCGCGATCTTGGCGACGTGGACCGACAGGTCCCCCATCCGCTCCAGCTCGCTGACCATCCTCAGCGCCGCGACCACCATCCGCAGGTCGCCGGCCACCGGCGCCTGGAGGGAGAGCAGGGCGAAGGCGTGTTCCTCCACCAGCTCGCGTTGGTGGTCGATCTCGGCGTCGGCGGAGATGACCTGCTCGGCGAGGGCGGCGTCGCCGGTCAGGAGGGCCTGGGTGGCTCGTTCGACCGACACCTTGACCTGGCCGCAGATGGCGGAGAGGTCGGAGTAGACGGTCTCGAGCTCGTCGTGGAATGCCTTGCGCATGTCGGCAGGCTAGCCATCCCAGATGACCTCCCGGCAATCTGGGATGAACGCCCGGTGAACACTGTCTGACCTGCGTCTCCTCGTCCCGCGGCCCCCTGAGGGGCCACGTACGATCACGAGTGTGGACCCCACCCTGCAGGCATCGCTGGCTGCGCTCACCGGCGTCGTCGTCGGCGCAGTCGGCGTCATGGCGTGGCACGTCAGCGACCGGCTCCAGCGCCGCCCTCCCGAGGTGGAGACGCCGGTCCTGCCGGCCGGGGTGGCGACGGTCCTCTCCACCCTGCGCAGCTCCGGCGTCGTGGTCGACGAGCACGACAAGGTGCTCAAGGCCTCCGCGCCGGCGTACGCCCTGGGCCTGGTCCGCGGCAACGAGCTGGTCATCGCCGAGCTCGCCGAGCTCGTCCGCCAGGTGCGCCGTGACGGCCAGATCCGCGAGAGCGAGATGACGCTGGAGCGCGAGCTCGCGCCGCCGATCATGGTCAACGCCCGCGTGGCGCCGCTGGGCTCACGCCTCGTCCTCGCCCTGCTGGAGGACCGCACGCGCGAGTGGCGCGTCGAGGCGGTGCGCCGCGACTTCGTCGCCAACGTCAGCCACGAGCTCAAGACACCCGTCGGTGCGATCAAGATCCTGGCGGAGGCGGTCGAGGACGCTGCCGAGGACCCCGAGGCCGTGCGTCGCTTCGCCAGCCGCATGCGCATCGAGTCCGACCGGCTCACCGAGCTCGTCCAGCAGGTCATCGAGCTCTCCCGCCTCCAGGCCGTCGACCTCGTCGACTCCCGCAGCGAGGTGCGCATCGACCAGGTCGTGGCCGAGGCGGTCGACACCTCGGCCCTCGACGCCAGCCGCCGCAGCATCTCCGTGGTCGTACGCGGTGACACCGGCCTCTCGGTGAGCGGCGACCCGCGCCTGGTCTCGGCAGCCGTCACCAACCTCGTCTCCAACGCGGTGGCCTACTCGGGCGAGAACACCTCCGTCGTGGTGGAGACCAAGGGCCTGGAGCGCACCGTCGAGATCTCGGTGGTCGACCAGGGCATCGGCATCCCCAGCGACGAGATCGAGCGCATCTTCGAGCGGTTCTACCGGGTCGACCCGGCGCGTCACCGTTCGACCGGCGGCACCGGCCTGGGCCTCTCCATCGTCAAGCACGTCGCCGCCACGCACGGCGGGGACGTACGGGTCTGGTCGGTCCCGGGGCAGGGATCCACGTTCACGCTGGTGCTTCCGCGCCACACTCCGCAGACCAGCCACCTCACCACCACCCAAGACACCCGGGCCACCGGGGACCAGCAGGAAGGCACGATCGCATGACGCGCGTACTCGTCGTCGAGGACGAAGAGAGCTACAGCGACGCCCTGGCCTACATGCTCCGCAAGGAGGGTTATGAGGTGGCGATCGCGGCCACCGGCACCGAGGCCCTGGCCGAGTTCGCCCGCAACGGGGCCGACATCGTGCTGCTCGACCTGATGCTGCCGGGCGTGCCGGGCACGGAGGTGTGCCGACAGATCCGGGCCACCTCGAGCGTCCCGGTGATCATGGTGAGCGCCAAGGACGACGAGGTCGACAAGGTGGTCGGGCTCGAGCTTGGCGCGGACGACTACGTCACCAAGCCCTACTCGCCTCGCGAGCTGGTCGCCCGCATCCGGGCCGTGCTGCGCCGCGGGCAGGAGCCCGAGGTGGTGCCGGACACCCTGGAGGCCGGTCCGGTCCGGATGGACGTCGAGCGCCACGTGGTGACCATCAACGGCGAGGCGCAGAGGTTCCCGCTCAAGGAGTTCGAGCTCCTCGAGATGTTCCTGCGCAACCCCGGCCGGGTGCTGACCCGCGGCCAGCTGATCGACCGGGTCTGGGGCTCCGACTACGTCGGCGACACCAAGACCCTCGACGTGCACGTGAAGCGGCTGCGCGCCAAGCTCGAGCCCGACCCGGGCCAGCCGCAGTACCTCGTCACCGTACGAGGGCTGGGCTACAAGCTCGACCTCTGAGGCAGCCAGGCACCGGGGCGACAAATCCGGTTGGCCGGCCGGTCGGGTGCGCCTAACCTGCTCGGGTGGACTCCCGCCCCTGGCTCCCGCTCGCCGCCGCCGTCACCACCCTGCTGCTGTGGGCCAGCGCCTTCGTCGGCATCCGCCACCTGGGCGGGACGATCTCGCCGGGTCCGCTGGCACTCGCCCGGCTCACGGTCATGCTGCTGACCCTGCTCGTGCTGCTGCGCGGGCGGCCCGGACGCCTGCCCACCCGCGCCGAGTGGCCGCTCGTGGCGCTGGGCGGCGCGACCTGGTTCGGGCTCTACAACCTCGCGCTCAACGAGGCCGGGGGACGGATCGACGCCGCCACCTCCGCACTGGTGGTGCAGGTCGGGCCGATCATCGTGGGGCTGCTGGCGACCATCCTGCTGGGCGAGCGCCTCACGGGCTGGCTGCTGCTCGGGATGGCCACCGGCTTCGGTGGTGTCGTGCTGATCGCGTACGCCTCCTCGAGCACGCCCGAGGGCGACGTGGTCGGGGTGCTCCTGGCCGTGGTGGCCGCACTCTCGTTCGCGATCGGCGTGCTCACCCAGAAGCGGCTGCTCTCGGGGTTGAGGGCGCTCCAGCTGACGTTCTGGTACGCCCTGGTCGGGTGGGCGGTCTGCCTCCCGTGGCTGGTGCCGACGGTCCGCGAACTGGGCTCCGCGTCGGCTGACACGTGGGGCTGGATCGTCTACCTGGGGATCTTCCCCTCCGCGGTCGCCTTCGTCTGCTGGGCCTACGCGCTCTCGCACGCCGACGCCGGACCCTTCTCCCAGTCGACCTTCCTGGTGCCGTT
This sequence comes from Nocardioides jishulii, assembly GCF_006007965.1. Lineage (NCBI taxonomy): Bacteria > Bacillati > Actinomycetota > Actinomycetes > Propionibacteriales > Nocardioidaceae > Nocardioides > Nocardioides jishulii. Next base: position 594,724 of record NZ_CP040748.1, on the reverse strand, counting down.
CCTGACCGCGCTGATGGCGTGGTTGCTCCTCGACGAGGTCCCCGCGGCGCTGACCTTCGTCGGCGGCGCGCTCTGCATCGCCGGGGTGCTGCTGGCACGGCGTACGCCGCGGGCTGCCGCACAACTCGAGCCCGAGCCCGACGCAGCGACGCGCTGAGTCACTGCGCTACTGAAGGCTACGCAGTCACTGGGGCTGGGGCGTCTCCCCCGACTCCAGCCACCCTCGGAACGCCTCCAGGTTGGCCGTGGGCTGGTTGTTCGCCCGGCGCCACTCCCACTCCTTGCGGATCGACGTGGCGAAGCCGAGCTCGAGCAACGGGTTGAAGGACTCGTCGGCGTAGGTCAGGACGGAGCCGAGCAACCGGTCGAGGTCGTCGGAGGTCACCGACGACAACGGCAGCCGGGCGTCGAGGTAGATGTCGCCGTCGGCGTCGACGGCGAACGCCACGGCGTACATCCGCAGGTTGCGCTCCAGCAGCCAGCGGTAGACCCGGGCGTGGTTCTCGTCGGGGTTGCGGCACACGAAGGCGTGCACACCCAGCGCGTGCGGTCCGACGTCCAGGCGCACGGGCGTCTGCAGCTTGCGTTCCCCCGGCAGGGCGAAGGAGAAGACGCCGGGCTTCTCCTCGTCGTAGTCGATGCCGGAGGCGGCCAGGTGCTCACGCACGACCTGCGCGGCAGCCTCGTCGAGGTCCGCCCGGGGGGCGTCGAGCTCGTCCGTCACAGGGAAACCTCCATACGCATCGTCGAGCGGGCCCGCTCGTAGGACTGCAGGGTGAGTTCCGCGGTCCGCTCCCACGCAAACCTCGACGCCTGCTCGACCGCACCAGCGGCGAGGCGGGCACGCAGCGAGTCGTCGACGACGATCCGACGCAGGGCCTCGGCCCAGTCACCCGGCTCGTGGGTGTCGACCAGCAGGCCGCTCACACCGTCACGCACGACCGTCGTGAGGCCACCGACGGCAGCCGCCACGACAGGAGTGCCGCAGGCCTGCGCCTCCACCGCGACCAGCCCGAAGGACTCGTTGTGGGAGGGCACCGCCACGAGCGTCGCTGCGGAGTACCAGCGGGCGAGCTCGACCTGGTTGACCGGGGGGACGAACCGCACGACGTCGTCGAGGCCCAGCGCGCTGGCCAGGACCGCGAGAGACTCGGGGTGGTCGCGTCCGCTGCCCGACGGCCCGCCGACCACCGGCACCACGATCCGCGACCGCAGCGAGGGGTCACGCTCGAGGAGCACGGCCACGGCGCGCAGCAGCACGTCCGGGGCCTTGAGCGGCTGGATACGTCCGGCGAAGAGCAGCACCGCCGCGTCCTCGGGGAGGCCGAGCTCACGGCGTACGCCGGCCTGGTCGCGGCGGCTGAAGACGCGGAGGTCGACGCCCGGCGGCACGACGTCGATGCGGTCGGGCTCGGCGCCGTAGAGGCTGACGAGCTGGTCGGCCTCGAGCGCGGTGTTGGCGATCAGCCGGTCGGCCGCCTGGACCACCTGCTCCTCGCCGATCACGCGGGCTGCCGGCTCGGGGTTGTCACCGAGCGCGAGCGCGGCGTTCTTGACCTTCGCCATGGTGTGCATGGAGTGGACCAGCGGCACGTTCCAGCGGTCGCGTGCCAGCGCCCCGACCTGTCCCGAGAGCCAGTAGTGGGAGTGGACGACGTCGTAGTGGCCAACGGGGTGCAGCACCTCGGCGCGCAGCACCTCGCGGGCAAAGGTGCAGAGCTGGCCCGGCAGCTCGTGCTTGTCGAGGCCCTCGAAGGGACCGGCGGCGACGTGGCGCACCAGGATCCCGTCGCCTGCCTCGACGACGGCCGGCAGGCGCGAGGAGGTGGCGCGGGTGAAGATGTCGACCGCGACGCCCTGGCGGGCGAGGCGGCGGGCGAGCTCGATGACGTAGACGTTCATCCCGCCGGCGTCCCCGGTCCCGGGTTGGTCCAGGGGCGAGGTGTGCAGGCTGATCATCGCGACACGGTGCACGCCACGTCCTTCCGTCCGGTCAGGGGTTCACCGGGATCAACCGGGGCCGGCCTCCCATTCTTCCCCAGCGCACCGAAGGAGTCGCGCGCGAGGCGTCAGACGTGCACCTCGTCCTCGTGGTCGTCCTCGTACTCGTCGTAGACCAGCCGCCCACGCACCCAGGTCAGGGCGCCCACGAGCAGGCAGACCACACCCAGCACGCCGTGCAGGATGAAGGCGTTGCCCAGCTCGCCACGCAGCACCTCGTAGACCGCCCAGAAGAGCGCGGGTGCGGCGAAGCCGACGATCGCGTCGAGCCACAGGGCCGACCCCTTGACCAGGGTCAGTCCGATGCAGACGAGGCCCAGGAGCACGAGCGCGAGCCCGGCCCATCTCATGAGGTCTGCCGCCCCGTCACCGGGCGAGACCACCCAGCGCAGGATCCACACCAGACCACCCAGGGCGCCCAGCGCCCCACCCAACTGCCGAACTGTCATGGTCCTTCCCTCCACTCGTGCACCGGCGCACGGCCGCGGGAGCACCATCGCGTGGGGGCCCCTCCGCCCCCGCGCGGGCCGTGCCGCGTCGGTCTCCCCCACGTCTCGGTCGTGAGGGGGTCACTCACTCTAACCAGAGGTGTGCGACACGTGGTGGAAACGTTGCACCCACCGACGGCCCGGGCGCACCCACCAGGTGCTGTGGACGGCGCTCCCCGAGGCGTCGTGGCCGCGCCACACGAGCAGGACGGTGTGGTCGTCCACCTGCTCGGCCCGCAGCACCTCCATCTCGACCGGACCGGCGGCCGAGACACGCTCGAGCCAGTCCTGACGGCTCCAGACCCGCCCGGAGTCGCCAACCAGGCTCCAGTCGGCGTGCAGGTGGGCCGCGAGGCTCACCGGGTCGTTGCGGACCTCGTCGGAGAGCAGGGCACGTTCGTACGCCAGCACCTCCTCGACCGCGTCGACGCCTGCGTCCGAGTCCGGGTCGGCGTCCTCCGGCGCGCCACCCGCGAGGCCCGAGCTGCCGGTCACGGTCTCGACGACCTCCCCGGCCAGGGAGAACAGGTCCTCCTCGATCTCCACCTGGCCGACGGAGGCGTCCGGGTGGTCAGTGGCGGCATCGGGGTAGCCGGGGCCGGCCTCGGGGGTGCGCCCCTCCTTGTGGGCCACGGCCGCCGCGTTGGCCAGGGCGTCGGCCTCCTCGTTGAGCGGGTGGCCGGAGTGGCCCTTGACCCACTCGAAGGTGACCTCGCGCCCCTGCATGGCGGCGTCGAGCGCCTTCATCAGGTCGACGTTCATGACGGGCTTGCCGTCACCCTTCTTCCAGCCCTTGCGCTTCCACCCGGCCATCCACTTGGTGATCGAGTTGATGACGTAGTTGCTGTCGCAGATCACGTGCAGGGGCTCGTCCAGGTGGGCGGTCTGCTGGAGCAGGTCGAGCACCGCCATCAGCTCGCCCATGTTGTTGGTGCCGTGGGGCCAGCCGCCCGACGCCCAGTGGGTGGGGTCGACGTACCACGCCCACCCCGCCGGTCCGGGGTTGCCGAGTGCTGAGCCGTCTGCTGCCGCAATGATCGTCACGGGCGTCGATCCTGCCATCGCTGGTGGGAGAATGCCGCGCATGACCCCTGCGAACGTCCCCACCTCGGTCCCGTCCAGCGTCGTCGAGTCCGGTCAGCGCGTCGCCGTCGTGACCGGGGCCGGCAGCGGCATCGGCGCCGCGACCGCCCGGGCCCTCGCCGGTGACGGCTTCCACGTGGTGTGTGCCGCACGCCGGGCGGAGCGGATCACGCAGGTCGCCGCCGAGATCGGAGGCACGGCCGTGACGTGCGACGTCACCGACGCCGACTCCGTCGCCGCGCTCGCCGAGGCCTGCGGCCCGGTGGTGCACGTGCTGGTCAACAACGCCGGTGGCGCCTTCGGCAACGACCCCGTCGAGTCGGCCGACCCCGAGCAGTGGCAGCAGATGTTCGACGTCAACGTCGTGGGCCTGCTGCGCGTCACCCAGGCGCTGCTCCCGGCGTTGCGCGCCAGCGGCGACGCACTCCTCGTGACGATCGGCTCGGTGGCCGGTCGCGTGGTGTACGAGAACGGTGCGGGCTACATCGCCGCCAAGCACGGCGCCAAGGCGGTGACCCAGACCCTGCGTCTGGAGCTGTGCGGTGAGCCGGTCCGCATCTCCGAGGTCGCCCCCGGGATGGTGCACACGCCCGAGTTCTCGCTGGTTCGCTACGGCGGCGACCAGTCCGCGGCCGACGCGGTCTACGAGGGCGTCCCCGACCCGTTGGTCGCCGAGGACATCGCCGAGACGGTGCGGTGGATCGCCTCCCTCCCGGCCCACGTCAACATCGACGAGCTCGTCGTGCGCCCGCGCGCCCAGGCCGCCAACCACAAGGTGCACCGCGTCACCCAGGACTGACGGAGTTTCCTGAACGGAAATCGCTTTCCATTCAGGAAAGTCTGTGGTGTACTTTCCGCAACGGAAAGTCGTCCGCACCTGCGGACCCCTCAGAGGAGACATCCATGGACGAGAAGCGTCACGACGTCGACGCAGCCGAGGCTGCCCGCGCCCTCGAGGCGATCGGCACCACCCGTCACCAGGTTGCGGCGCGGGTCGGGAGCCCGCCGCACTACTACACGAAGGTCGCCGCAGCAGCGGCGATCCTCTGCCTCGCGCAGCCCCTGGACAGTCGCACCAGGTTCTTCATGACCCTCGTCGCGATCCTCCCCCTGGCCTGGGCCGTCCGGTCCTACTCCCGGCACACGGGCACCTGGACCATGGCCACGCTGCGCGAGAAGGGCGCATGGATGGCCTGGCTGATCATCGGCGTCATGGTCGCCGCACTGGCAGCGGCCCTGCTCACCCAGAGTCTCGTCGTCAGCGTCGTCGGCGCCCTCGTGATCCTCCTGGTCGTGCCGGTCGTCGGGCCGCGCTGGGACGCCGCATGGGTCCGCAGCCTGACCCCGGAGGAGCCGGCGGAGGAGACGTCGTGAGTGCACCCGAGGCACGGTTCGACGCCCTCGTCCACGCCCCGCACCGACTGCAGATCTGCGCCGCGCTCGACACGGTCGACCAGGCCGAGTTCGCGCTGCTGCGCGACAGCCTCGGGGTCTCCGACTCCGTCCTGAGCAAGCAGGTCAAGGCCTTGGAGGACGCCGGTTACGTCAAGGTCTCCAAGGGTCTGGTCGAGCGCCGCACACGCACGTGGGTCGCGTTCACGAGGAGCGGCCGCCAGGCCTATCGCGGACACGTCGCGGCGCTGCGCGCGATGATCGGCACCTGACTCGGCCGGGAGACGGGGCCGGGAGCCGGGGCCGGGAGACGGGGCCGGGAGACGGGGCCCCGGCTCGCGGTGAGACTCGCCGGGGCCAGCGCCCCACGACGTGACGTCGCCTGTCAGACTGTCGCCGTGCAGATCATCGGACTCATCGGCGGCATGAGCTGGGAATCCAGCTCCGTCTACTACCAGCTGCTCAACGAGGGCGTCACCGAGCGTGTCGGCGGGTTGGCCTCGGCCAAGAGCGTGATGGCGTCGGTCGACTTCGCCGAGGTCACCGCGCTGCAGCAGGCCGAGGACTGGGACGGTGTGGCCGCCATCCTCTCCCGCGCCGCGCAGGCGGTCGAGCGTGCGGGCGCCGAGTTCATCGTCATGTGCACCACCGCCTTCCACCGGGTCGCCGAGCAGGTCCAGGCATCGGTCTCCGTGCCGGTGCTGCACCTGGCCGACGTGGTCGCCGAGGCCGCCAAGGCGCACCGACTCGAGTCGGTCGGCCTGATCGGCACGAAGTTCTCGACCTCGCGCACCTTCTTCACCGACCGCATCGCCTCCCACGGCCTGGTCGTCCGGGTGCCCACCGAGGAGCAGCAGGACGTCCTCGACCGGATCATCTACGACGAGCTGGTCCACGGGAAGGTCAACGACGCCTCGCGCCGCGAGGTCATCGCGATCATCGAGTCCCTGTGGGACGCCGGGGTCGGTGGCGTGATCCTCGGGTGCACCGAGCTCGAGCTGCTGGTCAAGCAGTCCGACGTGGAGATCCCGGTCTTCGCCTCGACGTCCCTGCACGTCAAGGCCGCGCTCGACCGCGCGCTCGCCTGACGGCCACCTGACTGCCGCAGCTCAGGTCCAGGGATCAGGCCCAGGAATCAGGCCCAGGGGTCGCTGCGCTGCCACAGCGTGGGGAACGAGAGGCGTACGCCGTCGCGCTCGGCGTAGCGACCGAGGCGCTCCATCGTCAACGCCGAGGTCGTCACCGGCGTACGGCAGCGCCCGCATCGGCGCCGTGAGCGGTGAGAAGAAGTCGTCGTGGTGCACGACGACCACGCGCTTCGCGCCGACGCGCCCGACGGTCTCGTCCCAGTAGGTCTGGGTGTATGCCTCGTCCTGGATGCCGAGCTGCCCCACGCCCAGATAGGCCACCTCCGCGCGGTGGCCCTCCAGCGCCCCGGGCACGCAGCCGGCGCTGCCCTGGATGAGCATCCGACGCCCGCTCGGGAGGTGCCGCACGAGCGTCGACCAGGCCTCGCCGCAGCGGTACGCGCGTACGCCCGCCCGTCGTGGCACGGGCGCCTCGATCCGTCCGGGATAGCGGTCCGGTGGGCAGTGGCTGCCCTCGACGAGGGTCACCTCGAAGGCGCCCAGCCGCAGCGGCTCGCCCGGCGTCGCGGCGACGATGCGCGACTCGGGCACACCGTGGCCGCGGGCGACCTGGGCGGCGGAGGAGCCGCCGACGACGACAGCCCCCGTACGCATCGCGACCGTCGCGGAGTCCATGACGTGGTCGTAGTGGGTGTGCACCGGCAGCACCGCGTCGAGGCGGTCGATGTCGGCGAGCAGCAGGGCCTCGTCGATCCGGGCCGGGTCGGGGGCGAAGCTGCCGAGGCCGACCTTCAGCAGGCTCGGGCGGGTGAAGAACCCGTCGGTGAGCAGCGCCGACCGTCCGTCGGCGACGTGGATCGTGCTGACCCCCAGCCAGGCCACCCGCAGGGGCGAGTCAGACTCGGCGACCGGGACGTCGGCCAGGTGGGCCCACCGGGCCAGGTCCGGCCGGCCGAGCCTGGCCCGCACGCCTCAGACCGCCTCGGTGCCGCCGGACTGACGGGAAGCCAGCTCGGCGTCGAGGCGCAGGAGGCCGGGGCCGTCGTCGTTGATCATCTGGAGGCGCCCGATGATCTCGCGGACGGTGGCCTCCTCCTCGACCTGCTCCTCGATGAACCAGTTGAGCAGGGGTCGGCTGTCGAGGTCGCCCTCCGACTCGGCCAGGCGGTAGAGCCCGCGGATCGACTCCGAGACCTTCTGCTCGTGGGCCAGCGCGGCCTCGAAGAGCTCGCGCACGGACGCAGCGTCCACCTGCGGGGCGCCGAGCGAGCCGATGCTCGGGTGGTTGTCGCGGGCGGCGACGTGGTCGATGAACTTGTTGGCGTGCACGATCTCCTCGTCCGCCTGGGCCCGCAGCCAGCCGGCCATGCCGGGAAGGTCGTGCAGCTCCATCTCGATGGCGAGCTGGCGGTAGACCAGCGACGCGTGGAACTCCAGGGTGATCTGGGCGTTGAATGCGTCTTCGAGAGTCTGGGTCAGCTTCATGCCGCAAAGCCTAGGCGAGACGTAGCACACGCGCACGGAAGGAAAACCTTGCCTCAGTAGGCCGTAGACTATGACGGTTACGCGTCCGGACGTGTGCCCCAGGTCTGCCTGAGTGGTGCGCCGACGCCGGCGGCCCCGACGGGGTGCTGGCCCGGACCCCTCCACAACGGAAGTGATCTCACGACCTCATGACTGACCTCCGCAGGAACGACCTGCGCAACGTCGCCATCGTCGCCCACGTCGACCACGGCAAGACCACGCTCGTCGATGCCATGCTCCGCCAGGCCGGCGCCTTCACGGAGCGGGAGGCCGAGAACGTGGCCGAGCGCGTCATGGACTCCGGCGACCTGGAGCGCGAGAAGGGCATCACCATCCTCGCGAAGAACACGGCCGTCCGCTACCACGGGCCCAGCGCGCCTGAGGGCATGACGATCAACATCATCGACACCCCCGGCCACGCCGACTTCGGTGGCGAGGTCGAGCGCGGCCTGTCGATGGTCGACGGCATCGTCCTGCTGGTGGACGCCTCCGAAGGCCCCCTCCCCCAGACCCGCTTCGTGCTGCGCAAGGCGCTCAACGCCGACATGCCGGTCGTCCTGGTGGTCAACAAGGTCGACCGCGGCGACGCCCGCATCGACGAGGTCGTCGACGAGACGTACGAGCTCTTCATGGACCTCCTCGACGACAGCCACTCCTCCGAGGCGCTCGACTTCCCCGTCGTGTACGCCTCCGGCAAGGCCGGCATCGCCTCGCTCGAGAAGCCCGAGAACGCGACCCTTCCCGAGGGCGACAGCCTCGAGCCGCTGTTCAAGACGATCCTCGAGACGATCCCGGCGCCGACCTACACCGAGGGCGCCCCGCTCCAGGCCCACGTCACCAACCTGGACTCCTCGCCGTTCCTCGGCCGCCTCGCGCTCATGCGCATCCACCAGGGCACCCTCAACAAGGGTCAGACCGTGGCCTGGATGAAGAGCGACGGCACCGTCAAGAACGTCAAGATCACCGAGCTGCTGGTGACCGAGGGCCTCGACCGCGTCCCCGGCACCACGGCGGGCCCCGGCGACATCGTCGCCATCGCGGGCATCCCGGACATCATGATCGGCGAGACGCTGGCCGACGCGGAGAACCCGGTGGCCCTGCCGCTGATCACCGTCGACGAGCCCGCGATCTCGATGACCATCGGCACCAACACCTCCCCGCTGGCCGGCAAGACCAAGGGCACCAAGGTGACCGCGCGCCTGGTCAAGGACCGCCTCGACGCCGAGCTCGTCGGCAACGTGTCGCTGCGCGTCCTCCCGACCGAGCGTCCCGACGCCTGGGAGGTCCAGGGCCGAGGCGAGCTCGCGCTGGCCATCCTGGTCGAGCAGATGCGCCGCGAGGGCTACGAGCTCACCGTCGGCAAGCCGCAGGTGGTCACCAAGGAGATCAACGGCAAGCTCCACGAGCCGATCGAGCGCCTCACGATCGACGCCCCCGAGGAGTACCTCGGCGCGATCACCGAGCTCCTCGCCAACCGCAAGGGCCGCATGGAGGGCATGACCAACCACGGCACCGGCTGGATCCGCATGGAGTTCGTCGTCCCGGCCCGTGGCCTGATCGGCTTCCGCACCGAGTTCATGACCATCACGCGCGGCACCGGCATGGCTGCCCACGTCTTCGAGGAGTACGGCCCGTGGGCTGGCGAGATCCGCTCGCGCAACTCGGGCTCGCTGGTCGCTGACCGCGCGGGTGCGGCCACTGCGTACGCGATGACCTCGCTGCAGGAGCGCGGCACGATGTTCCTGGAGCCCACCACCGAGGTGTACGAGGGCATGATCGTCGGCGAGAACTCGCGTGCCGACGACATGGACGTCAACATCACCAAGGAGAAGCAGCAGACGAACATCCGCTCGGCCACGAGCGACAACTTCGAGAAGCTGATCCCGGCGAAGAAGCTCTCGCTGGAGCAGTCGCTCGAGTTCTGCCGCGAGGACGAGTGCGTCGAGGTCACCCCCGACCACGTCCGCATCCGCAAGGTCGTCCTGAACGCCGGCGAGCGCGCCAAGACCGCGTCGCGCGCCCGCAAGGCCGCCAAGAGCTGATCTGCCTGCCTCGTACGAGGGCCCGTCACCGCACTCGCGGGGGCGGGCCCTCGTCGTACGTCAGGGGTGAGTCAGGGCGCCAGAGGCTCCGCGTCGGCGCCCATCGCCCGGTCGGCGCAGAGCTTGGAGGCGTCTGCGATGACCTTCCTGTCAGCCTCCGACGGCTCGTGGTCGGAGTCCTCCTCCACCGTGGCTCGCAGCATCTCGTCCGACAGGTCGTCGTAGGACTCGTCCGCCATGCAATCGAGCTCGTCGCCACCGTTCTCGGTGAGGAAACCCGCCGACTTGGCGTTGGTCACCATGGCGTCGCGGAACTCCCCCTTCGACGGCTTGCCGCTGGAGCAACCGACCGCCGTCGTTCCCAGCACTGCCACCAGTGCTGCCGCTGCCGTCCCACGCATGATCCGACGCATCATCGGTCTCCCTCGTCTCTCGCCCCGGACCTCGTCCCGAGCCGGGGTCTCCGTGACAGCGACGCTAGGGGAATCAGGGCCTCGTCCGTGCTCGTCTTCCACAGGCCTTCGGGCTCCCGACCACGCCCAGGTGTCGTTACGGTGATGGCATGACCGAACACCGCGTGCTGGCCCCCGTCATCGCCGACGGCGAGAAGCCGAAGGGGCCCGCGTCGTACTTCCCGAGCATCGAGAAGGCCTACGGACGCCCGGTGCAGGCGTGGCTCGACCTGGCCGCCGACCGCCTCGACCACCACCCCCACATGGAGGTCGTGACCTGGTTGAAGGACGACCACGGCCTGGGGCACGGTCACGCCAACGCGATCGTGGCCTACGTGAAGGCCAAGCTCACCGGCTGAACTTCTCAACCCGGCGCCGCTAGGCTCCTGGCAGCAACCCGGTGCCGCTAGGCTCCTGGCAGCGTCGCGTGCCGGTGACAGTCCGTGTCAGGCATGGAGGCGCCGAACCGAAGGAGCACGACGATGCGTCGATCGTTCCCTTCGTCCTCACGTGGCTGAGGGGGAGTTGCGGCAGGACGGGTCCCGTTTCGTGGCCTGGAGCCGCGAGATGAGGCAGGTCCACGACCGCTTGCGACAAGCCTTGGAAGTGACGCGCGACGCCGTGGCGGACGCCGTCGCTGACGGTGCCCACAGCGGTGGCAGCGTCACGGTCGCCACCCGTGACCTGCTGCTCTTCTGCCGCGGGTTCTGCGCGGCGCTGTCGGGGCACCACGAGGGCGAGGACCGCACCCTCTTCCCCGCGATCATGGCGCAGCACCCTGAGCTGGTCGAGACCGTGCGCCACCTCGAGCAGGACCACTCGATGATCAACCACCTGCTCAGCGGGCTCCAGACGGCGGTCGACAGGGCTGAAGGGCCGGCGGCCCTGCACCAACACCTCGAAGGGTTGGCGGCCATCATGGAGTCACACTTCCGCTACGAGGAGCGCCAGCTGCTCACCGTGCTGGAGACGTTGGAGCTCGAGGCAGAGGTGAGTGAGGCGTACGGACCCCTCTGAGCGGCAGCTGGGGAGGGACCAACCCGACAGTGGATCGGCGCTGCCCCTAAGACCTGCGGTGGAACCGTAGGTCGCCGCTGGCCAGTCGCCGGTGGTCGTAGCCGGGATCATGCACGCGGTGGTGATGGTGGCTGCAGAGCAGCACCGCGTTGTGGAGATCCGTTTCGCCGCCACCCTGCCATGGCCTGAGGTGGTGGGCCTCAGACCAGGTCCCGGGGATGTCGCACCCTTCCGCCCGACAGGTCCTGTCGCGCAGGAGCAGCGCTCGGCGCTGGGCCTTGGTGAAGAGCCGGGAGGCACGCCCCAGGTCGAGCACCTCGGAGTCGGAGCCCAGGACGGCTGGGATGATCCGGGCGTTGCACGCCAGACGCCGCGCGTGGGCAGCCGTGATCGCCTCGAACCCGTCACCGGGCACGCCGTTGTCCAGCGTCGCGACTCCAAGACCGTCGCGCAGCGCGTCCAGGGAGATCGTGACGGTCACGTTCGTCGCGTCGCCACCGTGGATCGGCAGTCGCTTCGGGTCGAGGGTCTCCAGGAGCTGACCGAACGCTTCGGCCAGGCGCCGCGGGCGGTTCACCGCCTGCCCGAACCCACGCTCCTCACCCTCGGCCGTTCCCGCGTCGTCGGCCGAGCCACGGACCGCGCCTTCGGCCAGCCGCGGGTTGGTGAACGCGTGCAGGTAGGTCGCCAACCGCGCCGCCACCGCGTCCGGGAGCACTCCGGAGATCCGGGTGAGCCCGTCACCGACCGCCCGCAAACGCAAGCGCTGCCGCAGGGCCGCCTGCCGCTCCGCGCCCTGGAGGCGTCGACGCTCTTCGTCCTCGAACCGTTCCGGGTCGACGATCTGCAGGATTCGCCGGCCCAGCACCGTCAGGTCCTTGGGGTCGTGGTCGGCAGCCAGACGTACGAGCTCGGCCTCAGCCTTCGCGATCACCTCGGCCCCGACGCGGTCAGGCAGCTCCCCCACCGCGGCAGCAATCACGCGCGCCTGGGCCAGGTTGACCCGTGCCTCACGCAGCGCCGTCGACAGCACCGGCAGGTCTCGGTCCAGCGCCTCGGCAAGACGGCCGTCGGCGACGCAGTCACTGCGGCGCAGGCGCTGCGTCCGCGAGAGCCACGCAGCCACAGAGCGATCACCGGACTCCACCGCCACGTCGCCAGCCGAGGCCATCACGCGCAGCCGAAGCGCAGCCACCTGCGACTCCAGCGCCACCAGCTCACCCAGCACGTCGACCTTGTCGACGGTCGGCATGAAGACCGGATTGAGGTCGGCCACCGACTTCACCTGCTCGCGCAGCAGACCCACCAGTGTGGTCAACGAGTGCTGGCTGGTCTGCATGGGTCACCTCCCGAGTGGATGAGACCAACCTATTCGAACAGGTGTTCGACCAGCATCGCCAGAAGTAGGGACGTCACTCCCAGCCCTGACGGAAGTCCGCCCAGAAACCTGTACCCAGGGCCGGCACGACCAGGATGGGCAGAAGCACGACCATGAGCCAGAAGACGACGAGCCCCAGCCACGGACGACCTCGCCACACGTGGAGCAACCCGCCGCCCACCGCAGCGGGAACCACGAAGACCATCGCGTCGCGCAGCTGCCACCAGGTCCAGAACACCGCGGCCGAGTACAGCAGCAGGCCCGTCAGGCGCATCCCGGCCGAGCGCGCGAAGGAACGTCTCCCAGCGAGCCTCTGGTGGCGAGCCACGTCAGCCATGGTGAGGCTGCAGGTGAGGCACCCCGAGGAGCCGACGCGGACGTCGCCGCGACAGAGTGGACACGTCAACAGCTGCATGGAATCCCCCGACACCCCGCTCACGCTAGGCGGCGCGCCAGGACCCCGCAGAGGAACCGAGAACTCTCCGCCCTCCTGAGCGGTTCGCGGGCGTACTCCCGGGGCCGGACTCCCGGATCTGCCCTCAGCTGCGACGCGCGAGAGAACCCGTGGCGCGCTGGACGGCGTACGTCACGGCCAGCAGCACCGTCAGTCCGGCGCCCGCACCCACCACGAGGAAGATCAGGCCGACCACGAAGAGTCCGCTGTCGTCGGTCATCGCCGCGTCCACGCCCCAGGGGATCGCGAAGCCGACGGTCGCGGCGGCGGCCAGCAAGGGGATCGCCCAGCCGCTGCGGGTCCACCACTGAGCGAGGACGGAGGCGACGACGATGGTGAGGCCGCATCCGACGACCTGCCACGCGCGGTAGGGACCCTGCTGTTCCCCGTCGACCACGTAGTACTCCCGGTCCCAGCCCAGCCAGGCGAACCAGGCCGCGGCGGCGACCAGGGCGAGAACCCCTGCGGCGAGCGCCACGGACCGGAGGCCGCGGGACCTCGGGCGGAGGGAGGAGGGAGTCGTGTCAGAGGCGGGCGTGGGGGCGGCGATGTCGTGGGTCACGGCGTCAGTCTGCGCGATCGCCGTGCGCTGGGCATCCGCACACCTACTCATCCCGCGAGCCCGAGGAGGACTGCCTCAACCTCAGCGCCGCCCCACGGACATCTCCACCGCGAGCACCTCGCCCACGACGAGGCCGAGGGGCGTGCGTACGGCGTCCTTGACCGGCAGCAGGTAGCGGCCCTCCCGCGGGAAGAGCGCGGTGGTGAACTCCGTGTCGTCGATCTGCGCCATGACCGGAATCTGGCCCCAGTACTCCACGCCGCTCGCGGCCGCCTTGATGTCGTCGCTCAGCTCCGCGGGGATGTCGACGAAGTAGTAGGGCGCCGGTCCGCGCCACTCCACCAGCTCACCCTCGAAACCGAAGTCCATCGCGCCAGACTCGCACGCCCCGGAGCCCCGGTCGAGGGTTGAGAACGAGGGCTCAGGAGACCCGCAGCACGGTCACCGCGAAGTCCGACTCGTCGGTGAACGGGTCCATGTGCCACGTCGCGAAGCGGTGTTCGACTCGCGCCACCCCGGCGTCGGCCAGGGCGGCGAGGTCGGCGTCGTACTGCAGATACGGGTAGGCCTCGTCGCGACGGAAGCCGATGACCACGCGTCCGCCGGGGCGTACGACCGCGCACAGGTTCTCGAGCACCTGACGCTCCGTGCCGGGAGCGACGAAGACCATGACGTTGCCAGCGCAGACGACCAGGTCGACCGGCTCGCCGCCCACGTCGTCCAGGGTCAGCTCGCTCAGGTCGACGACCCCGTAGGTCGGTCCGGGGTGGTCGGCCTCGGCGGCCTCGATGAGCACCGGGTCAGCGTCGAGTCCCCAGACGGTGTGGCCCATCGCGTCCAGCGCACCGGCCATCCGACCCGCCCCACACCCCGCGTCGAGGATCCGCGACCCGCGCTCGACCAGCGCGTCGACGAAGCGTGCCTCACCCAGCAGGTCGGCGCCCTCGGCGGCCAGCGTGCGGAAACGGTCGACGTACCACTGCGAGTGGCCGTCCTTGGTCTCGGTGAACCAGCGTGGACGCGGGCGGGAGTTGTCGTTCATGACCCCATCCTCACCCCCGGCCGTGTCCGGGAAATGTCCGGAGTGCTCCGGACGGGCAAAAAAGGTCGTCGAACTCGCCTTGACTTGGTGTGTCTGGGTCGAGGCCCTGGGTGGGTCAGGCTCCGCGCGCCGGGGACGTGGAGCCTGGGTCGGCCAGCACCAGACCGCTGCCCCGCCGTAGGGGGCGGGGCAGCGCCGAGACGATGACGAGAGCGATGAAGCCGCTGAGCAGCTTGTCGCCCGTCGACGTCAGGAGGTTGGCGGCGCTGACCGAGAAGGCGAACTGATCGGTCAGCGTCACCAACCGCTCGGTCAGCACGTCCTGCCCGTGGCTGACCGACCCGGCGAAACGCACCAGCAGGATCGGCACTGCGACGAGTGAGCACGCCAGCGCCGTGAGCAGGTTGAGCCCCAGGAACCGAGGCAGGGTGCGGGCCATCGCCAGGCGCCGCGCTCCGAGGCCCCACACCACCGCCCCGGCTGCGTTGACGGCCGCGAAGGCGACCG
The DNA here is from genome assembly GCF_006007965.1 of Nocardioides jishulii. Lineage (NCBI taxonomy): Bacteria > Bacillati > Actinomycetota > Actinomycetes > Propionibacteriales > Nocardioidaceae > Nocardioides > Nocardioides jishulii. Next base: position 579,694 of record NZ_CP040748.1, on the reverse strand, counting down.
AGGACGGCCCAGTGGCGGCGACCCCGATCAGGTTGCTGATCACGGCGACGGCCACTCCCCGCCACACGCCCAGCGTGAAGGCCGCGACCGCCGTGCCCACCATGTCGAGGTAGAGCGGGAGGTGGAGGATGGTGACGAGGTCGCGGCCCAACGTGTTGAGCAGCACGCAACCGATCATCACCAGGAGCACCGTCGTCGGGGCGAGCTCCTCGCTCTCCTCACGCTCCTCGCTCTCCTCACGCTGCTCGGGCTCAGCGCGCCGCTCTCGCACCTGGGGCTCGGACGACGTCTGGCTCGAGGAGTGTCCGGAGGCCTCGTCCTGCGTGTGGGGATGACGGGCTCGCCGCATCCACTCCTCCACCTCGTCGGTGGTCGCGCCCAACGCCGCCGCGATCTCGCGGTGCAGGCCCAGGTCCATCCGCTTGCGGCCCGTCCGGAAGGCGTCGTAGACGGTCGTCCGGGCCACTCGCGCAGCCTCGAGCCGCACCCCGGCCTCGACCCGGCGCTGAGTGATGCGCTGGGCGATCTCGGCGTACGACGGGCTTCCGACTGACTGCCGCAGGCGCTGGAGCTCAGCGGCAAGCCGGTCCCAGTAGGTGGGTTCGCCCGAGGAGGCGGCGGCTCGGTCGTGGGGCAGGGCAGGGTCGTCGGATCCGGAATGGGGCATCTCCAGCAGGCTAGCAACGTCTGCCCACATGTCCCCCAGGCCCGAGGTCGCCCTCCCGCGCGACCCGGCGAGGGAGGGCGATCCAGTGGGTCTGGGAGCAGGCCCCCGCGACGTCGTGGCTCAGGCCACCGGCGAGGGAGCGACCTCGTGCTCGACCAGCTTCACCAGCGCGGCCTCGAGGCGACCGAAGACCTCGGGGTCGCCCAGCACGTCGACGTCGATGCCGGTCTGCGACACGGTGGCGTCCTCGAGGACGACTGCCCCGGCGATGCCGGCGGAGCGCGCGGTGTCGGCGTGGGCCCACTGGCCACCGAAGGGCGTGGGGGTGGTGCCGACGACGGCGAAGGGCTTGGCGACCAGGGCGCCCTGGCCGTAGGGACGCGAGAGCCAGTCGATGGCGTTGTTGAGCACGGCAGGCATCGTGCCGTTGTACTCGGGCGTCACGGCGAGGACGCGGTCGGCGGCCTCGACCTGACGACGTACGTGAGCGGCGGCCTCGGGGACGGAGTCGCCGTCGATGTCCTCGTTGTAGAACGGCAGGGACTCCAGCCCCTCGACGATCTCGACGGTGACGCCCTCCGGCGCCTGGTCCTGCAGCTTCTGGGCGAGCTTGCGGTTGAGGGAGTCGGCGCGAAGGCTGCCGACGAGTACGGCGACACGGGAGGTGGACATGGGGGTTTCTCCTCAGATCGGGTGGAGCGGTCGAGGGATAAACGGACCGCAGTCCGGTTGTATTCCCCGCAGTGCCGCGGCCACTTCTCCGTAGAGTGGCCGCGTGACCGACGACCGCCCCCTGCTGCCGATCCTCGGCGGACGCCCGGTCGAGCGCAGCGACGCGGCCCGCAACCGGGTGGCGATCCTCGAGGCGGCGCAGCGGCTCATCGCCCGCGACGGCATCGACGCGGTCACCATGGACGCGGTCGCCGCGGAGGCCGGCGTCGGCAAGGGCACGGTCTTTCGTCGCTTCGACTCACGTCAGGGCCTGATGGCCGCACTCCTCGACCACTCCGAGTCGGCGTGGCAGGCGGCGATCCTCTTCGGCCCACCCCCGTTGGGCCCCGACGCCGACCCGATGGAGCGGCTGCTCGCCTTCGGCCCCTCACGGCTCGAGACGACGCTGGCCAACCTCGACCTGATCCGTCACGCGACCGGCGGCCCCAGCGGACGCTCGCAGCCGCCGTACGTCTTCGCCGTCAGCCATCTGCGGCACCTGCTGGAACAGCTGGGCGTGCGCGGCGACCTCCCGCTGCTCGCGACCGCGCTGATGGCCCCCTTCGAGGTGCACGTGCTCGAGCAGCAGACCCGCCGCGACGGCTTCACCGTCGAGCGGATCAAGGCCGGCTGGATCGACCTCGTCCGGCGCATCGTGCGCGACTGAGCCGCGCGGGGCAGCGTCACTCGCCCTCGACCTCGCGCACCTCGTGCTCACTGCGCAGGATGCAGAACTCGTTGCCCTCCGGGTCGGCCAGCACGACCCATCCCGTGCCGGGGCCGTACTCCCCGCGCAGGTCGGCCACCTGCGTCGCCCCGATGCCCAGCGCCCACTCCACCTCGGCGTCCTGGGTGCGCTCGCGCGGGCGCAGGTCGAGGTGGAGACGGTTCTTGACCTGCTTGGACTCAGGGACCTCCAGGAACCAGAGGGTGTGCCCGGTCTCGGGGTCGTGGATCGAGCACTCCTCGTCACCCGGGGCGCTGGGATCCTCCCTGTCGTCGACGTAGCCGAGCATCTGCTGCCACCACTGCGAGAGAGCGTAGGCGTTGGCACAGTCGAACGAGGTGTGCGAGACGTAGGAGGTCATGCCTGCACGCTAGGGCTCGGCCTGCCGGCACGAAACCCCTACGTCGGTGGTCCCACGCTGCGACGTCAGCAACAGCTGTGGCGCGCGGACTCCTCCCGGTGCTGGTCGCGGTGCCGCTCGAACTCCCGGCGTGACATCGGTTCTCGACCCTCGGCCCGGCACCGGGCGAGGTAGTCGTCCCACTTCGCCTCCCCCGTGGCCTGGCGCAGGTACCACCACAGCCCGCGCCCGGTGCGGCGTACGCGGTCGAGCACAGGAGTACGCTGCCCGCCCCCGCCCTCGCCCCCACTCACCGCTCGGCCCCGCTCCCGCTCTTCGCGCCCCGGTCGGCGTCGCGCAGCTCCCGCTGCTCGGCCTGCCAGCGGGCCAGCTCCGCCTTCTCCTCCGCGGTCGCGAAGAAGTCCGCCGGAGCCACGATCCGCGACTCGACCTTCGGTACCTCCGTGGTGGGCAGGCCACCGGCCCGTACCCCCTTGACCCAGATCCACAGGGCGTTGAGCACGACGATGACCACGAGGATCGCGAACAGCGCCTGGAGGGTTCCGTTGAGGGTGGAGTTGAAGATGATCTGGTCCATCTGCCCCTGGTCGGTCGCGGGGGCGAGCAGGTCACCGGCCTCTTGGGCGTCGGCGTAACGGCTGCGCTGGGCGAAGTAGCCGATCGCCGGGTTGTCGGAGAAGACCTTCTGCCAGCTCGCCGTCATCGTGACGATGAGGTCCCAAACCAGTCCGACACCCGGCACCCACGCGTACTTCGCCTTGCCGTGCTTGATCAGCAGGGTCACGCAGAGCGTCAGCGCGATGGCCGCGAGCAGCTGGTTGGCGATGCCGAAGAGCGGGAAGAGCTGGTTGATGCCGCCCAGCGGGTCGGTCACCCCGACGTAGAGCATGTAGCCCCAGAGGCCGACCACCACCGCGCTCGCCGACCACGAGGCCGGGAGCCAGGCGAGGTCGCCGTACTTCGGCCAGACGTTGCCGATCGTGTCCTGCAGCATGAAGCGGCCCACGCGGGTGCCGGCGTCGACGGCGGTGAGGATGAAGAGCGCCTCGAACATGATCGCGAAGTGGTACCAGAACGCCGCCAGGCCGCCCCCGAACGCCTCGGTGAAGACCTGGGACATGCCGAAGGCCAGGGTCGGTGCGCCACCGGTGCGCGAGATCAGCGTCCCCTCCTCCACCGATGCGGCGGCCGCCTGCAGGTCAGCCGGGCTGATGGTGAAGCCCAGGCTCGCGACGAACTCCGAGGCGGTGCCAGCGTCGAGGCCGGTGGCCCCGGCGGGCGAGTTGATCGCGAAGTAGAGGCCGGGGTCGATGACGCTGGCCGCGATCAGCGCGGAGATGGCGACGAACGACTCCATGAGCATGCCTCCGTAGCCGATCATCACCACCTGGGGCTCCTTGGCGACCATCTTCGGCGTCGTGCCCGACGAGATCAGGGCGTGGAAGCCGGACAGTGCCCCGCAGGCGATCGTGATGAAGACGAACGGGAAGAGCTTGCCCGCGAAGACCGGGCCGTCGCCGTCGATCGCGAAGGAGCTGACCGCCTCGTTCTGCAGGGTCGGCGCGGCGAGCACGAGGCCCACCGCGAGCAGCACGATCACCCCCACCTTCATGAAGGTCGACAGGTAGTCGCGCGGGGTGAGCAGCATCCAGACCGGAAGGATCGAGGCGATGAACCCGTAGATCACCAGGCCGAGCGTCAGCTGCTCCTTCGAGAGGGTCAGCGCGTCGGCCCAGCCCCAGTCGTCGACGTAGCCACCGCCGATGATCGCGAGCAGCAGCAGCACCACGCCGATCGCGGTGACCTCCATGACCCGGCCCGGCCGCAGCACCCGCAGGTAGAAGCCCATGAAGAGGGCGATCGGGATGGTGAGCCCGATCGAGAAGACACCCCACGGCGACTCGGCCAACGCGTTGACCACGACGAGGGCCAGCACCGCCAGGATGATGATCATGATCGCGAAGACGGCGATCAGGGCGGCGATGCCGCCGACGACGCCGATCTCCTCGCGCACCATCTGACCCAGGCTCTTGCCGTCGCGGCGCATGGAGAAGAAGAGCACCACCATGTCCTGCACGGCCCCGGCGAAGATGACGCCGACGATGATCCAGATCGTGCCGGGCAGGTAGCCCATCTGCGCGGCGAGCACGGGGCCCACCAGCGGACCGGCGCCGGCGATCGCGGCGAAGTGGTGGCCGAAGAGCACCCGGCGGTCGGTGACGTCGAAGTCGCGGCCGTTCTCCAGGCGTTCGGCCGGGGTCGCGCGGGTCGCGTCGACCTCCAGCACGCGCCGCGCGATCCAGCGGGCGTAGAAGCGGTACGCGATGGCGTACGACGCCAGGGCCGCGAAGAGGATCCACAGCGCGGAGACCTCCTCGCCGCGCTGGAGTGCCAGCACGGTCCAGCAGACGGCGCCGACGAGGGCAACCGCCACCCAGACCGCGATCGAGACCGGCGAGGCCCGACGACGTTCCGGAGTGGGTGGCGGTGAGGTGGTGACGTGGTGCGACATGCGTCCTCCTCCGAGAGACCCCGCGGGCAGGCGGGCGGTCCCCCGATCTTCGACCGGGAGGTGCGGCCCCGCAAGGGTCTTCCCGGCAAGATGTCGGCATGACCGTCTTCCTCGCTTGGACGTCCGACCCGCCCCCCGAGGCCGACGTCGCGGGGCTCGAGGGACCGTGGACGGAGCTCCGTGCCGCCGGGCCGGGCCTGATCCTGGTCGAGAGCACGGAGTCGCTGTCGCGGGTCTACCACGGCCTGAAGTGGTCGTTGGAGGACGAGGACGCGGCGCTCATCGTCTCGCCCGTGCTCGAGCGGCCGAAGCTCAAGGGCCTGGCGCCGGGCACGACCACCTGGCTGCGGGACCGGGTCCCGACGTCGCTCGACAACGCCTGAGCTACCGAGAACTGGCACTGGTGCGACCCCGCGCGCCCGGCCTACCGTGAGAAACATGAGTCCCGACTCACCGACCCCGCCCTGGGAGCCACCGCTGGCCGGCAGCGAGGTGGAGCACCTGCTCGGCATGCTGGACCGGCTCAGATGGACTTTCCGGTGGAAGGCCGACGGGCTCGACGCAGCGGGACTCTCCGCCACGGTCGGCGCCTCGAGCCTCACGCTCGGCGGCCTGCTGAAGCACCTCGCCGCGGTGGAGGCCATCCAGTTCACGTGGAAGGCGTTCCGCGGCGATCCGGGCCCACCGTGGAACACGGCCGACTGGGAGTCCACCCCCGACTGGGACCTGAGGTCTGCCGGGGAAGACTCCCCCGCGGAGCTGTACGCGCTCTACGACGAGTCCGTCACTGCGTCGCGCACCCGGCTGCGTGCCGCGATCGACGACGGCGGCCTCGACCAGCTGACGGCCGAGGAGAACGAAAGCGGCCAGCATGCGAGCCTGCGGCGCCTGGTCTGTGACCTGGTCGAGGAGTACGGACGCCACACCGGCCACGCCGACCTGCTGCGCGAGGCGGTGGACGGTCGCGTGGGCGAGGACCCGCCCGACGACTGGCGCCCCGTGGGCGCCGGGGCCTGAGAGGGCTGAGAGGGCTGCTGCCTCAGCTCGCGACGAGCTCCTCGCCGACGAGCACGCTGGAGCGGGTCTCGAAGCCCTGGCCCCGGAAGCCCCGGATGCCGAGCTCCTCGGCGCCGGTGCTCAGCGCCACGACGCCGTCGCCGTACCGCTGGTTGAGCTCGGTGGCCACGTCGTCGTAGGCGCGCTCGGCCGCGTTGAGCGCGTCGAAGTCGACGGCGCTGTTGATCGCGTCGACCACCGCACGAAGACGGAGACCGTCCTCGTAGGCCTGCGGCTCGGAGATGCGCGCGTGGATCATCGCCGACTCCTCAGCAGTGAGGCCGGGGGCGTGCCACGAACGCTCCACGAATCCGCGCAGCAGCGACAGTCGCGTCGGCTCCGGCAGGTCGAGGTAACGCATGGTGACTCCTGTGTCGAGTGGTACTCACGACGCTACGCCGGAGCGTCCTCGCTCGTGGGCAGAATCGCGGAAGTCGGGTCACTCAGAAGCCGGACAGCAGAAGTCAGGCCCAGATGTGTCCTGGCCGGCCGCCGTCGGCCGTCACCACCGCGCCGTTGGCCACGCGACCCAGCGGGGAGGCCAGGAAGGTGACCAGGGCCGCCACGTCGGCCGCGGTCTGCGCCACGCCCAGGGCGTTCGAGGCGGCGGCCTGCTCCGCGTACGCGGCGTCGCCGGCGTTGCGCTCGGTGACGGTCAGGCCCGGGTGCACGCAGACGACGCTCACGCCGTCGGGCCCGAGCTCGTCGGCCAGATTCTTCGTCAGCGCGACGACGCCGATGTTGCGGATCGAGCCGCCCACGTTGCCGGTGACGCGCGCGTTGGTGCCGGAGATGTTGACGACCTGTCCCCCACGCTCGCGTAGGTGGGGGGCGGCGGCGCGGACCACCCGGAGGTAGCCGAGCACCTTGGTGTCGACGTGGGTGAGCACGTCGGCCTCGTCCAGCTCCTCCAGGCCTGTCGGTGCACCGGACACCGCCCGGGGGGCGGCGCAGTTGACGACCACGTCGAGACGGCCCAGCCTCTGCACCGCAGCGGCCACGGCAGCCCGCACCGTCGCGTCGTCGGTGGTGTCGGCGACGACGTGGCCCACGGCCCCCGTCTCCTCGACGGCCTGCGCCAGCGAAGCCTCGTCACGGCCGAGGAGCACCACGTGCGCGCCCTCCTGCGTGAGGGCGGCTGCCGTCGCCCGGCCGATGCCGCGGTTGCCGCCGGTCACGAGCGCGCCGGCGCCCAGAAGTCCCAGATCCATGGGGAGAAGTGCAGCAGACCGGTCGGGCAGCCGCGCACGGGGTCTCAGCCCCGGAGCACCTTATCCATCGGTCGGCCCTGGGCCAGCTCGTCGACCAGCTTGTCGAGGAACCGGATCCGCTTCATCAACGGGTCCTCGATCTCGGTGATCTTCACCCCGCAGATGCTGCCGGTGATGAGCTCGGCGTGAGGGTTGAGGTCAGCGGCCGCGAAGAACTGCTCGAACGTGGTCCCGGTAGCCAGGTGCTCGGCCAGCGCGGCGTCGTCGAATCCGGTCAGCCACTCGATCACCTCGTGCAGCTCGGCGACCGTGCGGCCCTTCCTCTCGACCTTCGTCACGTAGTGCGGGTAGACGGAGGAGAAGGCCGTGGTGAAGATGCGGTGCCCCATGGCGCCGACGTTAGCGGACGGCGACGACGGACGCAGGGCGTCAGCCCACCGGCGTACGCGGGGAGCGCTGCACCGAGACGTCGTCCCGGTTGGCGCAGATCGCCGCTCCCACGAAGGCCGCGACCATGAGGATCGACGGCAGGTCCTCGAGGAAGCCCACCTTTCCGACGACGGCGACGACCACCGCGAGGACGTGCAGGAGGAAGAGGGCGGGAACCCAGCGGGGCGTGGTACCGGACCGCACGAAGGCCCAGGCGAGCGCAATCTCACCGACGTAGAAGGCCCCGAAGCCGACCTTCAGCATCCCCTGCTGCAGCGGGTCGCGCATCGCGGCCGCCATCTGCTCGCCGGTCACGCCGCCCTCCACGCTCAGGCCACGCATCAGCACCAGCTGCATCGCGAACCCGGCCAGCACGACGGCGGCGAACGCGATCGTGAAGACCCCCACCAGACCGAGCACGACGCCGCGGCCACGGATCAGGGAGGTCAGGCTGGAGATGCCGAAGAGGAACCCCATGCTGGCCACCATCAGCACGACGGCAGAGGTCGTCCACGCGTACGGGTCCTCGTGGACCAGTCGCATGATGTGTCCGTCGCCGGTGGGACGCGGCGCCAGGTGGCTTCCGAAGAAGAGCGCGGTGGCGCCGATGACCAGGGCCGCTGCCGAGACTGCCAACCATTCGTTGCGCACGAGCGCCAACCTAGTGGCCAGCGGCGCTCGGGGCGAGAGTTCCTCAGATGTCAGTGCCCGTTGACCGACCTCCTGCGGGGCTCGCCTCAGATGTCTCTGCCCAAGCCGACATCTTGCGGGGCTCGCCTCCGGCACGCCTCGCTTCGCTCCGCGTACCTCCGGCTCACTCCTCAGATGTCTCTGCCCAAGCCGACATCTTGCGGGGCTCGCCTCCGGCACGCCTCGCTTCGCTCCGCGTACCTCCGGCTCACTCCTCAGATGTCGGTGATCCGCAGGCCGGCGTGGGCCTTGTAGCGACGGTTCATCGCGATGAGGTTGGCCGTGAAGGCCTCGACCTGGTGGGCGTTGCGACGGCGGCCGCCGTAGACGCCCCGCATGCCGGGGATGGAGTCGGCGAGCGCCTGCACCAGGTCGGTGGCCTCGCGCTCGTCACCCAGCACCAGGACGTCGCACTCGATCGTCTCGACCTCGGGGTCCTCCAGCAGGACGGCACTGACGTTGTGGAACGCGCCGACCACGGTGGAGTCGGTGAGGATCGCGGCAGCCTGCTGCGTCGCCGAGCCCTCCTCGACCTGCAGCGCGAAGGGGCCCTGCTTGTCGAAGCCCAGCGGGTTGACGCAGTCGACGACGATCTTGCCGGCCAGGGCGGGCTTGAGGTCGGTGAGCAGCTCCTTGTGGCCGTCCCACGGCACGACGACCAGCACGACGTCGCCCGCCGCTGCGGCGTCGGCGTTGGCGGCACCCGTGACCGCGCCACCGGTGGCCTGCGCCAGCTCGGCGGCGACCTGCTCGGCCTTCTCCGCCCCACGCGAGCCGATGACCACGCTCAGTCCGGCCGTGGCGAAACGCCGGGCGAGGCCACGCCCCTGCGGTCCGGTGCCTCCGAGGACGGCGATGGTCTTGCCGGTCAGGTCGCTCACGGGTGTCTCCTGTCGCTCGCGTCGGGAGGTCCGACGGGTAGGTGCCCCGCGGAGCTCCCCGCCGGACAAAACGTCTGACAAAAGGGTACACGGAGCTGCGCCCCAGCATTCCACGCTCGCACCGGCTCGGGACAGGCGTACGACGGGGACCCCCTCCCCCGGGCCTCGTGGGAGGCCGCAGACCCGCTGAGGGCTGTCGTTACAGTGGCCCGGTCGGTCGGCGCCTGACTGACACACCACGCCCAGGAGACGCCATGCCCGCACGCCGGATCCTTCCCACCGAGGAGGCCCGCGACCTGCTCGCGCTCGTACGCCAGGTCGCGACCCAGGAGCTGCTCCCCCGCTCCGCGCAGGCGGAGGCCACCGAGACCTTCCCGCGCGACATCTTCCGCACCCTCGGCGCCATGGGGGTGCTCGGACTGCCCTACCCCGAGGAGCTCGGCGGCGGCGGGCAGCCGTACGAGGTCTACCTCCAGGTGCTGGAGGAGATCGGCTCCGTCTGGTCGTCGGTCGGCGTGGGCGTCAGCGTGCACGCGCTGTCCTGCTTCGGACTGGCCACCTTCGGCACCGACGAGCAGAAGCAGCGCTGGCTGCCCGACATGCTGGGCGGCGAGCTGCTCGGCGCCTACTGCCTCTCCGAGGCGCACGCCGGCTCCGACCCCGCCGCGATGCGGACCACCGCCCGGCGCGAGGGCGACGAGTACGTCCTCAACGGGGCGAAGGCGTGGACCACGCACGGCGGCGAGGCCGACTTCTACAAGGTGATGGCCCGCACCGGCGACGGGCGCAACGACATCTCCTGCTTCCTGGTGCCAGCCGACGCCCCCGGCCTGCGCGCCGACCACCCCGAGAAGAAGATGGGGCTGACCGGCTCGACCACGGCCACCATGGTCCTCACCGACGTACGCGTGCCCGTCGAGCGCCGGCTCGGCGCCGAGGGCGAGGGCCTGCGCATCGCGCTGGCGGGCCTCGACTCAGGTCGCCTCGGGATCGCGGCGGTGGCCACGGGCCTCGCCCAGGGAGCCCTCGACCAGGCGGTCGCCTACGCCCAGGAGCGCGAGACCTTCGGCCAGCGGATCATCGACCACCAGGGCCTCGCCTTCGTGCTGGCCGACATGGAGGCCGCGGTCCAGACGGCCCGGGCCATGACGTTGCACGCGGCACGCCTCAAGGACGCCGGCCTCGACTTCAGCCGCGAGGCGAGCATCGCCAAGATGACCGCCACCGACAGCGCGATGAAGGTGACCACCGACGCCGTGCAGGTCTTCGGCGGCGCCGGCTACACCCGGGACTTCCCCGTCGAGCGCTACATGCGCGAGGCCAAGGTCATGCAGATCTTCGAGGGCACCAACCAGATCCAGCGCATGGTGATCAGCCGCTCCCTCGACCGCTCGCCGGGCGGCGCGATCACCGGCCCGGGGGCCTGAGCCCCACGACGTACGCCTCCCAAGCCACACCGTTCACGCCGGCACACCCCGGCAGCTCGCGCCGGGGAACTCCCGGCAGCCCGACAGAAGAAGGAACCACCATGCAGGTCCATGACACCGCCGCGATCGTCACCGGCGGAGCCTCCGGCCTCGGCGCCGCGACCGCCGCCGCCCTCGCCGAGCGAGGCGCGACGGTCTTCGCGTTCGACCTCCCGGCCGCGATCGAGAACGCCCCGGTCGTCGAGGGCGTCTCCTACGTCGGCGTCGACGTGACCGACCCCGAGCAGGTCCAGGGCGCGGTCGACGCCGCCGCCGGCGCGGGAGTGCCGCTGCGTACGGTCGTCAACTGCGCGGGCATCGGCCCGTCGGCGCGCATCCTCAGCCGCAAGGGCCCCCACGACCTGGCGCTCTTCGCCAAGATCGTGCAGGTCAACCTCATCGGCTCCTTCAACGTGATGACCCTGGCTGCGGAGAAGGTCGCCGCCACCGAGGCGCTCGAGCACGGCCAGCGCGGCGTCATCATCAACACCGCCTCGATCGCCGCCTACGACGGGCAGGTCGGCCAAGCCGCCTACTCCGCCTCCAAGGGCGGCATCGTCGGCCTCAACCTCCCCGCCGCCCGCGACCTCGCGCAGTACGGCATCCGCGTCCTGACGATCGCGCCCGGCATCATCGAGACCCCGATGCTGGCCACCGTCTCGGAGGAGTTCCGCGCGTCGCTGGCCGCGGGGGTCCCCTTCCCCCAGCGCCTCGGGCGCCCCGAGGAGTACGCCCAGCTCGCGCTGTCGCTGATCGACCACGACTACCTCAACGGTGAGGTCGTGCGGATGGACGGCGCCCTGCGCATGTCGCCGCGCTGACGCTGGGTTGACGCCTACGTCGCGCCCTTGCTGACCCAGCGGGGCGCGACGACCGGTCACCCACGGAACTAGCCGGAGAGACGGCCGGCGAGCTCGCGGGCGGCGTCGCCGACGCGGTGGCCCAGCCGCAGGCACGACTCCGGCGCACGGTCCTGGAGCGCCCCGCCGACGGCGACGAGGAGGTCGGGGTGGGCCGCACCCAGCGCGTCGACCACGGCACCGAGGTGCCCGAGGTCACGGGTCATGCTGGCGGCCAGCACGACCGCAACCGGGCTGCGTGCCTCGACGGCGGCGAGCCAGTCCGCGACGGGAAGATCGGCGCCCACGTAGGTGGTGGCGAGGCCGGCCCGACGCGCCGCCACGGCGAAGCCGAGCAGGCCGATCTCATGACGGTTCTTCGGCGGCAGGCCCACCACGATGCGCGGCCCGGAGCCCTCCGCCCCAGCGGCCTCGTACGCTGCCGACAGCTTCCGCACGACGGCGTGCGCGACCATGTGCTCACCAGCCACGGTCACCCGTCCCGACGCCCAGGCCAGGCCGAGCGCGCGCATGGCGGGCAGCAGCCAGTCGTCCACAACGGCCTCGGGGCCAGCCATCGCGAACCGCTCGTCGAGGAGCCGGGAGACCGCAGCGACGTCGAGCCGCTCGGCGGCGACCAGCAGTCGTTCGGTCGCCTCCTCGGCGGTGCCACTGAGGCGCCCTGCCTCGCTGACGCCGGGAGCCAGCGACCCGTCGGCCGGCGCCTCGCCCGCCAGACGACGCCGCGTCTCCTCGGCGGCCTGGCGCGGCGCCATCCCCTCCTGGACGAAGGCGTTCATGGTGCTGAGCGCCCGCAACGCCTCGTCGTCGTACAAGCGGTAGCCGGCGTCGGTGCGGTGGGGCGCGCCGATGCCGTAGCGCCGCTCCCACGCGCGCAGCGTGGCGACATTGACCCCGAGCATCTCGGAGGCGTGCTTGATCGTGTACATGCGTTGCCTGCCCAGCCGGTCGCCGCGCGCAGCCCTCCCTGCTCGTCGTGCCTGTGGTCCTGCTCGTCGTGCCCGTCCCGACCCGTCCAAGGGCCGCGGAACGGTCCCAATTCTGACCCACCTCCAGCCCCGGAGCACATCGTTCGAGCCATGAGGCTGCGGTGAGTCTTGCAGTCCGCCCATGACGTGCCCCGTCCCCGTGGGGAGGGGCCACAAAAACACTGTACATAACCTTTGACATACCTTTGACAAAGACTGTACGTTCGAAGAAGTTGATCGGCAGGCCACTGAACCCCCGACCCCGTCGGCAGCCATCGCTGCCGGGGGGGCCGGACCATGAACCCCTTCCGCCCATCGACCGCGAGCCAGGTGCTGCCCCCACAGCCACCAGCCCTCGGGCCACAGGGGAGCCCGAGGATGCTTCGTCCGACGCCGCCGTGCCGCACCCCCAGGTCTGCGGCGGCGTCGGGCGGGGCTCCTCGGGACTCACGGCGCCGAACGACGCCTTCAGCTTCGCCGCGACGGCGGCGGAGGCGGCAGCCACGTGCTGCCGCGCCGACGCGGGGGGCCGCAGGGGCCGCTCGGGGCGGCCACGCGAGCACGCTCGCCGCGACCCCCGCGCCGGCACGACGACAGGGAAGAGTCGCGAAGGAAAGCTGCGAATCAGGGGCTTTCGACCCCTGACCCGGGACCAGCCAGCGGGGCACACTCGAGGAGTGCGCCTCCGGCTCACCCCTTGAGCGGGCGACGCTGGCCATCCCTCCCTCCCTTCAGGTCAGCGTCGCCCTTGGGTGATCGGCGCACGGGTCCCCGGCGCGGTTCCGGAACAGGGTTTTCGGTGCGTGATGTAGCAATATCTCCTCCCCATCGCACGTCTGCGGCACACGGGTCGTACTCTTATTGCCAATCGTTGGCAACAAGGAGTCCCATGTCCCACCGCCGTACGCCCCGGGCGTCACGACCGCCCGTCCGGCGGTGGGATTCGTGAGCCTGCTCCCAAGGACCGACGCCGTCGACACGCACCCGGACCAGCCCCTCGGGACCGATCCCGTCGCCGGGCCGGGGCCGACGGACGCGTCGCGGTCGGGCCGACACCGACTCCTCGGCACCCTGGCGGGACGGTTCTTCCGTCTGGTCAGCCTGCTGGTGGCCGTCGCAGTGGGCACCTTCGTCCTGATGACCGCCTCGCCGGTCGACCCGATCGAGGCCTACGTCGGCGCCGACACCGCGGTCATCAGCGCCGAGCAGCGCGACCAGATCGCCGAGCGATGGGGGCTGGACGACCCGCCGTTGCAACGGCTCGGCGCCTGGGCCGGCCAGGTCGTGCAGGGCGACCTCGGCACGTCGGTCGTCTTCGGTGAGCCGGTGGTCGACGTCATCGCCGACCGTTTCGTCGCCAGCCTCGCGCTCCTGGCGCTGGCCTGGGTCTTCTCCGGGGTCCTCGGCTTCGTCATGGGCCTCGTCGCCGGTGTCCACCACGGCCGACCGCTCGACCGCGTGCTCTCCTGGTGGGCCTACACCCTTGCCTCCGCACCGACCTTCTGGATCGGCCTCCTGCTGCTCTACGTCTTCGCCGTCCAGCTGCAGTGGGCCCCGGTCTGCTGCGCTGCCCCCATCGGCTCACTGCCCGGTGAGGTCACCCTGCTCGAGCGCCTGCACCACCTCGCGCTCCCGGCGCTGACGCTCAGCGTCATCGGCATCTCGCCAGTCATGCTCCACACCCGCCAGTCGACCATCGAGGTCCTGTCCAGCGACCACGTCACCTTCGCCCGCTCACAGGGGGAGAAGGGGACGGGGCTGGTGCTGCACCGGGTGGCACGCAACGCTGCCGGCCCCGCGCTCATGCTGCAGTTCGCCTCGATCGGCGAGCTGATCGGCGGGGCGGTGCTGGCCGAGCAGGTCTTCACCTATCCCGGGCTGGGGCAGGCCACCACGACCGCCGCCCTGCGTCAGGACGTCCCCCTTCTCATGGGCGTCGCCCTCTTCACCGCGCTGCTGGTCTTCCTCGGCAACTCCCTCGGCGACCTGACGCACCGCGCCGTCGCCCCGCACGCGAGGGAGGGGGTCAGGTGAGCACCACCACGCATGCCCCGCCCCTCGCGACCGCCGGCCCGCGCTGGCGCGACCGCCGCACGCGTACGACCGTGAGCCTGGCGCTCGCCCTGCTCGTCGTCGTCGCGGTCGCCGTCGCAGGCACGCTCGCGACCGGCCCGGCAGCGGTGACCGACCTCGCGCAGCGCCACCAACCGCCGTCGCTCGACCACCTGTTCGGCACCGACGCCTATGGCCGCGACCTCTTCCGGCGCACGCTCGTCGGCCTGCGCCTGAGCCTCGTCGTCGGCACCGTCGCCGCCCTGATGTCCGGAGCGATCGCGCTCGTCCTGGCGCTCGTCGCGACCGTCGGTGGCCGGTGGGCCTCCGCCGCCGTCAACTGGCTCGTCGACCTCTTCCTCGCCCTGCCCCACCTGGTGCTGCTGATCCTGCTCGCCTTCGCGCTCGGCGGCGGGACCCAGGCGGTGATCCTGGCCGTCGGCCTGACGCACTGGCCGCGCCTGACGCGCGTCCTGGTGTCGAAGGCGCGCGAGACCACCGGGGCCGACTACGTGGCCCTCTCCCGGTCCCTCGGACACAGCCGCACCCACGTGGCACGCCACCACCTGGCTCCGCACCTGGTCCCCCACTTCTCGGTGGGCGTCGTGCTGATGTTTCCCCACGCGATCCTGCACGAGGCGGCGCTGTCGTTCCTGGGTCTGGGCATCGACCCCGGCCAGCCCGCCATCGGGATCCTGCTGTCGGACTCGATGCGTTCCCTCTCCGCCGGCCACTGGTGGCTCGCGGCGCTGCCCGGCCTCGCCCTCCTGGTCATCGTCAAGCTGATCGACCGGATCGGTGAGGACCTCCGCCTGCTCGTCGACCCGAGGAGTGCCCAGCTGTGACCAGACCCCGCCCCGCCACCGTCACCGCTCCGGACCCGGCGCCCCTCCTCGAGGTCAGCCACCTGGCGGTCTCCTTCACCCAGTACGAACGGGGCCTGCGCCGACGCGAGGTGCAGGCCGTCGTGGACATGTCGTTGGACGTCCGCGCCGGTGAGGTCGTCGCCCTCGTCGGCGCCTCGGGCGCGGGCAAGAGCCTGCTGGGCCACGCCGTCCTGGGGCTCCTGCCGCCCAACGCCACGGAGCAGGGCCGCATCGCCTGGCGGGGCGAGGACGTCGACGTCGCGGCGCGCTGTCGCCTGGCCGGGCGAGAGGTCGCCCTGCTGCCGCAGGCACTCTCCCACCTCGACCCGACCGCCAGCGTCGGCGCACAGCTGCGGCGGGCGGCCCGCCTGGCCGGGGTCCCGCGCCCAGCCACCCGACAGGTCGCCACCGACGCGCTGGCCCGCCAAGGGCTCGACGCCTCCGTGCTGCGCCTGCACCCCCACCAGCTCTCCGGCGGCATGGGTCGCCGGGTGCTGACCGCCATCGCCCTCATGGGCGACCCGGCCCTGGTGATCGCCGACGAGCCGACGCCCGGCCTCGCGCCGGAGAGCGTCACGGCGGTGCTCCAGCGGCTGCGCGGCATGGCCGACGACGGCCGCGGCGTCCTGCTGATCACCCACGAGATCTCCGCGGCGCTGGTCGTGGCCGACCGCGTCGTCGTCGTCGACCGCGGCCGGACCCTCGACGAGGCCCCGGCCTCCGCCTTCAGCGGGTCGGGACAGCTGCTCGCCCACCCCTACACCCGCGCGCTGTGGCTGGCCCTGCCCGCCAACGGGTTCCGGATGCCCGACGACCACACGCGGGTGGGCGCGGGGATGCTTGCCGGGTCCGGCGGTTCGTTCGACGCGGTGGGTGCCTGATGCTCGTCGCCGACGACCTGTCGTACCGCTACTCGCGGCGCTCCCCGTGGGTGCTCCACGGACACTCGTTGCAGCTCCGCCCCGGACGGGTCCTCGGGCTGCAGGGGCCCAGCGGATCCGGCAAGTCGACGCTCGCCGCGGTCGCCGCGGGGTTGCGTACGCCGGCCTCCGGCACGGTGACCGTCGACGGGCGTCCGTTGGCGTCGTACGCCGGCCCGAGTCCCGTCCAGCTGGTGCTGCAGCACCCGGAGCGGGCGATGAACCCGCGGTGGCGGATCCGCGACGTGCTCGCCGAGGCGCTGCCCGGCAGCCGTCGGGAAGCAGCGGCGCAGGTGAGCGCCCGGGTCGAGGCGGAGTGGGACGCCCACCACGGGCTGGTCTCCCCCACCTGGCTCGACCGCTACCCCCACGAGGTCTCCGGCGGTGAGCTGCAGCGGGTCAACCTGGCGCGCGCCCTGCTGACCGGGCCGAAGTACCTGGTCGCCGACGAGATCTCCGCCAGCCTGGACGCCATCACCCAGACGGTGCTGTGGCACCGCCTCGACCACGAGGTCGCCGAGACCGGGCTGGGGGTGCTGGCCGTCTCCCACGACCGGGCCCTGCTCGAGCAGGTGGCCGACGAGGTGCTCGACTTCGCGACCCTCGGCGACGTCATACGGTCGGCGCCGCAGAAGGCACCGACCGTATGACGCCCTGCTCAAAGACGCCCTGCTCAAAGACGCCCTGCTGAGCGCTGCCGCTCAGGCGACCCGCGCACGCCGCAGCACGACGACCCCCACGCCGACCGCGACGCCGAGCACCAGCAGCCCGATCACGACGAGCAGGGCGGGGTTGCCGACCCCGTCCTCGTCCGCCCCGGAAGAGGCGTCGGCGGCCGCGGGCGCGTCCGGGGACTCGACGGTGACGTCGTGGACGACGGTCACCCCGGCGTCGGCGAAGTCGAGGATCAACCGGTGCTCCCCCTCCGGGACGCCGGTCAGGTCCAGCTCCCCCTTCACGACACCGTCCTCGACCTCCACGCTGCCGAGCGCCACAGGGGTGGAGTGCATGACGGCGTTGACGCTGCCCGACTGGCGCGCCTGCCGCAGCAGGTCCTCCATCGCCCCGTCCCTCACGGACGGGTTGTCCTCCATGGCACGCCGGAAACGCTCGGCGGCCTCTCGCTGTCGCTCCTGGGCGGCCTCTCGCAGTCGCTCCTGGGCGGCCTCGAGGTCCGCACGACGCTCCCGCGCGTCATCGGACCCCTGGCCGCGGTCCGTCTGGCTGCCGCCCGACTGGAGCTCTTCGAGCGCCCGGTTCCCCCGCTGCACGGCCCCGATCGCCTTCTTCAGGCGCTCCCGCTGCTCGGGGGTCACGTCGTCGTCGTCGCCCAGGGCCGCCAGGAGGGCCTCGGTGAGCGCGGCCAGGTCGAAGCCCACCATCGCGGTCGAGTCGACGGAGACACCCGGAAGTCCGCCGACGATCGGCGCGGACGCGTCACCCGCGCCGAGGTCGTCGCCACCGACGGGTTGCTGGGCGAGGCCGATCACCTGCCCCAACTTGTTGATAAGTGCCTGGTTCTCACCCCGGACGGCCGCCATGGTCCGAAGGATGGCGTCGATCACCTCTGCGACGTCAGGATCCTCCGTGTCGGTGAGCACGGAACCGACACGGATCCGGCCGGTCCCCATCTGGATGTAGACATAGCCGCCGGCGCTGGGCGTCGAGGACGCGGTAGCGCTCGGCGTCGTGGGGGTCGGCGTCGACGTCGGGGTCGGCGTGGGGGTCGGCGTGGACGTCGGGGTCGGCGTACGTGTAGGGGTCGGCGTGGACGTCGGGGTCGGCGTCGGGGTCGGCGTCGGGGTCGGCGTACGTGTAGGGGTCGGCGTGGACGTCGGGGTCGGCGTGGACGTCGGGGTCGGCGTGGACGTGGGGGTCGGCGTGGACGTGGGGGTCGGCGTCGACGTGGGGGTCGGCGTAGGGGTCGGAGTCGGAGTCGGCGTCGGCGTCGGCGTCGGCGTCGGCGTCGGCACCAGGGCGAAGCGGCGGTCGATGACCACCGAGGCGGGTCCCCCGTCGCTCTGCGGCAGGGCGAAGGCGTCGTTGGCCTCGGGCTGCTCGGCGGCGAGCTCGTAGCCGTCCGGTGCCACGAGGGTCACGCCGTAGTCCGCCTCAGAGCTCGTCGGGAGCGCCGTGCTGGTGAACGACCCGTCCGCGGCAAGGGCGACCTGCTGCACCGTCACTCCCCCGCTGGTGACCTCGAGGTTCGCGCCACCCAGGTCGGGCCCGGCCTGGCCGTCAACGGTGGCATCGATCGTCCCCGAGACCGAGCCGTGGCTTCCCCAGAGCATGATCTCGACGGGGTCGCCGTCGCGCTCGGAGAAGAACTCCGCGCGCGCCCACGTGGGGTCGAGGTCTCCCGCGGCACCGAGCCACTCCGCGTCGGCGACGTACACCGCGGGCTCCCCGGCCACCTCCAGCGTGACGGTGCCGTCAGCACCGGTGAGGCCTCGCGCCAGGGCGGGCTGCTCCTCTTCCCAGGTCTTGCGCACGGTCACCTCGACGCCGGCGAGCGGCGCGGCGGCATCGATGCCGTCGCCGATGCTCACCTCGAACTCCACGCGCTGCGTGGCCGGGGCGGCGTTGACGGCCAGCGGCACCGCTGCCAGGACCAGCGCCGCTGCCGAGAGGAGGGCAAGGCGGGCCCGACGGCGCGGGAACGCGGCACGAGCCCGGGGCAGTGGGTGGCGGGACGCCAAGGATGAACGGGCGAGCACTCTGGGCATGCGGGGCCTTTCGGGGGCCATCCATTGGGATGAATTAGATCGAACCTTGGTTTCAATCTAATATTCTACCGAGTTGAAGAGCAGTCGGGGGCGGAACGCCGATGTTTCTCCTCGATCGCGCGCGCCGAAGCGTCGTGCATGCACGGCGCCAGGCCGAGCACACGCCGCGGCCAGGAGGCGGCGGCCACGAGCTCCTGTGCGCAGGCGTGCAATCGGCCCCAACGGCAGCGTCACCCAGGGGGCCGCTGCTAGGGTCAAGGGTCGATCTCGCGAAAGGGAAGAGATGTCGGAAGGGCTCCGGGAGCGCAAGATGCGCGCGTCGCGGCGCGCCATGGAGCGCGCGGCGGTCGACATCGCCTACGAGGAGGGTGTCCGCGCCGTCACGGTCGATCGGATCTGCGAGCAGGCGATGGTCTCCCGCAGCACGTTCTTCAACTACTTCGCCTCGCTCGAGGAGGCGATCTTCGGCTCGCCGCTCGACTACGACCCCGACCTGACCGGGCGGATCCTCGGTGAGCACTCCGACGACCTCGTACTGGGTGCGTCCCTGGTCGTCATGGAGTCGGTGCGCGGCCAGACGGAGGACACCGTCACGCAGCGCCGGCTGGCGCTCTTCCTGCGGGAGCCGGGGACGACCAGTGCCGTCTCCTGGGCGAGCCACGAGAGCCGCGAAGGGCTGGTCAGGGTGATCGAGAAGTGGCTCGAGGCCCACCCGGAGGACGCCAAGCTGGCGGAGGCGGACCGGGCCGCGGAGGCTCGCCTCACCGTCGGCCTCTCGATCGCCCTCGGCGACGAGGTCCAGCGGCACGCCCGCGAGGTCGACGGCGAGGTCACCATCGAGCCGGAGACGTTCGTCGTCGTCCGCCGCCAGATGGCGGCGGTCGCGACCGCGCGCAGCTGACCACCGAGCGCCGTCAGGCGCTCACCCAGGGATAGCCGGCGAAGAGCCGCTCCAACGTTGCCCGCTGGCGTGGCGAGTGGGGCGCGAACTCCGTCAGCTCGAGCCGGCGCTGACCGGCCCGGCCGCTGCGGGTCCACGTCCCGACGACCCGTCCATTGCGGACCACCGACTTCTTGAAGACGCCGTTGTTGCCCGGCACCAGCGCGGCGTGCTCGTCGTCGGTCATCGCGAAGAGACGGTCGGCATAGCCGAGGACCCACTCGTCGAAGCCCGGCAGCAGCAGCGGGGCCGCGGTCGTACGTCCCAGCGCGGCGGCCTCCTCCAGCAGTCCGGGTCGCCAGTAGCGCGGCTCACCGGTGGCACTCGCGACGTCGCTCGCAGCATCGCTCGCAGCGTCGCTCTCCAGGTCGGTCTCGACCAACGGCAGGGCGGCCCGGATCTCCTTGAGTCCCAGCTTGGTCCACCACGCGAAGTCCCGGATCGTCGCCGGGCCGTGGCTGGTCAGGTAGCGGCGCAGCATCTCGGCGGTGGCGGCCACCCGGTCGGAGTTGAAGCGCGCCTCCAGGGTCCCGCCGGCGGGCAGCCATTCCCGGGCGATCGCCACGTCTTGGTCGGTCCCGTTCCAGGGGCCGTAGACCAGCGTCACCTCCCCCAGCAGCACGAAGAGGGCGTGGTAGCCGCGACCACCGGTCGGCGAGAGCCCGGCGGCGTCCCAGCGCGCGAAGAGGTCCGCCCGCGAACGGGGGCCGTCGGCGAGGAAGGCCAGCGACACCTCGCGGGCCCGGTCGAGGTCGGCGTCGGTCAGCTCCAGCTGGCGGCGGCGGGCGGCGGCCGCCCGCAACGAGGGGGCGGCGCAGAGCTCGGTCGTCCAGGTGACGTCGTCCGCCGACTGGAGGAAGACGGTGCCGCGCATGGGATAGCCGCGCACGAGCCGGCCGGCGTCGAGGTCGGCGACGACGTCCGCGACCCGGCCCGAGGTCGTACGCAGCGCGGCCGAGGCGAGCACGCCGGGCAGGTCCTGTCCCTGCATCGCGACCGAGGCGGCAACGGCGTCGACGGGACGGGCGTACGGGCGCGTCACCAGACCCTGCGCGACCAGGCGCAGGCGTCCGAGCGTGGGGTCGGGCATGGGGTCAGTATGGCGACGGACGGGGGCCGAGGACGACCACAACGCGGCCCCTTGGGGTCACCAGGTGACTCGAAGGGGCCGCGTTGTTGGGGTGCGGACGGTGCAGCGCGCCGGTCGCCCGGGCGGAATCAGACCCGGCGGAAGAGCGCCGCCAGCGCCTGGCCGCCACCGATGCACATGGTCACGATGCCCGTCTCCAGGTCACGGCGCACCATGTCCTTGGCGAGGCGGACGGTGAGGATCGCACCGGTCGCGCCGACCGGGTGGCCCAGCGCGATGGCCCCGCCGTAGGGGTTGACCTGCTCCGGCGTGAAGCCCATGTCGCGGCGTACCGCCACGGCCTGCGAGGCGAACGCCTCGTTGAGCTCGACCGTGTCGACGTCGGACGCCTTGAGACCGGCCTTCTCCAGCAGCTGACTGATCGCACCGCAGG
This sequence comes from Nocardioides jishulii, assembly GCF_006007965.1. Classification (NCBI taxonomy): domain Bacteria; kingdom Bacillati; phylum Actinomycetota; class Actinomycetes; order Propionibacteriales; family Nocardioidaceae; genus Nocardioides; species Nocardioides jishulii. The sequence continues at coordinate 558,128 of NZ_CP040748.1, read as the reverse complement.
GGGCGTAGCCCATCAGCGCCGGGTCCATCGCGAAGGTGGTGACGGCCTCGAGGGCGACCAGCGGCGTCAGTCCGCGCTCGGCGGCGGCCGACTCACGCGCCAGGACGACGGCGGCCGCGCCGTCGTTGATGCCCGAGGCGTTGCCCGCGGTGACCGAGCCGTCCTTGCGGAAGGCCGGGCGCAGGCCGGCGAGCGTCTCGACCGTCGTCTGGGGCTTGGGGTGCTCGTCGACCTCGACGGTGAACGGCTTGCGGCCCTTCACCTCGACGGGCACGATCTCGTCGGCGAAGGCAGCCTTCGCCTCGACGGAGGCGGCGCGACGCTGCGACTCGGCGGCGAACTCGTCCTGCTCGGCGCGCGAGACGCCGTACTTGTCCGCGACGTTCTCGGCGGTGACGCCCATGTGGATGCCGCTGAACGGGTCCGTGAGCATCAGGACGGTGCCGTCCTGGAGCCCACGGTCACCCAGCCGGTAGCCGTTGCGGGCACCGAAGTCGTAGAACGGCATCCGCGACATCGACTCGTTGCCGCCCGCCACGGTGAAGTCGAGGTCGTTCCAGCGCATCTGCTGCGCGGCCGACCAGATCGCCTGGAGGCCGGAGCCGCAGAGGCGGTTGACGGTGAAGGCAGGCACGCTCTCGGGCAGTCCGGCGGCGATGGCGACCCGCCGCGCGTTGTAGGCGTCAGGGCCGACCTGACCGATGCAGCCGGTGACGACCTCCGAGATGTCGGAGCCCTCCACTCCGGAGCGCCGCAGTGCCTCGACCGTGGCGGCGGCACCGAGTTCGAAGCCGGGGACGTCCTTGAAGACGCCGCCGAAGCTGCCGGTCGGCGTACGGGCTCCGTCGACGACGACGATGCGGTCGGTGGACATGCAGGGCTCCTTGGGGTCGGCGGACAGCACAGTGACGTTACAGCGAGGCGCCACGCAGGAGGAGAGGTGTCACGGGTGGGTCCAGTCACACCCCCGGCCAGCACGCGTGGCCCGGCGCTCAGTCGGTGAGGTGGTGCACGACCTCACCCATCGGCGCGCGCGAGGTGCGGAAGGCGTTGACGGGGTCCTCGGCGTCCTCATAGCCGAAGGAGACCGCGCAGACGACGCGGCGGTCCTCCCCGAGGTCGAGGAAGTCACGCACCACGTCGGAGTACATCGCGATGGCCCCCTGGGCGATCGACCCGACGCCGGCCTCAGCGAGCAGCAACATCAGGACGGTGAGCCAGCCGCCGGCGTCGACGGCGCCGTACGTCCCCAGCTCGGCGTCGGTGGTCAGCACCAGGACGTGGGGGGCGCCGAAGAAGTCCAGGTTCTTGGCGGACTGCAGGAACCGCGCCTCGCGGTCGCTGCGCTCGATCCCGAGCGCGGCGTAGAGCGCGTAGCCGGACTCGCGGCGACGCTCGGCGTGCACGCCGGTGTAGGTGGGCGTGCCCAGGTCGTAGCCCTGCTCCCCGTCCTGCCCCTGCCCCAGCGCCGACTCCACGAGCGCCTTCGAGAAGCGGTCCCGGGCCCCGCCGGAGAGCACGTGCACCTGCCACGGCTGGGTGTTGCACCACGACGGCGAGCGCTGGGCCTTGGCGAGCACGTCGTCGATGACCTCCCGCGGGACCTCACGGTCGGTGAAGGCGCGGGCGCTGTGACGGTGGGCGAGCAGGTCGGTGAGCGTGGTGGAAGCAGTGGGGGGCACGGCCCCAGTCTGGACCATGCCCCCACACCCGCCTCCCCACCGTGGCCCCGTTCCGAGGGCCGGTGGATCAGTTGTACGTGTAGAACCCGCGGCCGGTCTTGCGGCCGAGCAGGCCGGCGTCGACCATGCGGTTGAGCAGCGGCGGAGCCGAGTAGAGGGGCTCCTTGAACTCGGCGTACAGCGACTCCGCGACGGCCTTCGTGGTGTCCAGACCGATCAGGTCGGCCAGGGCGAGCGGGCCCTGCGGGTGGGCGGCACCCAGCACCATGCCGCGGTCGATGTCCTCGGCGGAGGCGAAGCCCGACTCGAACATCCGGATCGCCGAGAGGACGAACGGGATGAGGAGCGAGTTGACGACGAAGCCGGCGCGGTCCTGGCAGTCGATGGCCTGCTTGCCGAGCTGGCCCTCGACGAAGGCGCGGGCCTGCTCGGTGACGTCCGGGTCGGTGACGATCGACGGCACGAGCTCGACGAGCTTGAGCACGGGCACCGGGTTGAAGAAGTGGATCCCGATGACCTTCTCGGGGCGCGAGGTGACGACGCCCAGCTTCATGATCGGGATCGAGGAGGTGTTGGAGGCGAGGATCGCGTCGGGGCTCTCGACGATCTTGTCGAGGTCACGGAAGAGCTGGGTCTTGATCTCCTCGTCCTCGATGATCGCCTCGATCACGAGCTCACGGTCGGCCATGACGGCGAGGTCGGTCTCGAAGCGCACCTTGGCGAGCACGTCGGCGGCCGAGTCGATCTTGCCCTTGCTCTCGGCGCGCTCGAGGGACTTCGTCATGCGGCCCTTCGCGGCTTCCGCTGCAGCGGCGCTCGACTCGACCACGATCACGTCGAGACCTGCGCGTGCGCTGACCTCGGCGATGCCCGACCCCATCAAGCCGCCACCGACGACTCCGACCTTCTGCATGCGCTTGCCTTCCGACGTTGGAACTGAGTACCGTGGGAAACGGTACTCAGTACCGGCCGGTAACTGAAATCTCGGCCCCCTACGCTGGGCCCCGAGCCACAGCTCCGCCCACAGCCCCGCCACGCCTCGACCCAAGGACGGTCCTACCGCCATGTCCACCCGCGCCCGCATCGTCGACGCCGCCTTCTCGCTCTTCGACGAGCAGGGATTCGAGGAGACCACCGTCGACGACGTCGTCGAGCGCGCGGGAGTCGGGCGTACGACGTTCTTCCGCCACTTCCGCGCGAAGGAGGACGCGGTCCTCCCCGACCACTCGGGCCTCTTGGGGCAGGTCGAGGAGCGGCTCGCCGAGACTGACCCCCTCGACGTACGCGTCACCGAGGCGGCACGCGTGGTCCTCGACCACTACCTGGCCGAGGGCGAGCGGGCGCGGGTGCGCTACCGGCTCTCGGGCAACGTGCCCGCGATCCGCAGCCGCGAGACCGCCGGCCACCGGGCCTACCAGCGCTCCTTCCTGGCCGCGATCAGCGCCGAGCTGGGCGAGGGACCGGACGCCGAGCTCGAGGCGGAACTGGTGGCCAACGCGGTGATCACGGCCCACAACGTCGTGCTGCGACGGTGGCTGCGCGGCGACACCGAGACACCGACGGCGGAGTTCGCCCGGGCCCTGGCCCGGGCGACCGAACCGCTACGGGCGGGGAGCGATGCCACGGCCGCGCCGGGCGGAGCGGCGACCGTCGACCGCGCCCTGGTCGAGTCGGCGCGCCGAAGCATCGCGACCCTGGAGGAGCTCCTCACGTCGTTGCGCCGCGTCGCCGGTTGACGAGGCTCAGTAGACCTCGAACGCCCGTCGTCGCGGCGGGCGATCGAGCGCCACGGCGGCCAGCGCGCCGCCGAGGGCGCCGAAGAGGTGGCCCTGCCAGGAGACGCCCGGCGTGCCCGGGATGACGCCCCACAGGATCGATCCGTAGACGAGGAAGATCACCACGCCCAGCGCGATCTGCCACGGGTTGCGGCTCACGAAGCCGCGCACGACCAGGTAGACCAGCCAGCCGAAGACGAGCCCGGAGGCTCCGATGTGCAGGGTGCCGAGGCCGCCGGTCAGCCAGGTGCCGACCCCACCGACGAGCCAGACCGTGACCGTGACGGCGATCCACTTCGAGATGCCGGCCAACGCCACCAGGAAACCCAGCACCAGCAGTGGCCCGGTGTTCGCCATCAGATGGCCGTAGCCCCCGTGGAGCAGGGGCGCGAAGAGGACGCCCATCAGCCCATCCGTGCTGCCGGGCTGGATGCCGGAGGCGTCGAGCCGGTTGGCCATCAGGTGGTCGAGGAACTCGAGCAGCCACAGCACCCCGACGAAGCCGCCGCTGCAGAGCGCTGCCACCTGCCAGCGCGGGCGCTCACGGCGGCGGGGCTCGAGGTCGTAGTAGCCGCTCACGCTCCCCACCGTACGGGGGCGGGCCCACCTCGCGCCCGCCGCGTACGACTCGCCGGGAGCGCGCGAGCCAGCCCGCGCCAGCGGCAGCTCGGGACGCCGCACCGATCGCTACCCTTCCCCCATGCCCGCCGCACGGTCCAGCGACCCTCGCCCAACGAACCGCCGCGACCCGATCACCGAGGCTCGCCGCCAGTGGGAGGCTCACGGCTGGGCCGAGGCCGCCGACGGGATGGAGCTGGTCACCTCACTGGTCCGGGCGCACCAGCTCGTGATGGAACGGATCGACACGGTGCTCCGTCCGCTCGACCTGAGCTTCGCGCGCTACGAGGTGCTGCGCCTGCTCTCCTTCACCCGCGACGGTGCGATGCCGATGACGCGGTTGGGGTCCCTGCTCCAGGTGCACCCGACCAGCGTCACCAGCGCGGTCGCGCGCCTGGTCAAGCAGGGGTACGCCACCCGCGAGCGCGGCGCCCACGACGGACGCGTGGTGCTCGCCTCGATCACCGAGACGGGGCGCGAGGTGATCGAGCAGGCCACGCAGCGACTCAACGCCGAGGTCTTCGCCTCCCCCGGGATCAGCCCCGAGGAGACCGCGCAGCTGACCGCGCTCCTCGGGGCGTTGCGCCGCGCTGCCGGTGACGACGTGGCACCCTCCGCGACCCAGTAGCGCGGGGCGGCACCCCTTCCGCAAATTGCTTGGACGTCCTACTATTCACTTACTAGGACATCCACACTTCTCGGAGCACCCATGGCCAGCCCCACCCCGACCGCCCCGGCCCTCGGGCTGCACGTGCCGCAGCACCCGGTGCGACTCGTCACCTCGTCCAGCCTCTTCGACGGTCACGACGCCTCGATCAACATCATGCGGCGGATCTTCCAGGCCCAGGGCTGCGAGGTCGTCCACCTCGGCCACAACCGCTCCGTCGACGAGGTCGTGGCCGCCGCCCTCGAGGAGGACGCCCAAGGAGTCGCCGTCTCCTCCTACCAGGGCGGTCACGTCGAGTACTTCAACTACCTCGTCGAGCAGCTGCGCGCCGCCGGCGCTGGCCACGTGAAGGTGGTCGGCGGGGGTGGTGGGGTGATCGTGCCCGAGGAGATCGCCCTGCTCGCCGAACGCGGCGTACGCATCTTCTCCCCCGCCGACGGCCAGCGCCTCGGGCTGGTCGGCATGGTCAACACCGTCGTCGCCGACTGCGACGTCGACCCGTGGGCCCTCGCCCCGGCCGAGGTCACGCAGGTGCTCGCCGGCGACCGCGCCGCCGTGGCGCGGGCCCTCACCGGCGCCGAGACCGGCCAGCTCCCCGCCGCCGACCTGGCGTCCCTGCGGGAGGCGGCCGACACGCGCCGGGTCCCCGTCCTGGGGATCACCGGCACCGGCGGCTCGGGCAAGTCGAGCCTCACCGACGAGCTCGTACGCCGCTTCCGCCGCGACCAGGGCGACCGGCTACGGATCGCCGTGGTTGCGGTCGACCCCACGCGCCGCCGCGGGGGTGGGGCGCTGTTGGGCGACCGGATCCGGTGCAACGCCCTCGGGCCGGCGGTCGACGGTCAACGGCGGGTCTTCTTCCGCTCGCTGGCCACCCGCGGCTCCCACGAGGTGCCCGAGCACCTGGCCGACGTGATCACGGTGCTCAAGGCGTCAGGGGCCGACCTGGTGATCGTCGAGACCCCGGGCATCGGGCAGGGCGACGCGGCGATCGTGCCCTTCGTCGACACCTCGCTCTACGTGATGACGCCCGAGTTCGGCGCCGCCTCCCAGCTCGAGAAGATCGACATGCTCGACTTCGCCGACGTCGTCGCCATCAACAAGTTCGAGCGCCGCGGGGCCGCCGACGCGCTGCGCGACGTGGCCCGCCAGCTCGTGCGCAACCGCGAGGCCTTCGGCGTCCCTCCCGAAGAGATGCCGGTCTTCGGCACCAGCGCCGCCACGTTCGACGACGACGGCGTGACGGCGCTCCACCAGCACCTGCGCCCCCTGCTCGCCGGGCACGGGCTCGACCTGCGCGAGGGCGCGCTGCCGCGGGTCGACGTACGCCACTCGTCGCGGCTGCGGCAGGTCGTGCCGGGTGACCGGGTGCGCCACCTGGCCGAGGTCGCGCAGACCGTACGCGCCCACCACGCCGAGACCGAGACGCTCGCCGAGGCAGCGCGTCGTGCGCAGCGGCTCGAGGCGGTGGCCGCCGAGCTCGACGGCCCCGCGCAGAAGGAGGTCGCCGACCTCGCCGCGGCCGCCCGTGAGGCCCTCCCGACTGCGCTGCGCCACCAGATCGAGGAGTGGCCGGACGTGGTCGCCTCCTACTCCGGCGACGAGCGCGTGGTGCGGGTGCGCGACCGCGAGATCCGCACCCGGCTGGTGCGCGAGTCGCTCTCGGGCAGTGCGGTGCGGCGGGTCAGCCTGCCGCGTACGACCGACCACGGCGACCTGGTCCGCTACTGGCGCCGGGAGAACCTGCCGGGGCACCACCCCTTCACGGCCGGCGTCTTCGAGTTCAAGCGCGAGGGCGAGGACCCGACCCGGATGTTCGCCGGCGAGGGCGACCCCTTCCGGACCAACCGGCGCTTCAAGCTGCTCGCCGGTGACGGCGAGGCCACCCGGCTCTCCACGGCGTTCGACTCGGTCACGCTCTACGGCCGCGACCCCGATCCGCGCCCCGACGTCTACGGCAAGGTCGGCACCTCGGGCGTCTCGGTCGCGACGCTGGAGGACATGAAGGCGCTCTACGACGGCTTCGACCTGGTCGACCCCACGACCTCGGTCTCGATGACCATCAACGGGCCGGCGCCGACGATGCTCGCCTTCTTCCTCAACACCGCGATCGACCAGCAGGTGGAGCGGTTCCGCGAGCGCGAGGGGCGCGCGCCCGACGCCGCCGAGCGGTCGGAGCTGGCGGCGTACGCCCTCGCACAGGTCCGCGGGACGGTCCAGGCCGACATCCTCAAGGAGGACCAGGGTCAGAACACCTGCCTCTTCTCGACCGAGTTCAGCCTGCGGATGATGGCCGACATCCAGGAGTGGTTCATCGAGCACGAGGTGCGCAACTTCTACTCGGTCTCGATCTCCGGCTACCACATCGCCGAGGCCGGGGCGAACCCCATCAGCCAGCTCGCGTTCACCCTCGCCAACGGGTTCACCTACGTCGAGGCCTACCTCGCGCGGGGCATGGCGATCGACGACTTCGCCCCGAACCTGTCGTTCTTCTTCTCCTCCGGCATGGACCCCGAGTACACGGTGCTCGGTCGGGTCGCCCGGCGCATCTGGGCGATCGCGATGAAGGAGAAGTACGGCGCGAGCGAGCGCAGCCAGAAGCTGAAGTACCACGTGCAGACGTCCGGACGCTCGCTGCACGCCCAGGAGATGGCCTTCAACGACATCCGCACGACGTTGCAGGCGCTGACGGCCGTCTACGACAACGCCAACAGCCTGCACACCAACGCCTACGACGAGGCGGTGACGACGCCGAGCACGGAGTCGGTGCGCCGGGCGATGGCCATCCAGCTCGTCATCAACCGCGAGTGGGGGCTGGCGATGAACGAGAACCCGCTCCAGGGCTCGTACGTCGTCGAGGAGCTCACCGACCTCGTCGAGGCGGCGGTGCTCGCCGAGTTCGACGCGATCAGCGAGCGCGGCGGGGTGCTCGGCGCGATGGAGACCGGCTACCAGCGGGGTCGGATCCAGGACGAGTCGATGCTCTACGAGCACCGCAAGCACGACGGGTCGCTGCCGCTCGTCGGGGTCAACACCTTCCTGCCGCCCGACGGCGGTGGCGGGCCGGGCCCGGTCGAGCTGGCGCGCGCGACCGAGACCGAGAAGGAGTCGCAGCTGGACCGCGTACGCCGCTTCCGCGAGGCCCACGCCGAGGAGTCCGAGGCTGCCCTGGCACGGCTGAAGGAGGCGGCCACCGGCGACGGGAACGTCTTCGCCGTGCTGATGGACGCGGCCAGGGTCTGCACGCTGGGTCAGGTCACCCAGGCGTTCTTCGAGGTGGGCGGGGAGTACCGGCGCGGCGTGTGAGGCTCAGACGCTGCGGCTCAGACGTAGGGCAGCACGTCGCGCCCGAACGTCTCCAGGAACGCCACCTGGTTGACGCCGACGTGGTGCACGAAGACCCGGTCGAAGCCGAGGTCGAGGTAGGCCTTGATCTCGGCGAGGTGGACGGCCGGGTCGGCGCTCACGGGGAGCCGGCCCGGGAAGTCCTCGGGGCGGACGAGCCGGGCGATCTGCTCGACCACGTGCGGGGAGCGCAGGTCACCGCGGGCGAAGCGCATGGCCGCCATCGGGTAGCGCTCGACGACGCCAGCCGCAGCCTCGGCGTCGGTGGCCGCCCAGCTCACGTTGAGGTGGAGCCAGGCCGGCATGGTGGAGGCGTCCTTGCCGACCTCGCGGGCACCCTCGCGGAACCGCTCGAGCACCTGCGCGGCCTGCGCGGGCTGCACGGCGACGGCCAGCAGGCCGTCGGCCTGGCGTCCGGCACGGCGCGCGGTGACCGGGCCGGAGGTGGCGACCAGCACGGCAGGAGCCCGCTCGGGCATGGTCCACAGGCGGGCCGACTCCAGCTGGAACCGCTCGCCCTCGTAGCGGACGTCGCGCCCCGCGAGCGACCCGGCGAAGAGCCGCTTGATCAGGTCAACCGCCTCGAAGAGCCGGGCGATCCGCTCGGGCGCCTCCGGCCAGTAGCCACCGGTCACGTGCTCGTGCAGCGCCTCACCCCCAGCCAACGAGAGCCAGTGGCGCCCGGGGTGCAGGGAGCCCAGCGTGGCGGCAGCCTGGGCGATCGCAGCGGGGTGCTGGCGCCCGCCGGCGGCCACCATGCCGGCGCCGAAGTCACCCGTGACGTGCTCGGCCAACGCACCGAGCAGCGGCCAGACGTTCGGGGCCTGCCCCAGGCTCGGCAGCCACGGCTGGAAGATGTCGGAAGCCATCACGCCGGAGAAGCCGGCCTGCTCGGCCATCCGGGCAAGGTTGACGGCGTCGCGCGGAGTCACCGCGTCGACCGGCACCACGTAACCCACGCGACCCACGACGACCTCCTCGTTGCTGTGTGTGGGGAGTCTAGGGCGACGCGACCGGCCGTCAGGACGGCAGTTCCGGCTCAGCCCTCCGACCTCACGCGGGCGAGCTGGCCTGACTCCCCTGCGCCCGGGGCGTGGTGGCGCCCGAGGGCGAGAAGGCGATCAGGGGGCGACCGGTCCGGGGGTGCGTCATCACGTCGGCCCCGACGCCGTACGTCTCCTCGACCAGCTCGGCGGTCAGCACCCGACGTACGTCGCCCACCGCGCGCACCCGGCCGCCGGCCAGCACCACGACGTGGTCGCAGTAGGCAGCGGCGAGGTTGAGGTCGTGCAGCGCAGCGACGACGCTCACCCCCGTCGCGGCCACCTCGCGCAACAGGCCGAGGGTGTCCATCTGGGCGCGCACGTCGAGGTGGTTGGTCGGCTCGTCGAGCAGCAGCAGCTCCGGCTCCTGGGCCAGGGCCCGCGCCAGCTGGACGCGTTGCTGCTCACCGCCCGAGAGGCTGGAGAGCAGGCGGTCGCCCCAGTCGGCCACGCCGGCACGCGCCATGGCCGCGTCGACCAGCCCGGGGTCGGCCGAGGCGACGGCCCAGCCGGACTCGTGCGGGATCCGTCCCAGGCCGACGACCTGGCGCACGGTCAGGCTGAACTCGGCGCGCAGCTCCTGCTCGACCAGCGCCATCCGCCGGGCGCGTTCGCGGCGCTTCAGCCCCAGCAGGTCGACCCCGGCGAGCACGACCGACCCGGTGGCGGCCCCGCGGTCAGCGACCCCGGTCATGGCGCGCAGCAGGCTCGACTTGCCGGCACCGTTGGGTCCGACGAGCGCCACGACCTGGCCGGCCGGCACGGTGAAGGCGGCGTCGTCGAGCAGCACCGCGTCACCGACGCGGCGCGAGAGCCCGGAGACGCTGAGCTCGCGGCTCATGCCCGGCCCCGGTGGCGCAGCAGGACCAGCACGAAGACGGGAGCCCCGACAAGCACGGTGATGATGCCGACCGGGATCTCGCGCGGGTCGAAGAGCGTGCGGGCGGCGGTGTCGACCCAGACCATGAAGATCGCGCCGCAGAGCACCGAGAGCGGCAGCAGCCGGCGGTGGTCGAAGCCGACGACCAGGCGCACGGCGTTGGGGAGGACCAGGCCGACGAAGCCGATCGAGCCACTCACCGCCACCATCGCGCCGGTGAGCAGGGCGGTGGCGACCAGCAGCACCCAGCGCGTACGCCCGACGTCGACCCCGAGCGCGGCGGCCGCGGTGTCGCCGAAGGCGAAGGCGTCCAGGACGCGACCGTGCCGGGCCAGCGGGAGGCCGACGACCACGAGCACGGTCCAGGTCAGCGCGACCGCACCCCAGTCGGCGCCGGCGAGCGAGCCGAGGATCCAGTTGAGGACCTGGCGGAAGGAGTCTCCGCGCGCGTTCCAGAAGATCAGCAGGGAGGTGAGGGCACCGGCGAACGACGAGACCGCCAGTCCGGCCAGCACGGTGCGGCTCGGGGTGATCTCGCCGAGGCTGCGGGCGAGCAGCAGGGTCACCACCAGCGCGGCCAGGGCGCCTGCGAAGGCCGCGACCGGCAGCGCAGCGGCGACCCCGAGCAGCAGGACCAGCACCGCGCCGGTCGAGGCGCCCGAGGAGAGGCCCAGCAGGTAGGGGTCGGCGAGCGGGTTGCGGGTCAGCGCCTGCATGACCGCGCCGGCCAGGGCCAGGCCCCCGCCGACCGCAGCGGCGGTGAGCACCCGCGGCAGGCGCAGCTCCCACACGATGCCGGTGCGGATCAGGCTGACGTCGGAGTCGACGAGCCCGACCTTGGCCCCGACGACCTGCCACACCTCGGCGACCGTGAGGTCGGCGGCGCCGATGGTCACCGCCACCGCGACCGAGGCGAGCAGCGCCCCCAGCAGCAGCGGCACCCACAGCACCCAGAAGCGGGCGTCATCGTGGTCGGTCCTGCGGACGACCGGAGGGGATGACGCCCGTGAGGGAGCGGGGCTCAGCAGGGGCATCAGGTCACTCCACCAGACCCAGGTCGCCTGCCTGGGCGACGAGGTCGGCGGCCGCGCCGACGGAACGGATCCCGGCCTCGGCGGCCGGGAACGGGATCGTCAGGTAGCGCTTCTCCCTGACCGCCGTCATCGCCGCGGTGGCCGGGTTGGACTCCAGGTCCTCGATCTTCTGGGCGGCGGTGTTCCAGGCCGCGTCCACCAGGACGATGACGTCGGGGTCGGCGTCGACGATCGCCTCCCAGCCCAGCGAGGTCCACGTCTTGTCGACGTCGCCGGCGACGTTGGTGAGGCCGACCCGCTCCATCACCATCTGCGGCGCACCGGTGCCGCCACCCACGAAGGGGGTGTCGACGCCCGAGGACCACCACACCGCCGTGGTACCGCGGGGGACGCGGCCCACCTCCTCGAGGGCAGCCCGCTGGCGCTCGACCAGGTCCTCGGCGGCCTCGCTGGCGCCGAGCAGACGACCGGCTTCGGTGAAGTCGTCGAAGAGCAGGTCGTAGGTCATCTGCTCGGGCGCCTCGGCGCTCTGGCAGGCCGAGGGGGCAACGTACGAGGCCACGCCCAGCTTGGCGAGGGTGTCGCGCTCGCCGGCGGTGTCGGCAGCGAGGTTGGACTCCCACCCGGCGAAGACCAGGTCGGGCTCCCGCTCGAGGACGGCCTCCTGGCTCGGCGCCTCGTCGGAGATCCGCTCCAGCCCGGCCACGGTCTCGGCGTCGGCGAGGTCCTCGCGGATCGGTCCGTCGAGGAAGGCGGTGCCGACCAGACGGTCGCCGAGGCCGAGGGCCAGGACCAGCTCGGTCGTCGTGGACTTGATGGTGACGATGCGCTGGGGTGGCGAGGCAACGGTGACGTCGACGCCACAGTTGCTGACGGTGACCGGGAAGTCGTCGTCCGTGGCCGCGACGGGGTCGGTCGCGGGGTCGGACGAGCAACCGGCGAGCAGGGCGCTGGTCAGGAGAAGGGCAAGGAGCCCGGAACGGGGGCGGGGCACGGATCCTCCAGAGGGTGGACGGGGGCAGGGCAAGACATCCACGGCCAGTCGCCGCAGAAGGTCCTTCGCCCCAGTCCGGGATCGATGCACTCGGCCATGACGGCCGAGGGACCACGCGTCGAGGATCCTACAGACCGAACCGCCCCTCGGTCTGGTGCCCCGTCGGATATGGCTGCCGCGGTGGCCGGAATCGGCTACGTTGCCGGGGGCGACTCGGGTCGCCACTGTCGAAGTAGGGAGGGACCTGTGGGTGGCCTGCGCGTGCTCCTGGTCTGCGTCGGACTGCTCTTCGTCGCCTTCGGCTCCGCGGCCGCGGTGTACGTGGGCCCGGACGACACGATCATGATCGGCGAGAAGGTGGTCCCCGAGCGCGCCGCCGGCGTGGCAGTGCGGACCCATCCTGAGATCACCCAGTTCGTCAACATCGACCTGCTCGTGCGGGCCAGCGCGGAGGGCGGCGTCTTCCTCGGCAGCAGCCACCGGGTCGACACCGAGAGCCTGCTCCGCGGCAAGCGCTACTTCGAGGTCACCCGGCTGGCGATCGGCAACGTCGGTGGTGTCGTCACCAACGGACCACGGGCGACCCGCAAGACCCTGCGTCCGGCCACCCTCGTCGGCTGGGAGCAGCAGACCAGCGGCGAGGAGGACGCCGAGCTGGTCGTCGAGCTCGACGGTCGCCCGATCGACGTCGTCGCCGTGCCGCAGCGCGGCGACGCCCGGGTGACGGTCGCGATCGGCGCCCACGTCGGCGGCGCCTTCGTCACGCAGGTCGCGGTCGCCGTCGTCGGCGTGCTGCTGATCCTGGCGTCGTGGGGGTGGGGCAGGCTCGCGCAACGTCGAGGCGGGAAGCGTGACCCCGAGGCCGACGAGGCCGACGTCCGCGACTCCCCCGGTGCTTCCGGCCTGCCGAGACATCCCGGCGAACCGCGTACGACGCGCCCACCGCTCCGGATCGTCCCGGAGCGCGTCGTGGCCGACCCACCGCCCGACACCGTGCAGGCCACTTCCCTCCGGTCCGTTCACCTCGCGCCCGCTCCCCTGCTGGCCAGCTCGCTCCCGGCCGGTCCCTCGCTGTCCGGTCCCTCGCTGTCCGGTCCCTCGCTGTCCGCGCCCTCGATGTCCGCTCCCGTGAGCGCCCCGGTCACGGCACTGCGCGAGGGAGCCATGCCGATGCCGATGCAAGCGCGCCTCAAGCTCCTGCAGCACGCGGAGCCCGTCCCCGAGCCCACGCCGATCCACCGACCCGAGCCTGTTCCAGCCCCCGCGCCCGTGCCCGAACCCGAGCCCGTGCCCGAACCCGAGCCCGTGCCCGCCCCCGAGCCGGTCCCGGCCCCGCAGCCCGTGCCCGAGCCCGAGCCCGTGCCCGCACCCGAACCGGTGCCTGCCCCCGAACCAGTTCCAGCCCCGGCCCCCGTGTCAGAGCCGACGGCCGCGCCGGAGCCGTCCTCCGCCTCCAGGCCCGTCAGGGTGGCGAGGCTGGTGACCCGCTCCACGCCCGAACGGTCGTGGGGTCTGCGCAAGATCGTCGTCGTCATGGTGCTGCTCACGCTCACCTCCTGCGCTGTGCCAGGTCCCGCCCCCCGGACCGAGGGTGACGTCACCGGCACCCGCACGGGCATGACCCTGAACGAGGCGCGCGCCGTCATGCCCACCGCGACGCATGCGTACGCCCCGGAGTTCGCCGCCTATCCGATGTGGACGCTGGTCGGCACCGAGGCACCCAACCGCGTCCGGGTGATGAGCCGCGCCAGCTTCAGCGCTCAGTGGCGTGGCGAGGCCAAGGTCCGGTTGCGTGGCGACCTCCCGGAGACCGTCGAGCGCGCCATCCCGGCCAACACGATCCTGCAGGAGCGTGCCGAGGAGTACGCCGACCAGGTCAGCACGTACTGGTCGAGTGGCGCGACCGCCGGCCTCGACCTGGACCGCCGCACGACGCGCGCCCGCACCCGACTGCTCGACTCCGGCGTCTCGTCCTCGGCGATCTGGGTGGTGTCCCCCGTGGACGTCCCGCGCGTACGCCTGGTGGAGGTCGCCGGCGGCCACCTCGTCGTGATGCGCCACGTCGTGATGGCGCCGTCGCCCCACCGGCTGACCACGATCGTCGACTTCCCGGCCGCCACCACGCCGCGGGTGCTCGGCAGCAGCCTCGTCGCCGTCGACTGAATCTCCTTCTGGCCCGCGGGCCGCTCAGCCCTTGACGAGCCAGCGCCCGATCAGGGTGCCTTCCTCCTCGAGGAGCAGCACGGGGTCGAGGGCGACGTCGAGCGGCTGGTGCCCCTGGACGATGCGGAGGTGGTCGCCACCGACGATGCGGGGCACGATCGTGAGGCAGAGCTCGTCCACGACCCCGACGGTGAGCAGGTCGTGCAGCACGTGTGGACCACCCTCACCGAGGACGTGGGTCCACCCGCGCGCGCCAAGCTCTCGTCGCAGCGCGCCGAAGTCCATCGCATAGCTGCCGAGGATCATCACGTTCTCGTCGCCCAGCGCCTCACGGGCGGCCGGAAGGCCAGGGGCGTGCCCGACGGTGGCGAGGATGACCTCACCCCGCGGCGCCTCCAGCAGTCGTTCGTTGATCTCGCCCTTGCGCGAGACCACGACCAACGGCTTGCCGGCCGGACCGTAGTTCTCGGCGCGGGCGGTGCCGGCCCCCACGACGACCACGTCGGCGTACGAACGCAGGGCATGGAAGACCCGCTTGTCGGGGGCGTTGTTGATGGTGGCGGTGACGCCGTCCTCTCCCTGCGCCGAGCCGTCGACGCTGGAGACCATGTTGACGCGCACCCACAGGCCGTCGGCGGCGGTCGGCGCGTCGTAGGCGCGAGCCAGCGCCTGGTCGTCGATCTCGTCGGGACCTGCCGCGACGTTGTTGCTCATCAGGACGCGCACTGCCACCTCACCACCCAGTACATGACGCCGAAGGGGTCCTCGGCATGGTCGATCTCGACGCTCTGCACCTCGATGGCCTCGGCCTCCAGGGTGCGGAACACTTCCAGGCCCGACGTGAGCAGTGACTCCGCCAGGTCGTTGTCGACGTGGGCCAGCCCAGCCACGTCACCGGTCGCCAACAGCTCGCCCAGGTGGGCGTCGAAGTCGGCAGCTCGAGGGTCGAGGTGGCCGGGGGCCTTCTCGGAGCGACAGGCCGTGCCGTTGGCCAGCACCAGCAGGTCGACCGCGTCGTCGTCGGAGGGCCGGTGGGTCAGTGACTCACCCACCCGTCGCCCCAGGTCGTCGGCCGCGACGATCCGCACCCGGCGGTCGAGCCACGCGACGGCGGCCGTGCAGGCACTGCGCAGGTCGGCCACGGGATCCTCGAGGGAGGCGTACTCCTCGAGGAGCGCGGGCACCGGCGGCACGACCACGATGCGGCGGCCCGTGCCGGGCATCGCCTCGAGCCCGACCTCACGCATCATCTCGACGCTCATGCCAGCCCCCGGATCGCTCGTGCCGGACGCCTGCGTCCGGCGATGCTCCACACCATGTCCACCGTCTCACGGGTGGCGACCACTTCGTGCACCCGGTAGATCCGCGCGCCGGCCAGCGCGCAGACGCTGGTGGCCGCCAGGGTCCCGGTCAGCCGCTCGCCGACCGGCTTGTCGAGCGTCTCACCGACGAAGTCCTTGTTGCTGAGCGAGACCAGCACGGGCCAGCCGGTGTCGACCATCTCGCCCAGGCGCCGGGTGACCTCCAGGGAGTGGAAGGTGTTCTTGCCGAAGTCGTGGGCGGGGTCGATGACGATCGACTCGCGGTCGACCCCCGCGGCGAGCGCGCGCTCGGCGTACGCCGTGGTGTCGGCGACGGCGGAGGCGACCACGTCCTCGTACTCGATGCGGTGCGGTCGGGTCCGCACCCGTACGCCGCCGGTGTGGGTGCAGATGATCGCGGCACCGTGCTTCGCAGCCACGTCGACCAGCTCGGGGTCTGCCCCGCCCCAGGCGTCGTTGATGACGTCGGCGCCAGCAGCGCAGACGGCGTCGGCCACCTCGGCGCGCCAGGTGTCGACGGAGATGACCAGGCCGGGGTGGGTCTCCCGCACCCGGGCGACGAAGTCGACGACCCGGGCCTTCTCCTCGGCGACGCCGATCTCCTCACCGGGGGCGGCCTTGATGCCGCCGATGTCGACGATCTCGGCGCCCTGCTCCACGACCAGCGCGACCCGGTCGAAGGCGGCGTCCTCGGCCCACGTCGCACCCTTGTCGTAGAACGAGTCCGGTGTGCGGTTGACGATCGCCATCATCAGCGGCTGGTCGTCGGCGAAGACGTGATCACGCAGTCTCAGGCTCACACCCTGACCCTAGGGGAGGGTGTCCACGGCCTCGCAGCGCCCTACGGACAGCCCGCGGCGGGAGGTCGCTCGACCACGGGCACCTCGACCACGTGGGCAGCGACCCCGTCGGCACCGGGGAGGAACTGCGTCAGGGCCACCGCGTCGGCGTGGTGGCTGTGCGTCGAGCGCGCCCAGGCCGCCGTGAGGATCTGGGTGGCCATCGCACCGAGGTCGAGCAGCGGCTGGTGGCTGTGGCTGCGGCGACCGAGGTCGACCTGCGCGATCGCGTCGACCCCACGCGTACGCCAGGTGTCGACGAGGGCGGCGAGCTCCACCGCGTACCCGGTGGGCACCGAGAGCCGTGCGAAGTGCTCGCGGCGCACGGCCCACTCCCCCGCCAGCGGCTGGACGAGGCCCGCCAACGGCGGGAAGAGCAGGGCGACCAGCGGGCGCGCGACCAGCTCGGTGACGCGGCCGCCCTCGTACGGCCCCTCGGCACCGGGGCGCTCGTAGAACCCCTTGACCAGCTGCACCTGCGGGTCGGTGAGCAACGGGCCGAGCAGGCCGGGCACGAAGTGCGTGTCCCAGTCGAGCAGGTCGGCGTCCATGAAGACGGTCAGGTCGCCGCGCGTGACGAACTGCGACTTCCACATCGCCTCGCCCTTGCCGCGGTGGCTGCCCAGGTCGGGGCGGATCTCGGCGGCCCGGTGCACGGTGGCGCCCGCGTCGGCCGCGACCGCGTAGGTGCCGTCGGTGGAGTCGGAGTCGATGACCACGATCTCGTCGACCAGGTCCGCCGTCTCCAGCAGCACCTCGCGGCACCGGGCGACCACGGCTCCGACGGTGGCCTCCTCGTTGCGGGCCGGCACCACCAGGCTGACCGTCGTACGCCCCTTCGCGGCCCGCAGGTCGTCGAGCGACCAGTCGCGCCAGGCGTACGTCCGTGCGTCCCACCCCTCGACGACGCCCGGCTCGCTCACGCCGGTCAGCCTACGGGGCCTGACGGCCCCCTGCGAGGGTGGCGACAGACGGCACCGGTGTGGGCACACTGGGTCATGGCAACCAAACGCACCCCCTGGCCCGGCTGGGTCTACCGCGACGGGCAGGACCCGCCCTACCAGTCGAGCCTCGGCAACGAGCGGACCTTCCTCAGCTGGGTCCGCACCGCGCTGTCGTTCCTCGCCGCCGGGATCGCGCTCGACGTCGTCGACCTGTCGATCCCCCGCGTCACGCAGACCGCGGTCGCGGTCGGGCTCGTGACCCTCGGCCTGCTCTGCGCCGTCGTCTCCTGGGTGCGCTGGGGTGCCACCGAACGAGCCATGCGCCTCAACCGCTCCATCCCGAGCCTCGGCTTCGGGATGGTCTTCATGCTGGCCATCGGCGGGATCGCCGCGCTGATGGTCGTGGCGTGGCTGTGAGCGAGTCGCCGGGAGAGCGCTCGCCCGGCGTGCCCGACCCCCTCGACCCCGGAGGCTCGGAGAACCGAGACCTGATGGGCTGGCAGCGCACCACGATGGCCCTGGTCGCCGTGGGAGCGGCGAGTGCACGGCACAGCTGGTCGACCGCCGGCGTCTACGCCCTGCTGCCGCTGGGCCTGATCATGCTGGTGGCGGCGTGGGTGCTGGGCGAGGGGTGGCGGCGCTACGACGAGGACCGGGAAGGGATCGAGACGACCCCCGGCGGGCCGGTCTTCGTCCTGGCCGCCTCGGTCGCGCTCGTCGCGGCCGTCGAGGTGCACCACATGCTGCAGTGACGAGGGGGAATGCGGGTGGGACCGACCGTGCCACTCCCCGGAGGATCTGGACTGCCCCCTGCCCGAAGGGGCAGTCCGACGGGTGGTTCACCACTGGCTCGCGGGCTCCGCGCTCACATATCGTGCACGAAACATCATCCGCGACTGTAGGAGTTTTCGTGAGCACGCCTTCCCCCGTCCCCGTCGGCGTCCGCCTCCCCCTCCCCACCGAGGACCTCACTCCGCAGGACCAGGTGGATCTCTGCCGGCACGCCCTCGACCTGGGCTACAGCTCCTTCTGGGTCGGTGACCACGTCGTGCTGCCGGAGACCACCAGCTCTCCCTACCCCCACACCGGCGACGGCAAGGCGGGGTTCCGTTCCGACACCCCGTGGACCGACCCCTTCATCCACCTCACCTGGCTCGCCGCCCAGCTGCCCGAGGCGCGCTTCGGCACGAGCATCCTGATCCTCACCCTGCGCAACCCCACCCTCGTCGCCAAGCAGCTCGCCTCGATGTCGTGGTTGACCCGTCGCCCCTTCTCGCTGGGGGTGGGCACCGGGTGGTTGCGCGAGGAGTACGACGCGGTGGGGGCCACCTTCGAGAAGCGCGGCACCCGCGCACGTCGCGACATCGCCCAGATCAAGGAGCTGTTGAGCAGGGGCTCGTACGACTACACCGTGCGCGGCGCCGACGACGAGGACGTCGACCTGACCTTCTCCATGCTCCCCACCGCGCCTGCGCCCGTCGAGTTCCTCTGGGGTGGCTTCAGCCCCCTCGCCCTCAAGATCGTCGCCCGTGACTGCGACGGCTGGTTGCCCGCCAAGCAGAGCGTCGAGGACCTGGAGCGGCACCTCGTCCGACTGCGGGCCGCCTGCGACGAGGCCGAGCGCGACTTCTCCGAGCTGAGGCTCGTGGTGAAGCCCGGGTCGGGTCCGGACCCGGCCAACGGTGCGATCGACAAGGACAGCCTCGCCGCCTACGGCGAGCTCGGCTTCCACGAGGCGGTCCTGGAGATGCCGTACGAGACCAGGAGCCTGACGGACGCGAAGGAGACCCTCGACCGGGTCGCCGCGCGCAGCTGGCTGTGACGGCGAGGACGACACCCATGGCCCTCCCCCGCTTCGACCAGCTGTGCGCCCTGCCGGCGTACGGCGCCCGCACGGTCACCGCCGATGACCTCGACCTCAACGGGCACATGAACGCAGCCCACTTCATCACCGCCCAGATCAGGGCCGTACGCAGCGCGCTCGCCGAGGTGGGTGTCGACGAGGCCTACGTGACCGAGCGGCGGATGGGGACGTTCGCCGCCGAGCACAACATCCGCTACCTGGGGGAGCTCCGCCTCGGCGACGAGTTCTCCGTGCGGGTCCGCTTCCTCGACCGCACCGCGAAGACGGTCCACGGCGCCGCGTTCCTCGTCGACGAGACCAAGGGGCGGCTGGCGACGGTCCTGGAGGTGGTCACGGTGCACGTCGACCAGGAGACGCGGCGCTCGACGCCGATGCCTGACGACCTGACGCAAGCGATCGACGCGCGCATCGCCGAGGGCGAGGCGCTGGGCTGGACCCTGGAGCCCCGCCTGTCACTGCGTCGCTGACACCCCGAGCGAGCAGGAGGGCGCCGGACCAGCAGGTGCTGGGCCGGCGCCCTCCGACGTCGACGCGGCTCAGTCGCGGCTCAGTCGCGACTGAGCGCGACCAACCGGGCCACCGCCTCCGTGGCGCGCACGGGCTCGGCGTAGGTCGGCACCCCCGCGGCGAGCAGGTCCGCGCGCGCCTGGCCGGTGCCGCCGGTCCAGGCGACGACGAAGGGCTTCGTGGTCGCGTCATGGTGCTTCACGCAGATCTCCACCAGCTCCTTGGCCGCGGCGTCCGAGTTGCCCAGCACGACCAGCAGCACGTCGGTCTCGTCGCTGGCCAGCGTGATCTCGAGCGTCCGGTCCAGGATCGACGGGTCGTTGATCAAGGCGCCGGTGAGGTCCAGCGGGTTGGCCGTGGAGGCGAAGAAGGGCAGCAGCGCCGCCACCTCGGCCCGCGAAGCGTCGGCCATCGGCTCGACGACCAGACCCAGGTCGACCGCGACGTCGGTGGTCAGGGCGCCGGCACCGCCACTCTGGGTGACGATGCTGAGCCGCGGACCGCCGGCGCGACGGCCGGTGACCAGCAGCTGGGCCAGGTCGGCCATCTCCTCCATGCTGCGGGCCCGCAGCGCCCCGTGCGCCTCGAGGATCGCGTTGAACTTGGCGTCGTCGCCGCCGGTGCTGCCGGTGTGCGCGCCGATGGCGCGGTCGCCCGCCGACGTACGTCCCGCCTTGAGCAGCACGAGCGGCTTGCCGGCCGCCCGCGCCCGGGCACAGAGTCGGTCGAGGGCGATCGGGTCGGCGAATCCTTCGAGGTGGCCCAGCAGCAGGTCGACGTCGTCGCGGTCGACCAGCGCGTCGAGCACCTCGACGACAGAGACGTCGACCTCGTTGCCGGTGTTGACGAAGTGGCGCACCCCCAGGCCCAGGGAGGTCATGGTGCTGTAGGTGAAGGTGCCCACGGCGCCGCTCTGGGAGACGAGCGCGATCGGCGAGTCCGGGATCTCACCGGGCACGTCGAAGGCCGTCGAGAAGGTCGCGAACGCCTTCTGCGGCAGGGAGAACGAGCCCAGGCAGTTGGGCCCGAGCACCCGGATGTCGCTGCTCGCGACAGCCCTGGCGATGCGCTCCTGGGCCTCGACGCCCACGCCGTCGGGGGCCTCGGAGAAGCCGGAGGCGAAGATCGTGGCGGCGCGTACCCCCGCTGCCGCGCACTCCTCGATGGCGTCGGGGACCTTGTCGGCGGGCACCACGACGACGGCCAGGTCGACCGGTCCGGGCACGTCGGCCACGGACGGGTAGGCAGGCACTCCCTGCACGGTGTCTCGGCGGGGGTTCACCGCGTACAGGTCGCCGGCGTAGCCGAACCTCTTCAGGTAGTCGAGCGGGCGGCCCGAGAGCTTGGCCGGGTCGGAGGAGGCGCCGAGCACGACGATGCTGCGCGGCTCGAGGTAGAGGTCGGCAACGCTGCGCACGTCGGCGCGCTCCGCCGCCGCTGCGCTCACTGGGGCACCCCGGTGAAGACCGGCTTGCGGCGCTCACGGTGCGAGGCCACACCCTCGACCACGTCCGGGCCACCGAAGCCCATGAACTCCAGGCCCAGGCCCACGTCGAAGATCGCGCTGTTCTGGCGGTACCACTCGTTGAGCGAGTACTTCGTCCACCGGATCGCCTCCTGGGCGCCCTCGGCCAGACCGCCCGCCACCTCACGGGCGGTGTCGAGGAGCTCCTCCTTCGGCACCGACAGCGACACCAGACCCGCCTGCTCGGCGGCCTGGCCGGAGATCTCCTTGCAGGTCAGCAGCAGGTACTTGGCCTTCGGGATGCCACAGAAGAGCGCCCACACGACGGCGTGGTCACCGGCGGCGACGCCGAGGCGGGTGTGGCCGTCGATGATCCGCGCGTCGTGGGCCGCGATCGAGATGTCGGCCATCAGGGCGACCACCAGACCGGCGCCCACCGCCGGCCCGTGGATCGCGGAGATGATCGGCTTCGAGCAGTTGACCAGGTTGTAGAAGAGCTCCTTGGACTCGCGCATGATCCGCATCCGGAACTCGTAGTCCTCGATCTGCTTGTCGATCAGCCCGAAGTCACCGCCGGCCGAGAACGCCTTGCCCTCACCACGCACGATCACCGCTCGCACCTCCGGATCGGAGTCGATCACCGGCCAGACGGCGGGGATCTCGGAGTGCGTCGCCTCGTCGACCGCGTTGAGGTTCGGGCCACTGAAGATGACCTCGAGGACTCCGGGCTGGTTGCTCTCGAACTTCAGTCGCGAGAACTGCTCCTGGTACTTCTCGATCACGAGGTCTGTCCTTTCGTCGGCGCTGGGCTCAGCAGGGTCTGGGGGGTGGAACTGACGGGGTCCGTGGCTCGCAGGCGAGTTCCACATATCAAGCATTGTGTATTATATCTGAGTATGACGCACCTCACCAGCCCCTCCGCGCGACAGGACCGACCGCTCTCCGGGCTCCGCGTGCTCGAGTGCTCCAGCTTCGTGGCGGGCCCCTCCGGCTGCCTCACCCTCGGGATGCTCGGTGCCGACGTGGTCAAGGTCGACCCCCTCGGCGGACCCGCCGACATCAACCGCTGGCCCCTCTCCGAACGCACCGGTCAGAGCCTCTTCTGGTCGTCGCTCAACCGCGGCAAGCGCTCGGTCGCCGTCGACCTGCGCTCCGAGGAGGGCCGCGAGATCGTGATGGCACTGGCCACCCTCCCCGGCCCCGACGGCGGACTCGTCGTGGACAACCTGGTGGGTCGCCCCTGGCTCACCCACGAAGCCCTCACCGCACGCCGCGCCGACGCCATCCAGGTGCACATCCAGGGCTACAACGACGGTCGGCCCGCGGTGGACTACACCGTCAACGCCGAGATCGGCGTGCCCCAGATGACCGGACCGGCCGGGTCGGCCGACCCCGTCAACCACGTGGTGCCCGCGTGGGACCTGCTCACCGGCATGACGGCGGTCACCGGCCTCCTCGCAGCGCTGCGCAAGCGTGACCGCACCGGGGAGGGGACGTACGTCTCCCTCGCCCTCGCCGACGTCGCCCTCGCCGGGGTCGCGTCGATGGGATGGCTGGCCGAGGCGGTCGAGCAGGGTGACCGGCCGCGTCACGGCAACCACCTCTTCGGGGCCTTCGGCACCGACTTCGCCACCTGCGACGGCCACCGCGTGATGGTGGTGGCGCTGACGGTGCGCCAGTGGCGCAACCTGGTCAGCGTGACCGGCACCGAGCGCGTCTTCACCGCACTGGAGGAGGCCGCCGAGGTCGACCTGTCCCTGGAGACCGACCGCTTCCGGATGCGCGAGACGATCGCGGCCGTGATGCGCCCGTGGTTCGCCGCCCGCACCGTCGACCAGGTCACCCAGGAGCTGGACGACGCCCACGTGCTGTGGAGCCGCTACCGCCCGATGACCGAGACAGTGGCGCTGCTGGCCGCGGACCCCGAGCGCAGCGTGGTGACCGACGTCGAGCAGCCGGGCATCGGCACCATGACCTCGGCCCGCCTGCCGCTGCGCCTCGACGACGCATGGACCGACCCCCGGCCGGCCCCGCGCTTCGGCCAGGACACCGACCAGGTCCTCTCGGAGCTGCTCGGCCTCTCCGACGCCGAGCTCGGCCGGCTCCACGACCGCGGCCTCGTCGCCGGCTCCTGACCTCCCCCTCTCCCGGAAGGACCCCCATGTCACACCTCGTGGAAGGCCCGTACTTCGACGACCTCGCCGTCGGAGACCTCTTCGACGCACCCTCGATCACCCTGACCGGCGGCCGCGCCGCCGTGCACCAGTCGATCGTCGGCAGCCGCTTGCAGCTCGGCCTCGACGAGCACATGGCGCTGGCGGTGGCCGGGCGCCCCGTGGCCGACCCGGGATTCGTCACCGACCTGGCCATCGGCCAGTCGACCGCGGTCACGCGACGCGTGGTGGCCAACCTCTTCTACCGCGGGCTGGCCTTCCACCGGCTGCCGTCCATCGGCGACACCCTGCGCACCCGCACCGAAGTCGTGGGCCTCAAGCAGAACTCCAGCCGCCCGACCGGCCTGGCGGCGCTGCGCATCACCACGCACGACCAGGAGGAGCGCCTGGTCCTCGACTTCTGGCGCTGCGCGATGCTGCCGCTCAGCGCACCGGACGCGCAGACCGGCCACGCCGACGACCTCTCCTCGATCGGCACTCCCCCGGCCACCGACCCGTTCGTCGCCAGCCTTGCCGCTGAGTGGGACCTCGACCGCTTCCGCCCGCCGACCGGCCCCGACGTCGTCCCCGGGGCGCTGTGGGACCTGCGCGCCGGCGACGTGGTCACCAGTGCCCCCGAGCTGGGTGCGACTGAGCCTCAACCTGGCGCACGTGCACCACGACGAGTACAGCCAGCCCGCCGGACGGCTGGTCTACGGCGGCCACACGATCGGGCTGGCCCTGGCGCAGGTGACCCGCACCCTGCCGCAGCTGCTGACGGTGGCCGGCTGGCACGGCTGCGACCACACCGGGCCGGTGCGCGAGGGCGACACCCTGGTCTCGCGGATCCAGGTGGAGGGCGTACGCGAGGTCTCCGGCCTCCGCGTCGCCGACCTGCGCGTGCTGGTCAAGGCCCGCGGTCGCGACGAGGACCGCGACGTCCTCGACTGGCGTCCGGTCGTCGTCCTGCGCTGACGCGCAGCACGTCCCACGCAACCCCCGACGGGCCCCGGCGCATGCCGGGGCCCGTCCTGCGTCACCCCGAAAATTGGTGACCGCATGCCTTCCCAATGTGCCGTCCATCACATATCGTGCACGATACTCGTTCGTTGCAGGAAGGCACATCATGTCCCCGCTCTCCCGGACCCACCCGCTCGTCCGTCGCCTGGCCCTGGCGACGACAGCGCTCGCCCTCGTCACGACCGCCGCCTGCGGCGGGGACGACGCATCCGACGCGAAGCCGCCGACCACCGGCGACGCCGAGTGGGACGCCGTCGTGGAGGCGGCGTACGAGGAAGGCCGTGTGAACGTCTACAACGCAGCCTCGGAGCAGCAGAACAAGCGCCTGACCGAGGCGTTCAAGGAGAAGTACCCCGGCATCAAGCTCTCGATCACCCGGGGCGCCACCGAGCTGCCCGAGCGGGTCTCGGCGCAGCTCAACAGCGGCTCCGACGGCGCCGACGTGCTGATGTACAGCGACCCCAACTGGTTCGTCGAGCACGCCGACGACCTCACTCCCGTCGAGGGACCGAGCGTCGAGGGCTGGAAGGAGGACTGGTGGGCCGTGCCCGACAAGGCCATCCAGGTCACCGCCCTGCCGTGGAGCATGATCGTGTGGAACACCGACAAGTTCCCCGACGGCTTCACGACGTACGACGACCTGCTCGACCCGTCGGTCAAGGGCAAGCTGGGCACCCGCTCCGAGGTCTCCCCGTCGGTGGCCGGCTACCTGGAGCACCTCGAGACCGAGCTCGGCACCGACTACCTCGAGGGGATCGCCGACCAGGACCCGAAGTTCTACCCCTCCGGCGTGCCGCTGATGCAGGCCGTGGGCTCGGGTGAGATCGGCGTCGCCAACCTGGGCGTGCCCGCCACCATTGCCGAGCTGCAGTCCAACGGTGCTCCCATCGACTTCACCTTCGCCGAGCCCGGCTTCGCCTACACCCACGGCGCCGCCGCCTTCAGCGAGGCGAAGCGCCCCCACGCGGGACGGGTCTTCATCGACTTCGTGATGTCGGAGGAGGGCCAGGCCGCCTACAACGGTGACGGCCAGGGCGGCGCAGGCCGCGACGGCGTCGACGGAGCGCTCGACTTGGAGGACTACGCGATGCTCGACACCGAGAAGTTCACCCGCCCCGAGGTCCTGGCCGAGTGGAACCGCAAGTTCGACGGGTACTTCAAGTGAGTGCCCGTCGCGTCCTGGTCACCGGCGCCGCCTCCGGGATCGGCGCCCACGCAGCCGCGACGCTGGCTGAGCGTGGCTGGGAGGTCGTCCGCAGCGACCGTCGCCCCGGCGACGGGGTCGTGGAGCTCGACGTCACCGAGGCAGGTGCCTGGACGCAGGTGGTCGCCGAGCACGGGCCCTTCGACGGCCTGGTCAACGCTGCGGGCATCCGCGAGCGCGCCCGGCTGCTGGACCTGACGCCCGAGCAGTGGGACCGCACCGTCGCGGTCAACCTCACCGGCGCCTTCCTGGGCACCCAGGCCGTGGGCCGCGCGCTGGTCGAGGCGGGTCGCGGCGGCAGCATCGTCCACGTCGCCTCGGTCAACTCCGAGACCCCGGTCGCCGGGCAGCCCCACTACTGCGCCTCCAAGGCAGGCGTCGCGATGCTCACCCGGGCTGCTGCGCTCGAGCTGGCACGGCACGGCATCCGGGTCAACGCGGTCGCCCCCGGCGCGATCCGGACACCGATGATCCAGGACCGGATCGACGAGGGCCAGGAGGAGGCACTGGTCAAGCGGATCCCCCGCCGCCGGCTCGGAGAGCCCGCCGACATCACCGAAGCCATCTCCTACCTCCTGTCCGACGCCGCCGACTACGTCACCGGGGTGCTGCTCCCCGTCGACGGCGGCTTCCTGCTCAACTGATGACGAGGACACCTGTGACCCAGCACGAGAGCCCCCGACCCACCGGCCGGTACGCCGGCAAGGTCGCCGTCGTGACCGGCGCCGGCTCCGGCATCGGCCGGGCCATCACCGAGGGACTGCTCACCGAGGGCGCCACCGTCGTGGCCAACGACGTGGCGCCCGACGCCCTGGCCGCGTTGGGCGAGTGGGCCACCCGGGTCGGCAGCGCCGAACGACTCACCGGCGTCGTCGCCGACGTGGCGGTCCCCGAGACGGCCGCGACCCTGGTCGAGGCCGCGACCGCCGCCGGGCACGGTCGCCTCGACGCACTCTTCAACCATGCCGGCGTCGGGTCGGCCACCCCGGCCCTGGAGATCGGCGAGGAGGAGTGGAGCCGGGTCATGGCGATCAACGTCGACGCCGTGCGGCGGCTCGCCGTCGCCGCAGGCCGGGTCATGGTCGACCAGGGCGGTGGGGCGATCCTCAACACCGCCTCGGTCGCGGGCACCCACGGCCTGCCGGGACGACTTGGTTACGTCGCCTCCAAGCACGCCGTCGTGGGCATCACCCGCGCCCTCGCGGTCGAGTGGGGACCACTCGGCGTACGGGTCAACGCCATCTGTCCCGGGCTCACCGAGACGGGCATGAGCCAGAAGCTGAAGCGCACCAACCCCGAGTACTGGGCGGCGCGTGAGGCGGTCGTCCCGCTGCGACGCTCCGGGCTCCCCGAGGAGCAGGCGGCGATGGCGCTCTTCCTCAACTCCGACGACGCGGCGTACGTCTCCGGCCTGGTCGCCGAGGTCGACGGCGGCGCGCACGCGCTCTACTCGGGATACACGGTGACTCGCCCCCAGACCTGACCCAAGAGCTGCCCCGGGACGCGAGAGCTCCCGGGTCAGTCGGTGGGACGGAGCAGGTCCATCACCGGTCGCAGGTCGTCGACCTCCTCCAGGTGGAGCAGGGCCTCCACCACCGCGTCGGTGGCGTGGTCGCTGATCACGCCCGCGGCGTTGTGGCGGAACTTGGTGACCAGCTCCTCCGTCGTCAGCTGCGTGGCCGGGTCCGCCGACGTGCTGCCCCGGGCATGCGTGCGCTCACCCACGAACGTCGTGCCGCGCGCCACCACCTCCACCCGGGACGGACGCGCCGACGGGTCCTTCGAGACCGCCTCGGCCCACCCGGGGTGGTTCTTCCAGACGATGCGGTCCTTGAGCTCCAGGACGGAGCGGCTCTCCACCACCGCGGGGTCGTGCCACTGGCGGCCCGGCGGGACGAGGTGTGCCGCGATCGCGAGTCCGTGGACGAACGTGAACTGTGCGTCGAAGGTGCGATCCATGTGATCGGCCATGAAGGTCGGGAACTGCCCGGCCCACTCCTCTCCCCACGCCGTGATCGACTCGATCTCCTCAGGTGCGAGCCCGTTGTCACGCACCACCTCGATGAGGGCGTCGAAGAGGGCGTGCGGCACCCGGCAGTGCGGGTAGGGCTTGAACTGCGACCCCGCCCGGAAGCGCCACTGCGCGCCCAGGCCCGTCGTCAGCTCCGAGGGCTCCCAGCGGCTGGTGCCGATGAACCGCGGATAGCCGAACTCGGCGTCGTCCAGGAGCAACGGGTCACCCCGGTGCCCCAGCTCCGCCATCCAGGCCGCGGTCATCGCGGTCATCGCCACGCCCCCCGGCATCAGGCTGTTCTTGATGGTGGTGCTGGGCGCGTGCATCAGCCAGGCGCGGTGCCCGTTGACCGGCGAGGTGGCACCGGCGATGCCGAGGGCGTCGGCGATGCGCTCGGACGACATCTCCTTCATCATGGCCGCCGTCGCGGTGATGCCGAAGACGGTGCTGGCGTAGCCGAGCACCTCCGCGGTCTGCGCACGCCCGTCCTTGACGTCGCGGTTGCGGTCCATCGCCCCGGCCAACCGGTGGGACATCTCGTGGCACACGGCCACCGCGTTGACCGCCATGGCCCCGGACGACCGGTGCGTCTCGCCCAACGCCAGCGCCACCGGGACCACGTACGGCGCTACGTGACCGGGCAGGGAGACGGGGTCGAAGTCCAACGCGTTCATCAGCTCCGCGTTGGCGAAGGCCGCGCCGTGCACGGACGTACGCATGGGCACACCGATGATGCTCGCCTCGTCGCGTTCGCCGCCGAGCACGCGCGCGTACTCGACGCCCGCCACGCCAGCCGGGTTGTCCGTCGCCGCGAGGGCACACCCGACGGTGTCGAGGATGATCCGCTTCGACTCCTCCACCACCTCGTCGGGCAGCTGCGCCGACGCACTGCGGTGGGCGAACTCCGCGAACTTCTGGATGTGCGTGGACACAGGGCGGCTCCTGGGCTGCGTGTCGGGGCAGAGGGTCAGAGGGTGGTGGCGTGGCCGCCGTCGACCGGCAGCATCGCCCCGGTCACGAACGACCCGGCCCGTGAGGCGAGGTAGATCGCCGCGCCGGCGAGGTCCGGCCCCTCGGCGAACCGCTTGAGCGGGATGGGAGCGAGCATCTCGTCGGCACCCTCGAGCTCGATCGCGTTCTCCAGCATCTGGCTGCGGTAGCGGCCGGGCGCGATGACGTTGGCGGTCATGTGCTTGTCGGCCAGCTTGAGCGCCAGGTGCCGGGTGAGCATGTGCACCGCCGCCTTCGAGGAGGAGTAGGCGTAGGTCTCGTGCTCGGGCACGTGGAAGGCGTCGATCGACCCGATGGTGATGATCCGCGCCGGGTCCTCGTGGGTCGCGGAGGCCTCGAGGAGCGGCATCATCGCCTGCACCAGGAAGAAGACGCCCTTCACGTTGAGGTCGTAGACCTTGTCCCAGCCCGACTCGGGGTAGTCGGCGAGGGTCTCGACCCAGATGTTGCCGGCGTTGTTGACCAGTACGTCGACCTGCGACTCGCGCTCGGCCAGCGTGGCGGCGAACGCGCGGGCGCCCTCGACGTTGCCGAGGTTGGCCGCGAAGCCGTGGCACTCCCCGAAGGCGGAGAGCTCGGCGGCGGTCTTCTCGCACTCCTCGGCCTTGCGCGAGCAGATGTAGACCTTGGCGCCGGCGCGGACGAAGCCCTCGGCGATGCCGCGGCCGATGCCACGGCTGCCTCCGGTGACGACGACGACCTTGCCCGAGACGTCGAAGAGGGACTGTGCGGGGTGGTTCACGGTGACTCCTGGGGGTGGGGGGTGGTGGGGCGGAAGACGTGGGTGAAGTCGCTCAGGGCGAACGACGGGTCGTCGGTGCCGCGCGTGCTCCTGGCGCAGTCGTCGGTGACGCTCGGGGCGGTGGCCACCACTTCGTCGAGCCTGCTCCAGTCGTCGACGACGCGGCGGTGGGCGATGCGCCAGCGCCCGTCCCGGCGCTCGAAGAGGTCGAGGTAGCGGCCCGCCCGCATGCGGGTGAAGCTGCGTCCGTCCCGCTCCAGGACCTGGTGCGCCACGAAGTAGGTCTCGACGTGGGCGGTGTCGCCGAGCAGCTCGATCAGGACGTTGCCGAGGTGGTGCATGGAGACCGGCGCCGTCGCTCCACGCGACATGATGGTCTCGACCACGTGCTCGCGTCCTCCGGAGAAGTTGCCGTGGTCGTCCCAGGCGTCCGGGTGGTAGGCGTCGCGAACGAGGTCGGCCTGGCACCGGTCGGTGCCGCGCGCGTAGGCGTACATCACCTGCCGGATCTCCTCCTTGTCGAGCAGCTCCTGCACCCGTGCCACCACGTCAGGGGTGAGCACGTCGCTCACGCCGACGTCCCCCCGTGACGCAGCAGGCCACGGACGTCGTCGACCTCCTCGAGGTGCATGATTCCCTCGACCAACGCATCGACGGAGGCCGGGGCGAGACGCCCGGCGCAGTTGGTGCGGAACTTCTCGATGACCTCCTCGGTGGTCATGCGCACCTGCGGGTCGTCGGAGGGGCTGCCCTTGGGCACGGTGCGGTCGGCGGAGAAGGTCTCCCCGCGGGCGTCGACCTCGATCCGGGTGGGTCGGCTCGAGGGGTTGCTGGTGAGAGCGTCGACGTAGTCGGGGTGCGGCGCGAAGGTGACCTTCTCCATGAGCGCCAGCACCGACGGGTCCCGCAGCGTCTCGGGGCTCTGCCACGCGGGACCGGGCTCGATCATGTGGGCGCCGACGGCCAGGCCGTGGGCGATGCTGAACTGCGCCTCGTGCGGGTGCTGGACGTCATTGAGCAGCCACACCGGACGCTCCACCCAGGCCTCGCCCCAGCAGCGGATGGCGTCGATCTCGTGCGGGGCCAGGTCATGCTCACGCACCAGGTCGCGCAGCGCGTCGAGGGGCGTGTGGCCCACGCGGCAGTGTGGGTAGGGCTTGTAGCTGTGCGCTCCCGGGAAGCCCCAGACCTCGCCCAGCCCGTCGACCAGGTGCGCGGGCTCCCAGCGCTTCGTGCCGATGAAGCGGGCGTAGCCGAACTCCGCGTCGTCGAGCATCATCCGGTCGCCGGTGTGGCCGAGCTGGGCGGCGTACGCGGCGTTGAGGCCGGCCTGGGTGACGGGTCCGGGCATCGAGTACTTGATCGTCGAGTTCGGAACGTTCTCCATCCACGTCCGGTAGGAGTTCACCGGGGTCACGGCACCGGCGATGCCGAGGGTGTCGGCGAGCCCCTCCGCGCCCTGGCCCTGCACCATCGCGACGGCGGCGGCAGCCCCGAAGACGGTGGCGGTGAACCCCAGCACGGCGGGGATCTCCATCTTCTCGCCCGCCGG
Source organism: Nocardioides jishulii (assembly GCF_006007965.1). Taxonomy (NCBI): domain Bacteria; kingdom Bacillati; phylum Actinomycetota; class Actinomycetes; order Propionibacteriales; family Nocardioidaceae; genus Nocardioides; species Nocardioides jishulii. The sequence continues at coordinate 527,290 of NZ_CP040748.1, read as the reverse complement.
CGTGCGCAGGTAGTCCATCGAGCGGCCGAAGCGGTAGGAGATCTCGTGGGAGACCGCGATCGCCGCGGTCAGCGAGCGACCGGTGGCCCCGTCGGCCTCGGCCACCGCGAGGACGCCCGGAAGGACGTACGGCGCGACGTGGCCGGGCGGCAGGACGGTGTCGAAGTCCAGGGCGTTGATCGTCTCCGCGTTCGCGAAGGCGGCGCCGTAGGGGCTGGTGCGGTGCGCGGTGCCGAAGACCGTGGCCTCCCCCGTCGGACCGCCCATGACGCGGCCCATCTCCACGCCGATGCTGCCCTTGGGCACCTCGAGACCGACGACCGCGCAGCCCAGGGAGTCGAGGAGGACGCGCTTGGAGTCCTCCACCACCTCCGCCGGCAACGTCTCCACGGTCGTCGAGGCGGCGAAGTCGGCCAGCTGCTCGACCAGGGTCCTGCTCATCATGTGCTCCTTCGTTGCTCGGTGGATGGTCCGGGGCCGGGTCTCAGCCGGCCGCCAGACGGAGGCCGCCGTCGACGGTGAGGTGGGCGCCGGTGATGAAGCGCGCCTCGTCGCTGGCGAGGAAGAGGGCGGCGTGGGCGACGTCCCACGCGGTGCCGGTGCGTTGCAGCGGCGACCGACGCCGCCGCTCCTCCACGACGTCGTCACGGGTGGTGCACCCGCCGACCTTGCGCTCGACGCCCATCGGGGTGTCGATGAGCCCGGGCAGCAGGGCGTTGACCCGGACCCCGTCGGGGCCGTGGGTGTGGGCGAGGTGGTCGGTGAGGGCGAGGACGCCCGCCTTGGAGGTCTTGTAGGCGACGGTCGGGTGGGGGGCGACGGCGGCGACCGAGGAGACGTTGGTGATGACGCCCTCGCCCTGCGCCTGCATCAGCGGCAGTGCGTGCTTGGAGGCCAGGACCATGCCGCGCAGGTTGATGTCGAGGACCCGGCTGAACGCCTCCGGGGTGATCTCGGTCGTGGGGGCGTCGCCGACGGCGAAGCTCACCCCCACGTTGTTGTGCAGGACGTCGAGCCGGCCCCACTGCTCGACGGCGGCCATGATCGCTGCCTGCACCTGGCCCTCGTCGGTGACGTCGGCCTTCACCGCGATGGCTTCGCCTCCCTCGGCCGCGACGAGGTCGGCCGTCTCCTGCGCACTGGCCTCGTGGGCGTCGACCGCCACCACCCGAGCACCCTCGCGAGCGAGGAGCAGGGCGGTGGCGCGACCGTTGCCGAGCGCGGCGCCCGGGGTCTGGCCGGCGCCCACGACCACGGCGACCTTGCCGTGGACGCGACCGGTGGGCTGGTCTGCTGGACGGGTCACGAGGTCCTCCCGGTGGGGTCGAGGTCGGCCATCAGGTCACGCACGGTGACGGTGGAGAGCCGGCCGGTCAGGGCGGTGACGACCCGGTCGACGGAGTCGGCGGTCACCACCCCGGCGGCGTTGTGGCGGAACTTCGCGACCACCTCGTCGGTGGTGAAGGTGGTCGCCGGGTCGGGCGAGGGGCTGCCGCGCGGGAAGTCGCGCTCCTCCACGAAGGTGGTGCCACGTGCCACCACCTCGACGCGCGCCGGGCGCGCGGAGGGGTGCGCGGCGTAGGCGTCGGCCCACCCCTCGTGGGCGCGCCACTCGATGCGCTCCATCAGGGCGGTCACCGAGGGGTCGTGCACGACTGCGGGGTCCTGCCAGGCCTTGCCCGGCGGCACGCGGTGGGCGACGACGGAGATGCCGTGGCGGAAGCTGAACTGGGCGTCGACCGGCAGTCGGATCTCGTCGTTCATGTAGGTCGGCACCCCGGTCGCCCACGCCTCGCCGTGGGCAGTGATCGACTCGATCTCGCCGGGCGTCAGGTCCTCCCTCTCGACGAGGGCGGCCAGGGCGTCGAAGACGCCGTGGGTGACCCGGCAGTGCGGGTAGGGCTTGAGGTGGGTGCCGGCCGGGAAGGTCCACTGCTGCCCGAGGCCGCGGGTGATCTGCTCCGGCTCCCAGCGGCGGGTGCCGATGAAGGCCGGGTAGCCGTGGGTGGCGTCGTCGAGGATCATCCGGTCGCCGCGGTGGCCGAGCTCGGCGGCGAGGACGGCGTGCAGGGCCGCCTGCACCAGTCCCCCGCCCAGCCCGTACTTCACCGAGGTGCTGTGGGTGTGCAGCTGCCAGGAGCGCAGCGAGTTGACGGGCGAGGTGGCGGCGGCGATGCCCAGCACGTCGGCGGTGAGCGTCTGGTCGGCGTCGCGCAGCCGGGTCCCGGCGGCAGCGGCGGCGAAGATCGAGCTGGCGAAGCCCATGACGGGTGAGAGCACGGGCCGGTCGTCGACCACGGCGCGGTTGGTGTCCATCGCGCTGGCGAACCTCTGGGCGACCTCGAGGCCGACGGCGACCGCGTCGACGGTCTCGGCCAGGGCGCGGTCCCCCCTCTCGGCGACAGCCAGAGCCGTCGCGACGACGTACGGCGCGACGTGGCCCGGCTGGTTGATCGGCGCCATGTCGAGCGCGGCGACCAGCTCGCAGTTGGCGTACGCCGCCCCGTGCAGCGAGCTGCGTCCGACACCGATGACGGTGGTGTCGCGGACCGGCCCGGCCAGCACGTCGGCGTAGCTGCGGGCGATGCGCCCTGCGGGGGTCTCGACGGCGGCGAGGGCGCATCCGATCGAGTCGAGCACGACCCGGGCCGCCTCCTCCCGCACGGAGACGGGGACGGCCACGGGGGGAGCCCCGGCGGCGAACGCCGCCAGGGCCCCGAGCACCGGCGCCGAGGTCACTTCAGCTGCTCGTCGATCGTGCGGTTCCACTTCGCGATCACGTCGGGGGTGAACTTGGTGGCCTCGAGCATGGTCCAGCCCTCGCCGTTGATGGCGCCCTTGGTGTCGGGGCGGGAGGAGATCGCGTAGTCGTCACCGGCCAGCGCCGCCTGGCCCTCGGGCGAGGAGGCGAAGTCGGCGAAGACGACGGCGGCGTTGGGGTTTCCGGCGTTGGCCAGCGCGCCGATCCCGTAGTCGAAGGCGTAGCCCTTCTCGGGCACGAAGTAGTCCAGCGGGGCTCCGGCGTCGATCAGCCCGAGCACGTGGGGCAGCTGGGCGGTGGGAGTGGCCCCGACCTCACCGGCGGCGACTGCCTCGGTGGCGGGCACCACGGAGGGGTAGAGCTTCGGCTCGAGCTGGCCGAACTTGCGCAGCCAGTCGGGGTCAACCTCCGACTCCATGAAGTCGAGGAAGCCGGCGGCCGACTTGCTGGCGTCGCCGCGGAAGCCGACCTTGCCCTTGGTCCGCGGGTCGAGGAAGTCGTCGTAGGAGTCGAAGCCCTCGGAGAAGGTGTCGGTGTTCCACACGAAGACCGAGTAGGGGGCGCCGAAGACGGAGGCAACCTTGTCCTCCACCATCCACGCATCGCCCTCGAGATCCTCCGTGCCGGGGCCCTCGACGGGCAGCACGTCCTCGTCGTGGCCGACCCACCACTCCTCGTCGCCCAGGAGGAAGACGTCGGCCCCCGTGGTGTCGGAGGAGATCTGGGCCTCGACGCGGGCGATGATGTCGGCGCCGCCACGCTCCGCAGTGACCTTGATGTCGGGGTAGGCCTTGTTGAACGCCTTGACCAGGCGGTCGCCCTGCTGCTGGGTGCTGCCGTTGTAGAAGACCACGCGGCCCTCCTCCTCGGCGGCGGCGACGATCTCGTCCCAGTCGCCGTCGACGAGCTCAGCCTTGGGGTCGCCTCCTCCGCACGCCGACAGCGAAGCGGCCAGGAGCACTCCGGAGAGGGCGGCGACGAGGGGCTTGCGGGCGCTGCGAGGGATCTTCACGGGGGGCCTCCAAGGGGTGATCTACGTCATAACATTTCGTGGATCATACATTAAATGTGATGTTGAACAAGGGGCTCGATGCGTCCGTTCAAGACGCCCCGGAGCCGGGACGGGCCGCCCTCCACTCATGCCATGAACGCATTGAAGACGTATGGTGCTGGATATATGAAGCGCGCAAAGAGGAGATTTCGTGCCGGACCATGACGAGTTGCTCGCCCTGCTCGACCTCGACTGCCCGTGGCCGGGCCACCTCGTGGGAGGACAACCACCTGCCTCCATGCTCGACAAGGTCTACGGGGGGCAGCTGCTGGCCCAGGCCCTGGTGGCGATGACCCGGACCGTCGACCTCGACCGTCGGGCGCACGCCGTGCAGGGCACGTTCTTCCACCCCGGCAACCACGTCGACGCCCTGCACTACGACGTGGAGAAGCTCCGCGACGGACGGTCGTTCAGCGTGCGTTCGGTCGTGGCGTCGCAGGACAGCCGCGAGCTGCTGCGCGCCACCGCCTCCTTCCAGGTGCCGGAGCCCGGCCTTGCCCACTCACCTGCTGCCCCGCCCGCGCCACCGCCGGACGACCTGCCCTCGCTGGCCGACGTGATCCGGGACCACAGCGAGCTCGATGACGCACCGTGGCGCCGCGAGTGGCCAGGGGTGGACGTCCGCTACGTCGACGCGCTGCTGGACTCCCCCGATCCCACGGGCCCCGGCCGCCAGCAGGTGTGGATGAAGGTGCGCCGGACCCTGCCCGACGACCCGGTCCTGCACCACCAGGTGCTCACCTACCTGAGCGACCTGACTCTGGTCAACGCCTCGCTGGTCCCGCACGGCATCCTGGTCGGCGCCCCCGAGCTCCCCCGAGCCACGCTCAACCACACCGTCTGGCTGCACGAGGACGTACGCGCCGACGAGTGGTTCCTGGTCGACCAGACCTCACCCTGGGCGGGAGGGGCACGTGGGTTCAGCCGCGCCGAGGTCTTCCAGGACGGGCGCCACGTCGCGTCGTACGCCCAGGAAGGGCTGATCCGTCCGCGCGGCGACCTCAGGAAGCGTCTGCTCGGCGACGAGGCCGACGCTTCGTGACCGACTCCCGCACCGCGCCAGAGGTGGACGCACCACCGGCTGCCCCCAGCGGAGGCGGACGGCTGCGCGGCGCGGGGGTGCTCCTCTTCCCCGCCGCCGTCGCCACAGCCCTGTCCCTGTCCGTCCTGGTGCCCGGAGCACTGGCCTTCGACATCCAGGGCGACTTCGGCCTGCGCGCGGGCGAGATCGGGGCCCTCGTCGCGCTCTTCTACCTGCTCTCATCGCTCTTCACCCAGGCGGCGATGCCTCTGGCCGGGCGGCTCAGCCCGACCACCACGGTCCGGTGGGGGCTCGTGCTCGGCGGCGTCGCACTGGCGCTGCCGGCCGTCCTCGGCACCAAGGTGTCACTCGTGGCGATGGTGGCCACGGGCGGCATCGCGAACGGACTGGCGACCCCGGCGGCCAACATGCTGATCGCGCTGACCGTTCCACCGCACCGCCGGGGCCTGGCCTTCGGCCTGCGCGTCTCGGCGGTCCCGGCCTCGGCAGCGCTCACCGCGTGCGGCGCCTGGGTGGTCGCCCACTCCGACGTCGAGTGGCGGGGTGTGGCCGCCGTCGGCGCCGGCGTCTGCCTGCTGGTGCTCGCCGCCTCGGCGCTGGTCGCGCGTACCGGCCCGTTGCCACCGCCCAGCGGCACCCGGCAGGACCTGCGGACGGGAATCGCCGCCCTGCGCGTCCTCTCCCTGGGAGGCCTGCTCGCCGCGACTGCGTGCGCAACCCTCTCCCCCTTCCTCGTGGAGGGCCTGATCGCGGGGGGCGCCACCCCGGGGTCGGCAGCGCTGCTGCTGGGCGTCAGCGCGTGGATCGGCGTCGCCGCGCGGATCAGCACCGGCCTGGTCGCGGACCGGATCCCCAGCCCCTCGTTCCAGCTCCACTCGGCCGCCACCATGCTGCTGATCTGCGCGGTGGGCATGGTCGGGCTCGGCCTCGGCAGCGGCACGGGCGTCCTGGCCGCAGCCACCCTGCTCACCTTCGGGATCGGCTGGGCCTGGCCCGGGCTCCTGCAGCAGGCAACCCTGACCCTGCACCCGCGCCAGCTCGCCCGCGCCACGTCGTACGTCCAGCTCGGCACCTACGTCGGCGCCCTCCTGGGGCCCCTCGGGTTCGGCTTCCTGGTCGAGCTCTTCGACTTCCGCACCGCGTGGCTCGCGGCGGCCGCGACCGCCGTGGGGGCCGCCTTCATCATCGTCGTCGGGCTGCGCGCCAGCCTGCGCAGGGAAACGGCCTGACGACAGCCGCTCTCCCGGGTCGGCCCCGAGTCAGACCAGCGCGGCGAGGCGACGCCACCCTGCCAGTGGCGGCACGGCGCGCTGGCCGTCGAGCAGGTGCAGGGCGACATGGTCGGCGCCTGCCTCGAGGTGCTCGGCGACGCGGGCCGCCACCGCAGCCTCGTCACCACAGACGTACATCCGCTCGACGAGGGCGTCGCTCCCACCACCACCGAAGTCGCCCTCGGTGAACCCGAACCGGGCCAGGCTGCGGCGGTAGTTCGGCAGTCGGAGCCGCCCCTTCAGGTCGGTGCGGGCAATCGCCCGCGCGACCTCGACCTCGTCGTGCAGCACCACGGCCTGGTGCGGTGCCAGCAACTTGCCGGGACCGAGCAGGTCACGAGCGAGGGCGGTGTGCTCGGGCGGCACCAGGAAGGGGTGCGCCCCGTCGGCCAGGTCGCGGGCCAGCTCCAGCATCGCCGGCCCCAGCGCGCCCAGGACCCGTGGTGCGGGCACCGTGAGCGGCGGCAGGTCGCCGGTGGGGTGTGCGTCCATCGCCCGGAGGTGCTCGCGCATCGCGGTGAGGGGCTTGTCGTACGTGTGCCCTCGCGCCCCGACCAGGGCACCGTGGCTGACACCGAGGCCGAGCAGGAAGCGGCCCGGGAAGGTCTCGGCCAGCACCCGTTGCGCCGACGCGGTCGCCGAGGCGTCACGCGCCCAGATGGAGGCGACACCGGTGGCGACGACCAGCCTCTCGGTGGCGGCGAGCGCCAGCGCCGAGTGGGTGAAGGCCTCACGTCCGGTCGCGGACTCGCCGCTCCACAGGGTGCCGAAGCCGAGTCCCTCCACCTCCTGGAGCACGTCGCGCTGCTCGGCGGCGCCGAGTCCGTTGAGCTGGTTGGTCCAGAGGCCGACACGGCCCAGTCGCATGGCCAGTCCCATGGTGTGGGGCGGCACGGCCGGGGTCACGTGACGAACCGCTCCGGCCACAGCTCCAGCACGGTGGCCACGTCCGGCTCAGGCTGGGCCGACGGGGTCGAGGGGGGTCGTGTGCCGTGCACGGCGAAGCGCGGCGCCGGCGCGGGGTGCAGGGCGCCGTCGACCTCGGTGTAGAGCTGGCGGGCCGCGTTGTGGGGATGGGAGGCGGCCTCGTCGAAGGTCAGCACCGGGGTGACGCAGGCGTCGGTGCCCTCGTAGACCTCGGTCCACTCGGCCAACGTCCTGCGCGCGACGGCGGCGCCGATCAGCTCGCGCAGACGGGGCCACTGGCTCGTGTCGTCCTGGGCGGGCCAGTCGGTGAGGTCGACGCCGAGGCGCTGCACGAACTCCGCGTAGAAGTCGGCCTCCAGTGCCCCGACGGCGAGGAACCGGCCGTCGGCACAGGCGTACGTCCCGTAGAAGGGGGCGTCGCCGTCGAGGTAGTTGGTGCCTGGCTCGTCACTGTGCAGTCCGGCGGCGCGCAGCCCCTGGATCTTGGTCGTGAGCGTCGCGACACCGTCGAGCATGGAGGCGTCGACGACGTCGCCGCGCCCGGTGCTCCGGGCGGCCAGCACGGCGGAGACGACGCCCAGCGCCGCCATCGCACCGCCCCCGGCGTAGTCGCCGAGGAGGTTGATCGGGGGCATGGGCGCCTGGCCCGGCCTCCCCAGGGCGTGCAGCGCGCCGCTCTGCGCCACGTAGTTGATGTCGTGCCCGGCGGCCCGGGCCAGCGGACCGTCCTGGCCATAGCCGGTCAGCCGGGCCACGACGAGGGCGGGGTTGCGCTCCTGCAGGGCGTCGGGACCGAGCCCCAGCCGTTCGACGACGCCGGGGCGGAAGCCCTCGACGAAGACGTCCGCACGCGACGCCAGGTCGAGCACCGACGCGATGCCCTCGGGCGACTTGAGGTCGACGGCCACGGAGCGTACGCCGCGGTTGACCAGGTCGTGCTCCGCACCGAGCGCAGCAGCCTGGGCGAGCAGCCGGGCGCTGCGCCTCGGCGGGCGGGTGACCCGGACGACGTCCGCCCCCAGGTCGGCCAGCAGCATGCTGGCGAAGGGCACCGGGCCCATCCCGGCCAGCACCACGACCCGCACGTCACGCAACGGTCCCATCGACGTCTCCTCGTTCCCCTGCTGTCGGTGGCCGGTGTTGCCGGCCGGCCGCGGTGGTGGTGGCTGGTCTCGGTGGCGGTCAGGCCAGGCGCTCGAACACGGCGGTGAGGCCCTGTCCGCCGCCGATGCACATGGTCTCGAGGGCGTAGCGGCCCTCGCGGCGGTCGAGCTCGCGCAGCATCGTGGTGAGGATGCGGACGCCGGTCGCGCCGACGGGGTGGCCCAGCGAGATGCCGGATCCGTTGACGTTGACGCGTTCGAGGTCGGCCTCGCCCAGGCCCAGGGCGGTCGTGCAGGCCAGAGCCTGGGCGGCGAAGGCCTCGTTGAGCTCGATGAGGTCCATGTCGGCCAGGGTCAGGCCGGTGCGGGCCAGCGCCTTCTCGGTCGAGGGCACCGGGCCGATGCCCATGCGGTGGGGCTCGACCCCGGCCGCGGCCCACGTGACGATGCGGGCGAGCGGGCGCAGGCCCAGCTTCTCGGCGTTCTCCACCGTGGTGACGATGCAGGCAGCAGCACCGTCGTTCTGGCCGCTGGCGTTGCCGGCGGTGACTGTCGACTCGGGGTCGAGCTTCAGACGTACGGGCCGGAGCGCCGCCAGCGACTCCAGCGTCACGTCGGGGCGCGGGTGCTCGTCGGTGTCGACGACGTTCTCGCCGCGACGACCCCGCACGGTGACCGGCACGATCTCCTCCGCGAAGCGCCCGTCCCGCTGGGCGGCGACGGCACGCTGGTGGGAGGTGAAGGCGAGGAGGTCCTGCGCCTCGCGGGTGATCCCGTACTCGCGACGCAGGTTCTCCGCGGTCTCGAGCATGCCGCCCTCGACCGGGTAGTGCTTGCCACCGGAGGTGATCCGGCCGCGGGCGATCCGGTCCCACGTCGGCGTGGAGTCGCCGCGGTAGCCGAAGCGGCCGCCCAGGGTGTAGTGCTCGGCCTGACTCATCGACTCGGCCCCACCGGCGATGACGGTGTCGCAGGCCCCGGTCTGCACGCGCATCGCTGCGTCGAGCACGGCCTGCAGCGCCGAACCGCAGCGACGGTCGATCTGGAGGCCCGGCACGGTGATCGGGAAGCCGGCGTCCAGGGCGGCGACGCGGCCGATGGCCGGCGCCTCGCCGTTGGGGTAGCACTGGCCGAAGATGACGTCGTCGACCTTCTCGGGGTCGAGACCGGTCCGCTCGACGAGCCCGGTCAGCACGCCGGCGCCGAGCTCGGCGGCCGGTACGTCCTTGAAGACGCCGCCGTACTTGCCCACGGGCGTCCGCACGGGTTCGCAGATCACTGCCTCACGCATGTCACTACCTTCTTGTGCTTCTCGTTGCCGCGTCCAGGACGCAGAGGGCTGGGAGTGGGACTGGTGCCCGGCGCGGACGTTCCTCGTCCGCGCCGGCACCACGGCTCAGATGCCTCGTCCGCCGGTGACCTCGAGGACGGCGCCGTTGACGTACGACGCCAGGTCGGAGGCCAGGAAGAGGACCGCCGTGGCGACCTCGTCGGGTTCACCGGCGCGCCCCATGGGCACCTCGGCCTCCTTGGAGGCGAAGATCTCGGGCTTCATCGACAAGGTCATCTCGGTGCGCACCAGTCCGGGCTGCACCGCGTTGACCCGCACCCCGGAGGGGCCGAGCTCCTTGGCCGAGGCCTTGGTCAGGCCGATCAGGCCGGCCTTGGCGGCGCTGTAGTTGGTCTGGCCGGGGTTGCCGATCTTGCCCGACAGCGACGACATGTTGATGACGGCGCCCGACTTCTGCTCGCGGAAGACCCCCGAGACCGCACGGGTGCCGAGCCAGGCACCCTTCAGGCTCACGTCGAGCACGGACTCGAAGTCGGCCACGCTCATCTTGGCCATGTACTTGTCGCGGGTGATGCCGGCGTTGTTGACCAGGATGTCGATCCGACCGAACGTGGACAGGGTCTGCTGGACCAGCTTCTCCTGCTCGACCTCGTTGGTGACGTCGCAGCGGACTCCGGCGACCGGGAGACCGGCTGCGCGGCGCTCCGCGGTCACGACGTCGATCTTCGCCTGGTCGACGTCGACCACCACGACGCTGGCGCCGTGCGTCAGGAAGGTGTCGGCGATCGCCAGCCCGATCCCCTGGGCGGCTCCGGTCACGATCGCGACCTTGCCGTCGAGGAGCCGGGACGTCTGCTCTGCTGCACTCATCGTCGCGACCTCAGTACGACTTCGGGAGGCCGAGGATCTTGTCGCTCACGTAGTTCAGCACCATCGCCTGGGAGATCGGGGCGATCTTGAGCAGGCGGGACTCACGCCACAGACGCTCCACGTGGTACTCCTTCGCGTACGAGTAGCCACCGAGGGTCTGCATGGCGCGGTCGCAGGCCTCGAAGCCGGCCTCGGCGCCCAGGAACTTGGCGGAGTTGGCCTCGGCGCCGCAGTCCTCCTCGAGGTCGAAGAGCTCGGCGGCCTTCATCGCGATCTGCTCGGCGGCCTGCAAGCGGATCCAGGAGTCGGCCAGCGGGTGGGCGACGGCCTGGTTCTGACCGATCGGGCGGTCGAAGATGACGCGGTCCTTGGCGTACTGGACGGCGATGTCGAGGGCCTTGCGGCCGAGGCCGATCTGCTCCATGGCGACGCAGATGCGCTCGGGGTTGAGACCGTCGAGCAGGTAGTAGAAGCCCTTGCCGACCTCGCCGACGACGTCCTCGTCGGAGATCTCCAGGTTGTCGATGAAGAGCTCGTTGGAGTCGATGCAGGAGCGCCCGAGCTTCTCGATCTCGCGCACCGTGATGCGCTCACGGTCGAGGTCGGTGAAGAAGAGGGTCATGCCGGCGAACGGCTTCTCCGGGTCGCGCGGGGAGGTGCGCGCCAGGAGGAGGATGCGGTGCGCGTTCTGCGCGTTGGTGATCCACACCTTCTTGCCGTTGACGACCCACTTGTCGCCGACGCGCTCGGCCTTGGTCGTGATGCGCGAGGTGTCGACGCCGGCATCGGGCTCGGTGACGCCGAAGGCCATCAGCAGCTCGCCCTTGGCGATCTGGGGCAGGTACTTCTTCTTCATCTCCTCGGAGCCGTGCCGGATCACCGGGCCGGGCGGGAAGATGTAGAAGTGGATGGCCGAGGCCCCACCGGTGCCGCCGGCGTAGCCGATCTCGTGGAGCATCACCGCCGACTCGCGCAGGCCCAGGCCGATGCCGCCGTACTCCTCGGGGATCATCGCGCCGAGCCAGCCGCCGTCCGCGAACGCCTTGACGAACTCCCACGGGTACTCGTGGTCCTTGTCCTTCTGGCGCCAGTACTCGAGGTCGAACTTGCTGGCGATCTCACGGGTGTGCTTGCGGATCAGATCCAGGTCTGCTGCGTCGGTCATCGGGCTCCTGCTTCCTGCTGGGTGGGGATGTCTTCGAGGGGGGTCGTCGGTTCGAGTGACGAGAGGTCCCCGGCGGGTTCGCCGAGGTGCCGGGCCCTGATGGCGCGGCGCATGATCTTTCCGTTCTTGGTCTTGGGCAGGCTGCGTACGACGTGCAGCGTCGGCGCGAACGACTTGCCGACGTGGTGCACCGCCGAGGCCCGTACGTCGTCGAGGTCGGCCTCGGGGCGTACGACGGCGAAGGCGACGACGCGCTGGCCGCGCATCTCGTCGGGCACCCCGATCACCGCGGCCTCGAGCACGCGCGGGTCGCGCAGCAGTGCCGCCTCGATCTCGGAGGGTCCGACCCGACGGCCGGAGACCTTGATCGTGTCGTCGGAGCGACCGTGCAGGCGCCAGGTCCCGTCGGCCTGCACCTCGGCCAGGTCGCCGTGGACCCAGGTGTCGGGGAACCGCTGCCAGTAGGTCTCGAGGTAGCGCTCGGTGTCACCCCAGAAGGCGTGGGTCATGCCCGGCCAGGTGTTGAGCACCGAGAGCTCGCCGACCTCGCCGACGACCGAGCGACCCTGCTGGTCGAGCACCGCGACGTCCATCCCGGGCAGCGGGCCGTTGAAGCCGGCGGCCGCGGCGGGCAGGAACGGATAGCTGACCAGGATGCCGCCGCCCGTCTCGGTGCCGCCGGAGTAGTTGACGATCGGGCGAGTGGTCCCGCCGACCCGCTCGAAGAGCCACTGCCAGGTCGGGGCGTCCCACGCCTCTCCCGTGGAGGCGAAGGAGCGGATGGCGGAGATGTCGTGCTCCGGCTCCGCGCCTTCGTTCATGAGCAGTCGCGCCGCGGTGGGCGCGATGCCCTGGAAGGTCACGCCGTGGGTCTCGGCGATCCGCCACAGGCGCTGCGGGGTGGGGTGGTGCGGCAGCCCCTCGACGAGCACGATCGTGGCGCCGAGCTGCAGGCCGCCCATGATGAGCAGCGGCCCGAGCATCCAGCCCATGTCGGCGATCCAGGCGATCGTGTCGTCGGCGTCGAGGTCGAAGCCGTAGGCGAAGTCGACGGCCGCCTTCACCGAGAAGCCGGCGTGGGAGTGGACGATCCCCTTCGGGGCGCCGGTGGTGCCGGAGGTGTAGATGATGGTGAGCGGGTCGTTGCTCTCCACCGCCACGGTCTCGACCGGCGTGGGGGTCGGGTCGAGGTCGTGCCAGTAGAGGTCGCGGCCCTCGACCATGGGCACGTCGCCGCCGGAGTGGGCGACGACGACGCAGAGGGTCACGGTGTCCACGTCGGCCAGTGCTTCGTCGGCGGTGGCCTTGAGAGGCACCGGCCTGCCGCGACGGGTGGTGCCGTCGGCGGTGACGAGGACCGTGGCTCCCGACTCACGCAGGCGGGTGGCCAGCGCCTCGGGACCGTAGCCGGTGAAGGCCGGCACGGAGACTGCTCCCAGGGCGGCGCAGGCCAGGAAGGCCACCACCGCCTCGGGCACGACCGGGAGGAAGAGCACCACGCGGTCGCCACGGCGTACGCCTCGGGCCGCCAGGTTGGCCGCGAAGCGACGCACCTCGCCGTCCAGCTCGCGGTAGGTCAGCCGGCGCTGCTCACCCCCGTCGCCCTCGAAGACCACGGCCGGCTTGTCGGCCACGGCCGGGTCGGTGGCGTGGCGGTGGACGCAGAGGTCGGCAGCGTTGAGCCGTCCTCCGGTGAACCAGCGCGGCAGGGGATGTCCCGCGCTGGCGTCCACGACGGTGTCGAAGGGCTCACGGAAGTCGATCCGCAGGTCCTCGACGACCGCCCGCCAGAACCACTCGGGGTCGTCGACGGAGGCGGCGTGCAGCGACGCGACGTCGTCGTGGCCCCACCGTCGTGCCGCCCGGAGCAGGCGGCTGCGGTCGAGGTGCTCGGGGCCCGGCACCCAGGCGGGTGCGTCAGGGGCGGCGAACAGGCCGGGGCCTCGCATCGGGTGCTCCTCTCGCTCGATCTGTGTGGTGGTGGGCTGGGGGTCGGGCAGGTCAGCCGTTGGTCGGCACGGCGGCCGGCTCGGCGGTCTCCTCGAGCGAGGACTTCTTGAACATGAAGCCCGCGCGGGTGCAGTCGCAGACGATGTCGCCGTTCTGCTTGATGCCGTAGTGGCGGAAGGTGACGATGCCGGCGTTGGGGCGGCTCTTGGACTCGCGGCGGTCGACGATCTCGGTGCGCACGCGCACGGTGTCGCCGTGGAAGAGCGGCTTGGGGAACTGCACGTCGGAGAAGCCGAGGTTGCCCATCGTGGTGCCCTGGGTGGTGTCCTGCATCGAGATGCCGGTGACCAGGCCGAGGGTGTAGAGGCTGTTGACGATCTGCTGGCCGTAGATCGAGTCCTTGGCGTACTCGGCGTCGATGTGCAGCGGCGCGAGGTTGAGGGTCATGGCGCAGAACGTCATGTTGTCGGCCTCGGTGACGGTGCGGCGGGTCTGGTGCTCGATGACCAGGCCGGGCTCGAGCTCTTCGTAGTACAGACCGGGCATGGGGTGTCCTTTCGTCGGTCGCGCCTGGGGTGCGCGGTGTCAGTCCTGGGGTGGTGCGGGGGCTGCGAGGTCAGTTCTGGAAGTTCTTCGCGTACGCGAGCACCTCGCGCGCGGTCTTGATGTGGGCGTAGTCGATGTGCATGCCCTCGAAGACGACGGCGGCGGCGCCACCGGCGACCGCCTCGTCGAAGGCGGCGATCATGTCGGTGTAGAAGTCGACCTCGAACTTCGACGGGCTGAAGACCTCGTTGGCGACCTCGATGTGCGAGGGGTGGATGAGCACCTGGCCGCGGAAGCCGAGCTCGCGGTTCATCCGGGAGAAGTTCGCGGCGCCCTCGGTGTCCTCGAGGTCCTGCCACACGCCCACCAGCGGGAAGTCCAGACCGGCGGCGCGGCAGGCGAGCACGGCCTTGCTGCGCAGGAAGAGGGTCTCCTGGCCGCCGGGGGTGAAGGTGAAGCCGAGCGAGCGGGAGACGTCGGCGTCGCGGGCGGTGCCGGCGAAGAGAGTGGCGATGCGCGGCGAGGCCACGGCGATCTCCTCGCACGCCGCGTAGGACTCCGCGGTCTCGAGGTTGGCGATGAACTCGATGGAGCCGGGCTCGACGCCGTTCTTCGCCTCGAAGTGGGTGACGAGGGCGTCGTACTTGACGATGTCGTCGCGGCCCATGAGCTTCGGCAGCGAGAAGCCGGTGAGACCGGGGATGGCCACGGCCTCGATGTCGTCGCCGGTCAGACCGGTGTCCAGCGGGTTGAGGCGGACGTAGACCGAGATCTCCGCGCCGTTCTCCTTGAGGCGGGTGATGGAGCGAGCGACCTCCGCGCGGGCCTCCTCCTTGAGATCGGCCGGGACTGCGTCCTCCAGGTCGAGGATCACGCCGTCGACACCCTTGGCGATGGCCTTCTCCACCCACGTGCCGCGGTGGCCCGGGACGAAGAGGAGTGAACGTACTGGCTTCATGCTGTCTACCTCCTGATGACTGACTACGCACAATATATTATGCGGACTACGTGAGTCCATGCATCATGCATTATTTTTTGGAGGCTTGTCCGCGGCGGGGCCCTCCCCCGCCCGAGCCTCCAAGCGGCTCGGGCGCAGCCACACCGGACCGAAGGCCGCGAGCACCGCCACCACCGCGAAGGCGACGCGCGGCGACCACGCGTCGGCCACGACGCCCACCAGGCCGGAGACGAAGGGGCGCACCCCCACCAGGCCGAGGATCCACAGCGCCATCACGCGGCCGCGCAGCTGTGGCGGCACCCGCAGCTGCACGAGGGTGCTGAGCGCACCCATGGCGACCGTGAAGCCGACGCCGCAGACGGCGAAGGCGACGTGGGCCGCCGCGAACCCGGGTGCTGCAGCACAGCCTGCGGCGGCCACGGCAAGCAGCACCAGGCCCGCCGCCGAGGCGCGGGACTGCGCGACGCGCCCCGCAGCCAGGCCGCCCAGCACCATGCCGAGAGCGGCGCCGAGGCCGAAGCTGGCGCTCAGCAGGCCCACCTCCACGGTGCCGCCACCCAGCTCGTCGGCGTAGGAGGGCGCGAGCACGAAGGCCGGCTCGGAGGCGAAGCCCACGAGGGCCACGCCACCCAGCAACCGCAGGAGCACCCGGTCCTCGCGCCGGACGTACCGCCACGCGACCCGCACCGACCCCTGGGGCGTACGCGGCAGCTTGGGCCCCGCGTCAGGGCGCGCCAGGGCGACGGCGGCGGCGAAGACGAAGTGGCCCCCTGCCGCGACCCAGAGGGCCGCGACCGGGCCGAAGGCGGCCAGCACCCAGGCGCCGAGCACCGGCCCGGCGACCCGGGCGACGGTGAGCGGCGCGGTGTTGAGGGTCATCGCCAGCGGCATCTCGTCGCGGGTGACCAGCTGCGGCACGAGCGAGTTCATCGCCGCCGAGCCGATCGCCAGACCCACGCCCGCCACGAAGGCGGTCACGGAGATGACGCCGACCTCGGCCCACCCCTCCGACTGCTCCGCAAAGGCCAGCCACAGGGCCAGCGCCGCGACCCCGCCGCCGCACGTCGCGCGGCCGACGACGATCTGGACGACGGCCCACCCCCGGTCCGAGACCGCACCGCTCCACGGCCCCAGCAGGAACTGCGGCGCGTAGAGAGCGGTGTTGGCCACCGCCACCGCAGTGGTCGATCCGGTGGCCTGGTAGGCCAGCACGCTGATCACCAACGTGTGGACGGTGACCCCGGCGAACGAGAAGAACTTGCCCCAGAAGACGCCTCCGAACTGGGGGTCCGTCACCAGCCGCCACGTGTTGCGCGGGCCGGCACGGTCGTCACGGACAGCGGTGGAGTCGTCCTTGGCAGAGGTCACCATCTTGATATATCACGCATTATTCTTGATGCTCGATCTGTCTCCCCTAGGGTTCCCAAGGGGAAATGCGAGATATACAATGCGTGACAACGCTCACACGGAAGAGGTCGACATGCAGCACAAGCCCCTCGCCGGGATCCGGGTCCTTGAGTTCGGCGGATACATCTCCGGCCCCTACGCCACGTCCTTCCTGTGCTCGCTGGGCGCCGACGTGATCAAGATCGAGCGGCCGGGCGGGGGCGACGACTTCCGTCGCGGTGCCGACGCCGACAGCTTCTACTTCCGGCAGTACAACTCCGGCAAGCGCAGCGTCGCCGTGGACCTCAAGACCGCCGAGGGCATCGCGCTGGTCAAGGCCCTGGTGCCGACCGCCGACGTGGTCCTGGAGAACCTGCGCCCCGGCAAGATGGACGCCCTCGGGCTGGGCCGCGCTGACCTGACCGCTCTGCGTCCCGACCTCGTCTACACCTCGGTGACCGGCTTCGGGAGCAGCGGCGATATGGCCGCACGTCCGGCGTACGACATGATCGGCCAGGCGTTCGGGGGCCTGGTCTCCACGCTGAGCAACGCCGGCGACGCCCGACTCACCGGCACCTGCCTGGCCGACCTCATCACCGGCCTCTCCACCGCCACCGGGATCCTGGCCGCCCTGGTGGGCCGTGCCCACCACGGCGGCGGCCGGCACGTGGAGACCTCCATCAGCGAGGCCGTGTCGACGTTGACCATCGACGCGATGACGCAGTTCTTCGACTCCGGCCGGGCGCCCACGCGTCAGAGCCGTCACCCACAGGCACAGAACTTCTGCCTGCGCACCAGCAGCGGCGAGTTCATCGTGCTGCACCTCAGCTCCTCGCAGAAGTTCTGGGAGTCGCTGGTCGCCGCGCTCGGACGTCCGGCCCTGCTCGAGGACCGGCGGTTCGCCCGGTTCGCCGACCGTGAGACCCACTACTTCGAGCTCGAGCCGATCCTCGAGGCCGAGTTCGCCCGGCGCCCCGCCGCCGAGTGGGAGCAGCTGCTGATCGCGCACGACGTGCCCTTCGCCCCCGTGCTCGACGTCGACGGTTTCCGACGCCACCCGCAGGTCGAGGCGCTCGGCCTGTACGAGCCGGAGCAGGACGGGCTGGCGCTCACCCGCGTGCCGTGGCGCTTCGACTCCGAGCGGCCGCACCGCCACCCCGAGGCGCCGCGGGTGGGCGAGCACTCCGTCGACGTGGCCTGCGAGGTCTACCCCGCCGACCGGGTGCGCGACCTCGTCGACCGGGGAGTCCTGGCCCTTCCCCGCGATCCCGTCCACGCCTGAGGGCGGGATCGTGCCGTCGCGGTTGCCCGTCGAGCCTGGACTGGTCCACCTGCTGGCCCGGGCCGTGGGCGACGAGGCCGCTGCCCGCGACGCCCTGGCGACCGCCCCGGGCCAGGCCGCGACGCTCCCCCTCACCTGGACCCGGGCCATGGCCGAGCACTTCGACGACGCCGACGAGCTGCGTGCCTGGCCCGGCGGGGCGCCGACGCCGGTGGGCGGCTCGACCGGGCAGCTCCACGCCGAGCAGCACTTCGAGCTCCTGCGGCCCGTGCCGATGGGCACGACCCTGAGCGTGCGCACCGAGGCCGGACGGACGTGGCACCGCGAGGGTCGCTCCGGGGCGCTGGAGTTCGCAGAGCTCGTCACCGACTTCGTCGACGACCACGGGGAGGTGCTCGTGCGCAGCCGGAAGGTCGGCGTACGCCGCGGCCCGCCCGCCGCCGGCCCGCCCGCCGCCAGCCCCGCTCCCCCGCGACACGAGCCCGCCACACCGCCGCCCACCGAGCAGCGCGAGCACCCGGCCCTCCGCCCCGGCGCCCGCGACCTGTGGGGGTGGGGCGTCGGTGACGCCCACACCGCGTGCCTGACCCCGGTGCTCACCCGTGCCGACGTGGCGCGCTACGCCGGCGTCACCGGCGACGTCAACCTGGTCCACGTCGACGACACCGTCGCCCTCCGCGCGGGGCACCCTCGGGTGCTCGCGCACGGGATGCTCACGATGGGCCTGACGGCGTCCCACCTGACCGCGCTGGTCGGGCACCACCGCGTCCGACGCTTCGGGGGACGCTTCGCCGCCCCCGTGCTGGTCGACGACCGGCTCGACTGCACGGTGGGCCTCGCGCGCCTCGACGACGAGGTGTCTCCCTGGGTCGACCTCACCGTCGAGACCCGCCGGGGGGACGGCACCGCGGTCTTCCTCGGCGCGGCGCAGGTCGACCGACCTGGTCCGTGAGCCAGATCATGGGGACAAGCCAGCGGATAGTGCTGGCGAAACCCGGAGCAGTACGGCAGTCTGGATCATCAGCAATCATAAAATGCATCAGATATCTTCGTGAAGGAGGCAGATCATGGCTCGCAGCATCGGCGGGGCGTCCGCCCGATCGCCCAAGCGGCAGCAGCTCCCCGAGGAGGTCGCCGCCTACGTCCGCGAGCTCATCATCTCCGGCCAGGTCAAGCCCGGCGAGTTCCTCCGCATCGAACCCATCTCCGAGGCCGTGGGCGTCAGCAACACCCCCGTGCGCGAGGGCCTGCTCTCGCTGCGCAGCCAGGGCTTCGTCAAGCTCGCTCCGCGCCGCGGCTTCGTGGTCGCCCCCTTCAGCCAGGAGGACGTGCGCGACCTCTTCTGGGCCCAGGCCCAGCTCGGCGGCGAGCTCGCCGCCCGGGCCGCCAAGCGCATCTCGCCCGAGACGCTCACACGCCTGGAGGAGATCAACGAGCTCTACACCAAGGCGGTCGACGACCGCGACGCCGAGGCGATCGCGGATCTCGGCCACCAGTTCCACCGCGAGATCAACCTCGCCGCCGACTCCCACCGTCTGGCCCTGCTGCTCGGCTCGGTCGTGCGCCACCTGCCCAACCGCTTCTACGCCAACATCGAGGGTCAGGTCGGCGAGACCCAGGACGACCACCCGCTGCTGCTCGAGGCGCTGCGTGCCGGCGACTCCCGCAAGGCCCGCTCGTTGATGGAGAAGCACATCCTCAAGGGTGGCGACCAGCTGATCGCCACCCTGACGGAGCGCGGCGTCTGGGACGACGCCGACTCCGACGCCTCCTGAGCCGACTCAGTCCTTCGGCCCAGACGCCCGGGGCGGCCTCCGCGGCCGCACCGGGCGTTCGTACGACGGGTCCTGGGCGTCCCGCGAACCCCGGTGCGACATCGACAGCCGCCGGTCCATCCGGCTGGCGTCGGTGACGCACTGCCAGTCGAGCACGACCAGCCGCGTCTGGATCCGCCACTCCCCCGCCCGGTGCGTCCAGTGGTCGAGGTAGCGCCCGCCCACCAGCTCGAGGGTGTCGCTGCCCGCGTTGCGGATCGCGACCTGGAAGTACGTCTCCGCGTGCGCACCACGGTGCTCGCCCGTGCCGTCGAGCTCGACGTGGTGGTTGTGCACCGCGTGCTGGCACGCCTCGCGGCGCGCCTGGGTGGGCATCCAGGTCTCGATGAACTGCTCGACGTCGCCGTCCATCTGGCCGTGCGAGTCGTGGGCGTCCGGCCAGAAGGCGGAGCGGATCAGCTCGGCGTCAAGCCGGTCCACCCCGCGGGTGTAGCGCATCAGGGCGTCCCAGATGGCCTGGCGGTCGAGCAAGCTCTGCCACCGGTCGGGTGTCACGTCCATGCACGTCCTCCTGCGGGAAAGGGCGACGAGGCCGCGCCCCGGGCTGGGGACACGGCCTCGTCGGTCGGGTGACCTCGGTGGGTCAGAACTTCTCCAGCGCCTTGCGGCCACCGAAGATCATCGCCACGATCACGCCGATGGCGGTCAGCACCGTCATCAGCAGGGCGATCACGGCGACCTTGGGGTAGGAGCCGCCGTTGTACTGGTCGTAGAGCACGACCGACATCACGCTCACGTCGGGCGCCCGCAGCAGCAGCGAGACGCCGAACTCGTGCGTCAGCAGGACGAACATGACCGCCGCCGAGGTGGCGATGCCGGTGCGCGAGAGCGGGAGGATGATCTGGAAGAACGTCCGCACCGGGTGCGCGCCGCTCACCTGCGAGGCCTCCATCGTCTGCTTCCCGAGCGAGACCAGCGTCGAGAGCTGGTAGCGCACGGAGTAGGGGATCATGATCGTCATGTAGGCGAGGATCAGGCTGAACTGCGTGCCGTAGATCCCGATCCAGTCGCTCGAGAAGGCGAAGAGGAAGCCGAAGCCGAGCAGGGCGGCCGGGACGGTGAGCGGCAGGTTGGCCAGCACGTCGAGGACCGTGGGCAGCGGCCTCCACAGCTTGTCGCGGTTGTAGATGCCCAGCGAGATGAGCATGCCCACGGGCAGCACCAGCAGCACACCCAGCACCGAGACGACCAGCGTCGTCACGATCGACTGGCGCACCTGCTCGTCCTCGATGACCGCGGAGAGGTTGACCGACGTCATCGCGCTGAAGTCGAGCGAGCCGCTCCAGTAGGGCGAGAAGGCGACGAAGCCGATGGCCAGCAGCGGCAGGATCGCGGCGACGAAGACGTACGCCCCCACGATGGCCGCGCTGATGCCGCTCACCACGGGGCTGAGCATGCGGTTGTCGACGGTCGCGGTGCCCTGGCCCACGAAACGGGCCTGGTTGCCGAGCATCTTCTTCTGGGCGATGACCAGCACGATCGCCAGGATGATCAGCGGGGTGCCCAGCGCCGAGGCGAGGGCGTAGTCGACCGGGTACTCCGCGGAGAGCTCGTACATCTCGGTGGTGATGACGTCGACGCCCTCACGCCGCCCCAGGATGAGCGGACCGGTGAACTGGCCCAGGGAGAGCAGCAGCACGACGACGCCGGCGTAGACGAAGCTCGGACGCAGCAGCGGCAGGGTGATCGTGAAGAGGGCGCGAGCACCGCCGGCGCCGTTGACCCGGGCTGCGAGGCCGTAGTCGGAGCCCAGGTTGCGCAGGCCGGTGTAGACGAACATGTAGACGAACGCCGCCAGGTGGGTGCCGGTGTAGAAGATGATCCACGGCAGCGTGTAGACGTTGATCGGGCCGCTGTCGCCGCCGAAGAAGGGCGTCCACCGCAGGAACGAGTTGACGTAGCCGTTCTCCGGGGAGAAGAGGAAGACGAAGCCCACCACGTGGGCCACCGACGGGATGATCATCGGCAGCACCGGGGTGAACTCGAGCCAGCGGCGCAGCCCCGGCGTCATCGAGTAGGCGCACAGGGCGAGGATCGTGCCCATCGTGAGGCCGACGACGAGGCCTCCGACACCGAGCATCAGCGTGGTGCGGAAGACCTCCCCGATGCCGTGGAAGTCGGTGAGCCGGCGCATGCCGTCGGCGTCGTTCTCCCAGGCACGGATCTGGAGCGGGATGATCGGCAGCAGAACGGCCACTCCGACGGCGACGGCCAGCAGCACCCACAGGAGCTGGTGGCCCTCCCCACCGGGGATGAGGCGACGCCGGGTGCGGGCCGACGGGGTCGGCTCCGGGCGCGTGGCCTCGGCCACGGGCTTGTCGAGTGTCTTGGTCATGGTCGCTCCTACGTCAGATCGCGGCCCAGTCGCGCACCAGGCGACCGTCGGCGTCGTAGCAGAGGACGCTGTCGGTGGCGAGGCCGATGTCGACCTTCGCCCCCGGCTCGAAGACGCCTCGGGTGGCCGGCACGTCCACGAAGAGCGTCTGGTCACCCAGGCGCACGACGTGCTCGGCGTGGTCGCCGGCCGGGAGGACCTCGATGAGCTCGGCACCGGTGATCCAGTGCCGGTCCTCGTCGCCGGGGGTGCCCGCAACCCGCAGGACGGGGTCGGCGTCACGCAGTCGCAGGGCGAACCGTCCACCCAGGCCGGGGCGTACGAAGCCCTCGAGCGGCACGCCGGCCACGGTCGCGCGGCCGTCGCCCTCGGTGTGCAGCTCGAGGCGGTTGCGAGCGCCGAGGAAGTCCGCGACGTACTCGGTTGCGGGGAAGCTGTAGACCTCGGCCGGCGGGCCGATCTGCTCGAACTGCCCCTCCTTCATGACCGCGACCCGGGTGCCCAGGGCGAGCGCCTCCTCCTGGTCGTGGGTGACGTAGACGCCGGTGAAGCCGAGCTCGCGGTGGAGCAGGCGCAGCTGGGCGCGGAGCTCGATGCGGAGCAGGGCGTCGAGGTTCGACAAGGGCTCGTCGAGCAGGAGCAGCGCCGGACGCGGCGCCAGGGCGCGGGCCAGGGAGATGCGCTGCTGCTGCCCACCGCTGAGCTCCGGCGGATAACGGTCGGCGAGGTGGTCGCACTGGACCACCTGGAGGACCTCGTGGACGCGACCGTTCTTGAGCTCGTCCTTCATCTTGCGCGCCTTGAGCGGGTAGGCCACGTTGGCGGCCACCTTCATGTGCGGCCAGAGCGCGTAGTTCTGGAAGACCATGGCCACGTCACGCTTGTTGGGCTGCACGAAGACGCGGGCGTCGGCGTCGACGACGGTGGTGTCACCGAGCTCGACGCGTCCCTGACCGGGCTTCTCCAGGCCGACGAGGCAGCGCAGGAGCGTGGTCTTGCCACAACCACTCGGACCGAGCAGGACGAGCAGCTCGCCCTGGGCGATCTCCAGGCTGATGTCGCGCAGGACGTGCACCGCCTCCTTGCCGCGGTGGAACGTCTTGTTGAGGTTGCTGATCTTCACCTGGGCGGGGCCGTTGCCGGCCGGCGCCTGCTGCGCCGGGTTGGCGTCTCGGTCCATCACTTGACTCACGGGGGGCCTCCTGGCTGTAGGAGCGGCGCCCGACGCACGCGCGGTTCTTGGTGCGCGAGGGGACGGGGCCGCGGATCGGGGGTGGGGACGTCAGTCCCGGAAGTACTTGTCGAACTTGGCCTGGGAATCGTTCATGACCTCGGGCGTGTAGGGCGCGGAGTCGAAGAAGGTCCAGCCCTCGCTCAGGTCGAGCGCGCCCTTGACGTCCTCGCGGCCGGAGGCGCCGAAGCCGTCGCCGTTGATGGCCTCCTGGCCCTCCTCCGACATCACGAAGTCGAGGAAGACACGTGCGGCGTTGGGGCGCTTGGAGGTCTCCAGCGCGGCGGCGCCCCACATGATCGAGAAGCCGGGCTCGGGAAAGCCGAACTCGACGGGCGCCTTCTGCGCCTTCAGGTCAGCCACGATCGAGGGGGTGGAGATCATGGTGACGCCGGCTTCGCCACTGGCGACGGCCTGCCCCATCGGGACGGCGGAGGTGTAGAACTTCGGACGCTGGTCGCCCAGGTCGGACATGAACTCCTCGCCCAGCTCCTTCTCCATGAAGTCGTACGTGGCCGCCATCGAGGTGGTGAGGTCGCTGCGGGTCGCGAGCTTGCCCTTCACCTCCGGCTTGAGCAGGTCGTCCCAGGTCTTGAAGCCCTGCGGGAAGGTCTTGGTGTTCCAGACGAACATCGTCCACGGGTACTTGGTCGGGATGATCGCCTTGTCCTCGACGGCCCAGAAGTCGTCGGCCCAGCCGTCGACGTGCGGGCCGTCGACCTCGAGCAGGTCGTCGGAGAGGTCGCCGAACAGGTCGGGGTCGGTGTAGATGAAGACGTCGGCACCGTCGCTCTTCGAGCGGATCTCCTGCTCGACGCGACCGGGCAGCTCACCGGCACCTCGGGTCACCGAGACCTCGATGCCGGGGTGGGCCTTCTTGAAGGCCTCGACCAGGGCGTCGTTCTGGATGGGCGGGGCGACGCTGTAGAGGTTCACGCGTCCCTCGTCCTCGGCGGCCGCGACCACGTCCTCCCAGGGGCCGTCGACGAGGGTGGCCGCGTCCTCGCTGCCGCCGCAGGCGGCCAGGCCGGTCATGGCAAGCAGCGCGAGGGCGCTGAGTCCGGCCTTCAGGCGATGGTTCTTCATGGTGCTCCTAGGGGTGTGCAAGGGAGGACTGGGGGTCCGGGCTGGTGGTGTTGCTGCGGGCTTGCTGCTGAGGGGCGTGCTGGGTGCGCCTGGACTGGGCGTGGCTCTGGGCTCGGGCCGGCGCCGAGGTGCGCGCGAGAGGTCAGGCGCTCGGAGGCTTGTCCGGCATGGCGAGGGCGTGGACCGAGGTGGCCTTGCGCTGGTCCATGCCGAAGGCGTCGGCGGTGGGGATCCTGAAGACCACGCGACCCTCGGAGAGCCAGATCCGGTCGTGCTCGGGGCCGTCGACCCCGGGCTTCGGGTAGCGGTGGTGCATCGCGAGGCTGTAGTGGTCGTCGGGGTCCTCGATCTCCTCGGCCACGGCGTTGACCAGCACGTAGCCGTGGATCGCCTCGTGGTCGAAGATGCTGACCGAGACGCGAGGATCGCGACGCAGTCGTTTCACCAGTCCCCGGTCAGGGGTGCTGGAGAGGTAGAGGTGGTCGCCGTCGTAGTAGTAGCCGAGGGGGACGACGAAGGGCGACCCGTCCTTGCGGACGGTGCCGACGGCTGCGAAGCGGCCCTCCTGCCTCAGGTAGGCGTCGATCTCCTCCGCCGTCATGGTGGTCTCACCCAGGTCGATCACTTCTCGCACCTCCGCGTCATGCATCACGTTTCGTGCATTATGTGCGGAAGTTCGTTCCCGGCGCAAGGGGTTCATGTGGTCCACGTCACCGAGAAATCGGAACACCGTCAGTTTCGTGCTGGATGCCAACCACATCGTGCTTGATATGTGATGGAGAGTTGTCCCGTTTCGCAGGTAGGATCACGCCTTGACGAAGGAGAGTTCCATGAGCCAGAAGATCGTGATCACCGGGGTCGACGGCAGCGAGACCGCCGCAGCAGCTGCCCGCACCGCCGCCGAGCTGACGCAGGCCTACGGAGGACGTCTCCACGTCCTGTCGGCATACGGGAAGTACAAGGCGGACACCTTCTCCAGCGGGGAGGAGGAGATCGTCTTCACCACCGTGAAGGATGCCGAGCGCACCGCGGACAGCACCGTCTCGGAGCTGCGCCGCGACTTCCCCGCGATCACCATCACCTCCGCCCCCTCCGAGGGAAAGCCCGGCGAGGCCTTGGTCAAGGCAGCCGAACGGCTCGACGCCGACCTGATCGTGGTGGGCAACCGTCGGGTCCAGGGGCCCGGTCGCCTGCTGGGCAGCGTGGCGCGCGACGTGGCCGCGCACGCGACGTGCGACGTCTACGTGGCCTACACGCACCAGCGCTGAGTCACAGCGACGCCCGCCGGGAGGTGGGTGCCGACGTGCCAAGGAGTCAGCCGCGTCCGAACGACGGCTTCTCCTTCGCCAGGAAGGCGCGCACGCCCTCCTTGAAGTCGGGTCCGGAGTAGACGTCTCCCAGCATCGGGCGATCGAAGTCGGGCTGCACCTCGTTGGCGCGCACCTGCGCGTTGAGCTGGCGCTTGGAGGCCCGCTGGGTCGTCGCCGACGCGAAGGTGATCTCACCGACGAGTGCGTCGATGGAGGCGTTGAGATCCTCGGTGACCTCGGTGAGGGCGCCGACGTCGTAGGCCCGCTCGGCGTCGACGAGGCGCCCGGTCAGCAGCATCGTGCGCGTCACGCCCTCGCCGAAGGCGGCGGCGCAGCGGTAGAGCACCGGCGCGGAGAGCGCGTTGCCCAGCGTCTTGGCGATCGGATAGCCGAAGCGCGACTCCGGCGTGGCGATGCGGATGTCGCAGTGGGTGGCCACCGCGAGGCCGCCGCCGACGCAGACGCCGTCGATCGCGGCGATGGTGACCTGGGGCAGGTCGAAGAGCGCGGCGAGCATCTCACCGATCCACTCCTCGTACGCCGAGGCGTCGTCCTCGTCGAGGAAGTCACCGATGTCGTTGCCCGCGGCGAAGGCGCGCCCGCCGGCGCCCCGCAGCACCACGACGCGTACGTCGGGGCGCGTGGCGAGGTCCTCGAAGAGGGCGCGCATCTCGGCGTACATCGCCTTGGTGAAGGCGTTGTGGCGCTGCGGACGGTTGAAGACGACGGTGACGACGCCGTCGGCGCTGGTCACGAGAAGTTCGGAGTCGCTCACAGCGTCAGCCTAGAACTTCCGGTGCCTGCGCCGACGACGGGGCGTCACGTGGCGGAAGCCAGGAACTGCGCGTAGGTCGTGATCGGCACGGAGACAGTCGAGGCTGCGCCTGGAGGCGTGATGGTGAGCGACCACGAGGTCGCCGAGCCCTTGCGGACCGAGTCGGGCGGCCTGATCGCCGTGGTGACGACGTGCGGTGCGCCGGCCGGCAGCTGCGGGAGGGTGACGATGGCCTGGCCACTGGCCGGACGCTGGGTCGTGGCGAAGACGGCCGGCGTCACCGCGACCTTGGGGCTGACGTCGAGGACCGTGAACTCCTTGTTGGTCGTGGCGTCCGCCGGCACCGCGAGGTTGAGCTGGACGTTCGGCACCGCCGTCGTCCCCGAGTTGGTGAGCTGCGTGACCCAGAGGACCGACCCGGCGGGAATGAGCCCCCAGTAGAGCTCCTGCCCAGAAGGAATCTCCGCCCCTTCCGGGCGCCAGAAGAGCGACGACGTGAAGGCGACCTGCCCGGAGCCGTTGCCCGAGCCTGCGAAGGCGGGCGTGGCGGCGGCGAGGGTGATCGCAGGGGCACTCCAGGCCGCGGTGCGCAGGACGCCGCGACGGCTGGGAGTGAAAGGTCTTGCGGAGTCGTCTGCACGGGTCATGGCGGGTCCAGTCATGGGGCTCGAGGGCTGCGGTTACCACACAGTAGGGATGTGTGATCCGGCTCTCAATGCCGGTCGGATGCTGGACTACCGCATTCTGGGTAGGGCTAGGCGCGGTCGTAGCTCGCGCTTCCGCAGGAAACTCCTTCGGCACCGCTGGCACCGCTGGCTCCGGTTCTCCCCCTCCGCCCTCCACGTCTCCGCAGGAAACTCCTCCGGGGGAGAGACGCAGCCACGCTCAAGAAGCGGAGGCGACGCCGGCAACCGCCTTCCGAGTCGTGAGCCGGGGGGGTTACGCGGCAAGCCCGAGCTCGCGGCGCCGCCTGATGACCACGTCATTCAAGGCGTCGCGCACCTCCTCGGGGCGGTTCATGGCCTGGCCCCACACGAACCGGACGACCACCAACCCCTGGCGCGCACACTCGGTGTAGCGGTTCACGTCCTTGCGCAGCCCAGCCGGGCTGCTGTGGAACTCATGCGACTCCGCTTCGATCACGATGCCCAGCTCTTCGTCACACAGGTCGACCCGACCCACTCGCTGGATCTGCACCTGTGGGACCACGCGGAGCCCGGGCACGTCCCGGGCGAGCGCGCGCACGACCGACTCGAAGGGGTTGGCCGCCCGCGGATCGGCAGCCTCGATGACCTCCGACGCTTTCGAACGACGGTTCCGGCTACTGCGTCTCAGTGCAGCCACCAACTGACGGCGGTCCACCACCCCGCTGCGCAGCGCGGAGTCAGCGACGGCGAGTGCTTCGTCGAACGGCAACGCTTTCGCGCAGTCGACGACCGTCCTTGCTGGTCGAGTGACATGACGTGTGATGTCGGCATCCGGTATGTCTGCCCACCGAATCTCGAGGTTGGCGACCGGCCGACGACGGCTCCGGGGCAGCGTCACCCAAGGCCTGGCCGGCTCGTGCTTCAACTTCCAGTTCCAAGTGGTCGCCGCACTGAGATGCGACACGACCCCTCCCGCGGCAACTGCTGCCGCGACGTGGACATCGGTGTCCACCAAGGCGTACCGGTTCCGGCGCAGTCGGACGATCCGGCCGTCGGTGACAGCCCGTCTGATCTGCCATTCCGTGCACACGCCGGCCAGCTCCTCGTACACGACAACGCCTCCGAGCTGCCGCAATGCCTCGACCACGTCCATGGCCGCAGCGTGGCGGTTCCAGACGAACCACGTACGCCGTCGTGCACAGCCTCCTCGGCCCGGAAGGCAGCTGGGGCGTTGCCGGCGGTTTCCCAGCGTGGGTGCCTCGCCAGAACCGGGGAATCTCCTTCGCTGTCGAGGAACTCACGCCCCCGAAGGAGTTTCCTCCCGGAGCGGAGCCCACCACCACCATCAGCCGCGGTACCCCCGCGGGTTCTGCGACTGCCACCGCCACAGGTCGGCCATCATCTCGTCGAGGGTCCGCGTGGCTCTCCAGCCGAGCTCGGACTCCGCACGCGACGGGTCCGAGTAGGAGTAGGTGAGGTCTCCCCCGCGGCGCGGACCGACGACGCGCTTGATCTCCACGCCGCTGGCGCGCTCGAACGCGGCCACCACCTCGAGCACGGAGCTCGACGTGCCGGTGCCGAGGTTCCAGGCCCGCGCCCCGATGCCGGGCGTCGCGGCCAGGTGGTCGAGCGCGGCGACGTGGCCCTCGGCCAGGTCCATCACGTGGATGTAGTCGCGGTGGCCGGTGCCGTCGGGGGTGTCGTAGTCGTCGCCGTAGACGGTGAGGTGCTCACGCAGACCCACGGCCACCTGCGAGATGAAGGGGGTGAGGTTGTTGGGGATGCCCTGCGGGTCCTCGCCGATCTGGCCGGACGGGTGCGCGCCGACGGGGTTGTAGTAGCGCAGCAGGCCGACGCGCCACGCGTCGTCGGAGGCGGCGAGGTCGGTCAGGATCCGCTCGATCATCACCTTGGTCTGGCCGTACGGGTTGGTGGCGACCAACGGCTCGTACGTCTCCACGTTGGGCACCGGCGCCTGGTCGCCGTAGACGGTGGCCGAGGAGGAGAAGACGATCGTGCGGGTGGCGCTGGCGGTCATCGCCCGCAGCAGCGACAGCGTCGACTCGAGGTTGGTCCCGTAGTAGAGGGTCGGCTTCTCGACCGACTCCCCCACGGCCTTCAGCCCGGCGAAGTGGATCACCGCGTCGTAGCCGCCCTCGGCGAAGAGCGCGGTGAGCCGCTCCTCCTCGCGCAGGTCCATCTCGTGGAGCACGACCGACCGTCCGGTCAGCTGCTCGACGCGGCGGATCGACTCGGGCGAGGAGTTGTCGAAGTTGTCGACGACCTCGACCTCGTGGCCCTGCTCGAGGAGCGTGAGCACGGTGTGGGAGCCGATGTAGCCGGCACCGCCGGTGACCAGGATCTTCATGCGCCCGACCCTACTTGTCGTCGACCACCCCTCGTCGCCTGCCACACTTGCGCCCATGCCTCGCTCGTCCTCCACCCCGCCCCGTGCCCTCATCACCGGGATCACCGGCCAGGACGGCCTCTACCTGGCCGAGCTGCTGCTGTCCAAGGGCTACGAGGTGCACGGCATCATCCGCGGACAGAACAACCCGCGCCGCGAGCTGGTCGAGGAGCTGGTGCCCGACGTACGCCTGCACAACGGCGACCTGACCGACATGTCGAGCCTGATGCGGGCACTGTCGGTCTCGCAGCCCGACGAGGTCTACAACCTGGGCGCGATCTCGTTCGTCGCGTACTCCTGGGAGAACGCCGCGCTCACGTCCGACGTGACCGCCAAGGGCGTGCTGACGATGCTCGAGGCGTTGCGCCTGTACGCCGGTGACGACCTGGGCGGGGTGCGCTTCTACCAGGCGTCGAGCTCGGAGATGTTCGGCAAGGTGCAGGAGACCCCGCAGCGCGAGTCGACGCTGCTGTGGCCGCGCAGCCCCTACGGGGTGAGCAAGGTCTTCGGCCACTACATGACCATCAACTACCGCGAGTCCTACGGGATGCACGCGAGCTCCGGCATCCTCTTCAACCACGAGTCTCCGCGCCGGGGCGAGGAGTTCGTGACCCGCAAGGTCGCCAAGACGGTCGCCAAGATCCACCTCGGCCTGGCCGACGAGCTGGTGCTCGGCAACCTCGACGCGCGCCGCGACTGGGGCTACGCCGGCGACTACGTCGAGGCGATGTGGTTGATGCTCCAGCAGGACGAGCCCGACGACTACGTGATCGCCACCGGCGTGAGCCACTCGATCCGCGACCTGGTGACGATCGCCTTCGACCAGGTCGGCGTCAGCGACTGGGAGAAGTACGTCCGCCAGGACCCGAAGTTCCTGCGTCCCGCCGAGGTCGACACCCTGGTCGGCGACGCATCCAAGGCCAAGCAGGTGCTCGGCTGGGAGCCGAAGGTCGACTTCGAGACGTTGGTGCGGATGATGGTCGACGCCGACCTCGACGCGCTGAAGGCCGGCTGGAAGTGAGCGCGTCAGCCTCGGGTGGCCGGGCGCTCATCACCGGGGTCGCCGGGCAGGACGGCTCCTACCTGGCCGAGCAGCTGCTCGCCGACGGCGTCGAGGTCCACGGCCTCGTACGCCGCGACGACGCCACCACGTACGTCCCCGAGGGCGCGACGCTGCACGTCGGCGACGTCACCGACCCCGAGTCGACCCGCGCCCTGCTCAACGACCTCGGCCCCGACCTGGTGGTCAACCTGGCGGCGATGAGCTCGGTGGCCCAGAGCTGGTCGGAGCCCGAGCTCTCCTACGCGGTCAACGCCGAGGCGGCGATGGCCCTGCTCGAGACGGTCGAGGAGATGGCCGACAACGGTCACGAGGTCCGGTTCGTGCAGGCCTCCAGCGCCGAGCTCTTCGGCTCCCCCACGGTCAGCCCGCAGGACGAGTCGACGCTGCTCGCGCCGACCAACCCCTACGGCGTGGCCAAGGCGACGGCCCACCGCGCAGTCGCCGAGGCCCGCGCCCGCGGGCTGCACGCGAGCAGCCTCATCCTCTACAACCACGAGTCGCCGCGGCGTCCGGCCACCTTCGTGACCCGCAAGATCACCATGGCCGCGGCCGCGATCGCTCGCGGCGAGGCCGACGACCTGGCCCTGGGCAACCTGGACGCCCGCCGCGACTGGGGCTGGGCGCCCGACTACGCCGACGCGATGGTGCGCGCCGGCCGAGCGGAGGCTCCCGGCGACTACGTGATCGCCACCGGCGTGAGCCACTCGGTGCGCGACTTCGTGGCCGCGGCCTTCACCGCCGCCGGCGTCGACGACTGGGAGCAGTACGTCCGCGTCGACCCCGACTTCTTCCGCCCGGCCGACGCGACCGAGCTGGTGGGTGACGCCAGCCGTGCGCGCCGGGCCCTGGGATGGGCACCGACGCGCACGTTCGAGCAGGTGGTGGCGGCGATGGTGGCCGCCGACCTGGGCTGACGACTCAGGCTGACGACTCAGGCTGACGACTCAGTCGGCGACCGGCGCCCCCATGTCGGGATCGATCGGCTCGTCCCAGTGGCTGTCGGAGCTGGGGTTGCACGGCGCCACCGGACCGTCGGCGACCCCGAAGTCGACCGAGGAGCGGGCACCGTTCTCGTACTGCTGCACGGAGGCCCAGAGCACGAAGGTCTGACCCTTGCCCACGACGCCTGAGTCGAGCTTCACCTGGAACTCCTCTCCTCCGATCGAGAGCTGCCGTCCCTTCGCCGACGTGTCCTCGGTGTAGCGGTCGTCCTGGCACTTCATCCCGGGCTGGAGGAAGTGGATGTCAGCCTTCACCCCGTGCTTGGCGAGCTCCCGCTCCAGGTTCTCCGCCCCGTCGAGGCGGTTGACCTTCACCGTCAGCTCGCCGTTGCTCTCGCTCACCGACCAGGCAGGGCTGGCCGTGAGCGAGGAGACCCCCAACGCGGTGACGCCGGCGGCGACCAACCCGCCGAGGCTGACGCCGAGGACCGTACGTCCGCGACGCTTGCGCGCCGGTGCGGCGGCCTCGTTGAGCGCCACCTGGGCCTGGAGCTCGGTGAGCAGGGAGGACTCGAAGGAGTCGAGGGGCTGGTTGTCGCGTCGGGTCTCGGTGGTCATGACGTCGCCTCCAGGGCGGGAGCAGGGATGGGGGCAGGCACGGCGTCGCGCAGGGCGCGGCGGGCGCGGTGCCAGCGGATGCGGGCGTTGCCCGCGCTGATCCCGAGGACCTTCGCGGCCTCGGTGAGCGGCAGCTCGTCGACGGCGACCAGCTCGACCAGGGCGCGCTGTCCCTCGGGCAGTGAGGCCACCCGGGCCAGGAGCTCACGGCCGCGGGCGTGGTCGCTGATCCGCTCGACGAGGCGCTCGGTGGCGTCCTCGTCGAGCAGGCGTCTGCCCTGCAGCCGGCCGTACGCTGCGCTCTCCCGCGCCGCCGACCGCGCGTGGTCGCTGATCACGTTGCGGGCGATCCCGGTGAGCCAGGCCCGCGGGGGTCCGCTGCTGCGCCGGTAGCCACTCGCGGCCACGATGACGCGGGAGAAGATCTCTGCGGTCAGGTCGGCTGCCGTGTGCGGGTCGGTGGTCCGCAGGGCGACGTAGCGGCTGACGTACGCCAGGTGTTCTCGGTAGAACACCTCGAAGGCCTGCGGGTCGGTGCCGATCCGTGTCGGCGCGGTGTTTGTCTCCATGCCCCTACTTCGCCGCAGGCAGGTGTTGCGTTACGCCTCGCCCAGAAGTCCCAGGAGGTAGTCACCGTAGCCGGACTTGCGCAGCGGTTCGGCGCGCTTCGCCAACCCGGCGTCGTCGATGAAGCCCATCCGCCAGGCGACCTCCTCGGGCGCCCCGATCTTGAAGCCCTGGCGGCCCTCGATGGTGCGCACGAAGTTGCTGGCGTCGTTGAGCGAGTCGAAGGTGCCGGTGTCGAGCCAGGCGGTGCCGCGCGGCAGCACCTCGACCTGCAGGCGGCCCTCCTCGAGGTAGCGGCGGTTGAGGTCGGTGATCTCCAGCTCGCCGCGCGCGCTCGGGCTGAGCTCGCGGGCGTACGAGACCACGTCGTTGCCGTAGAAGTAGAGGCCGGGCACGGCGTACGGGCTGCGCGGGTGGGTGGGCTTCTCCTCGAGCGAGATCGCCCGGCCGTCGGCGTCGAACTCCACGACGCCGTACGCCGTCGGGTCGGCGACCTGGTAGCCGAAGACCGCCGCTCCGTCGATGCCGTCGAAGCGGCGCAGCTGGGTGCCGAGCCCGGTGCCGTAGAAGATGTTGTCGCCCAGCACGAGCGCGACCGAGTCGTCGCCGACGTGGTCGGCGCCGATCACGAAGGCCTGCGCGAGCCCGTCGGGGCTGGGCTGCACGGCGAAGGTGATCTCGATGCCGAACTGCGACCCGTCGCCGAGCAGACGCTGGAAGGCCTCGGCGTCGTGGGGCGTGGTGATGACGAGAACCTCTCGCACTCCGGCCAGCATGAGCGTCGAGAGCGGGTAGTAGATCATCGGCTTGTCGTAGACCGGGAGCAGCTGCTTGCTGACCCCGAGGGTGATCGGGTGCAGTCGACTTCCGGTGCCTCCGGCCAGGACGATCCCACGCATGGGCGCAACCCTAGGGGGTCGACCTTTGCCAACGTTGCACAAGTGCCCCCGTCACTCTGGCACCATTGGCGCGGTGAGTTACGTACGACGCCACTGGCTGATGTTCTCGCTGGGGGTGCTCGGGTTCCTGCTCGTCGTCCTCGGCCTCCTGGCGCTTCCCCTGCGTGGAGTGCCCGCAGACGCGAGCGCTGCCCAGGACGAGCTGACCAAGTCAGTCACCGCCCTGGGGGAGAGCCAACCCGACCAGGGCTGGAAGCACCTGGCGAAGGCGCGTGCCCACGTCGACGATGTCACCGCGGTGACCAACGGCCCCAGCGGCTGGTTCTGGGGCCTCATGCCGGGCGTCGGCTCCGGAGTGCGCGACGTACGCCACCTGGCCAGCGCGATGGACGACATGACGTCGGCGCTGGAGGTGGCGGAGGAGCTCTACCCTGAGGTCTCGGGTGAGGACTCGAAGCTGCTCGACCGCGGCAGCGTCGATCTCGAGGTCCTCGAACGGGCCGTGGTCAGCATGGAGCAGATCGGCGACCGCCTGCGTTCGGCGCAGGACCACCTCCACGAGGTCGACGGCACCAACTCCCTCGTCGGTGCGACCACCGCCGAGGCCCGTGACTCCGCGCTGCGCAAGGTCGATCCGGCGGTGGCTGGCTTCAACCGGATCGAGCCGCTGCTCGGCCAGATGCCCGACATGCTCGGCAAGGACGGCAAGCGCACCTACGTGGTCGCGCTGATGAACCCGGCCGAGATGAAGTTCTCCGGCGGATCGATGCTCACCTTCTCCCACGTCGACCTCGACTCCGGGACGCTGGTCCGCGGCCGGGTCCGCGACGTCGTGACCGCGCCCCCGCTCTTCAAGCAGTTCCACTGGGAGCCGGTCGAGGGCAACACCTTCGCCACCGACGGCGCCCGCCGCATCACCCACGCCAACATCGCCCCGTCGTGGCCGGTGGCGGGCGAGGAGACCCTGCGCGCATGGGAGATCCTGACGCGCATGGAGCCCGACGGCGTGATCGCACTCGACGTCCAGGCGCTGGCGCGCCTGCTCGACGTGACGGGTCCGCTCGAGGTGGAGGAGGTCGGCACCGTCACCTCCGCCAACCTCGTCCAGCTCACCTCCGGCGACTACGCCCGCTTCAGCCTTGAAGAGCAGCGGAAGCGCAAGCGGCTCAACAAGGCGCTGATCCCGGCGTTCATGGACCGGATCTTTTCGGGCGTCGACTTCGTCGGCACGATGCTCGCCCTCAACGACTCCGCGAAGGGCCGCCACCTGGCCCTCTACCTGCGCGACGACGATGCCCAGGAGGCGATGGCGCGGCTGGGCTTCGACGGCGACCTCTCCGACACCGACGGCGACTACGTCGGCGTCTTCACCCAGAACCTCGTCGGTTCGAAGGCCGACTACTTCCAGCAGAAGACGCTCACTTCCGACGTGAAGCTCCGCGGCGACGGCTCGGCGCGCGTCACACTGGAGGTCACGCTCGACAACCTCGGGCCCGCCTCGATGCCGGGCGAGATGCACGCCTACACCGACCCGACGCTCGAGGTCCGCCTCGCCGCCTTGCTCCCCAAGGAGGCCGAGCTGGTGGAGGCCATCAGCTCCACCCCGGCGGGAGTCGAGGCGGTCGAGGTCAGCGACGACGACTACTTCGGTCGTCCGTTCGTGACCCAGGACGTGAGGCTCACCGCGGGGACGGCGGCAGGGCTGCGACTGACGTACGAGGTGCCGAACGCGGCGGTGCTCAAGAACGGGACGCTGACCTACCGCCTCGACGTCGACCCGCACCCGACCGTGCGCCCGGAGAACGTCAAGGTCACCGTGCGGTGGCCACCCGGCTTCACGGCCACCGACCTCCCCGAGGGCTGGGAGTCCGTCAAGGGCACCGCCCGCCGCAAGCTGGCGCCCCTGTCGGGCGTCTCGTCATGGACGTTGCGCGCCAGCCAGTGACCAGCCAGTGACCTCGCGGCGACGCGGCTCTACGGGTTCGCCGCTCGGGAGGTCGCGCGGCGCGCCGGACGGCCGCTCAAGGACGCGGTGACCTGACGGAGCATGTCATGCTGGCGCGCGACGCCGTGCCGCCGTGCCGCCGAGGGAACGAGTACCACCATGACTCGCAAGCTGCTCCTGCTCCTCGCCGCACTGGGTGTGATCGCCGCGATCACGATCCCGCTGGGGATGCAGGCGTGGGACGAGGAGGACGCCGCCCCCACCTCGGCCGCCAGCACGCGGGACACGCAGCCCGTCGGTGAGCCCACGCCGGTCGCGGAGCCGTCCTCGCCGGTCGCGGAGCCGTCCTCGACGGTCGAGGAGCCGCCCTCGACGGAGCCGTCCGGGGCCGCTGACCCGATCCCGTTCGGGCTGTTCCCGCTCGACCGGGGGTGGGCGAAGACCTACGGCCAGGCCTTCATCGACGGCCCCAGTCTCCGCGGCGCCGGCATCCAGATGCCGGAGGGCCACTGCCGTTGGGGGGTGCTGTACAGGTCCGGGTTCCAGGACCAGCTGAGCACTCGCGTCGGAGGCCTCGGCGAGGTCAGTCGCACCCGTCAGATCCTGGGCTACGAGAGCGCCGACGCCGCGCAGGCAACCCTCCGAGCACTGCGTGACGCGGTCGCGAGCTGCGCCGTCTTCAACGACTCGTACACCGACAAGGTCGCCTTCACCGCGGAGGTCTTCGAGTCGATCGACAAGGCGAACGCCCGCGCCGGAGCCGGGACGTTCACCTTCGCGTACACCGCGAGCGGGGAGTCGGACCCGTTCGGCGTGCTGTACCAGTTCGCGGTCGTCGACGACGTCCTCTACGGCAGCAGTCAGTACGGCGACTGGACAGCGGAGTCGGCCGGCGACGCCGTCACCCTCATGGACCGGGAGAACGCTGCGCTCATCCCGCTCCTGTCCCGCCTCCAGCGGTAGGACGACGCCGCCAGTGGGACGGAGCGTGACCGCGGATCCGGGCCCGGCCACCTCGCCCTAGACTCCGACCTCATGGAGCGAGTTCTTGTCACCGGCGGCGCCGGCTTCATCGGATCCAACTTCGTGCACCACCTCGTGCGCGAGACCGACGTGGCGGTGACGGTCCTCGACAAGCTCACCTACGCCTCCAGCCGGGAGGCGATCGACGCGCTGCCGAGCGACCGGGTGACGCTGGTCGTGGGAGACATCACCGACGCGGCGACGGTCGACCCGCTGGTCGCCGGGCACGACGCGGTCGTCCACTTCGCCGCGGAGTCCCACAACGACAACTCGTTGCACGACCCGAGCCCCTTCGTGCAGACCAACATCGTCGGCACGTTCACGCTGCTCGAGGCCGTACGTCGCCACGACACCCGCTTCCACCACGTCTCGACCGACGAGGTCTACGGCGACCTCCCCCTGGTCGACCCCAGCCTGGACGACCCCGAGCGCTTCACCGAGTCGACGGCGTACAACCCCTCGAGCCCCTACTCGGCCTCGAAGGCTGCCTCGGACCACCTCGTACGCGCGTGGGTGCGCAGCTTCGGCGTGCAGGCGACGCTCTCCAACTGCTCCAACAACTACGGCCCGTGGCAGCACGTGGAGAAGTTCATCCCGCGCCAGGTCACCGAGCTGATCGACGGCCGTCAGCCGCGCCTGTACGGCAGCGGCGCCAACGTCCGCGACTGGATCCACGCCGACGACCACTCCGCCGCAGTCTGGCGGATCCTCACCGCCGGCCGGATCGGGGAGACCTACCTGATCGGCGCCGACGGCGAGCACGACAACCTCACGGTGGTGCGCATGCTGCTGGAGGCCTTCGGCCGCCCCGCCGACGACTTCGTCCACGTCACCGACCGCGCCGGCCACGACCTGCGCTACGCGATCGACTCCACCAAGCTGCGCACCGAGCTGGGCTGGTCCCCGCGCTACGCCGACTTCGCCGAGGGTCTGGCACGTACCGTGGACTGGTACCGCGCCAACGAGGCGTGGTGGCGACCGGCCAAGGCCGTGACCGAGGCGGCGTACGCCGTGAAGGGACACTGACTGCCCGATGAGCAACGGAGCGCTCCCCCGCGTCGAGACCACGCCGATCCCGGGCCTCCTCGTCGTCCGGCTCGACCTGCGCGCCGACGCCCGCGGCTTCTTCAAGGAGAACTGGCAGCGCGAGAAGATGCTCGCCGCCGGGCTGCCCGACTTCGGCCCGGTGCAGAACAACGTCTCCTTCAACACCGACCGCGGGGTCACGCGGGGCATCCACACCGAGCCGTGGGACAAGTTCATCTCGCTGGCCACCGGCCGGATCTTCGCGGCGTGGGTCGACATGCGCGCCGGTGCGTCGTTCGGTGCGACCTTCACCCTCGAGATGGACCCCAGCGTGGCTGTCTTCGTGCCGCGGGGCGTCGGCAACTCCTACCAGACCCTGGTCGACGGGACCGCCTACACCTACCTGGTCAACCAGCACTGGCGTGAGGGGCTGACCTACCCGGCGTTGGCCCTCGACGACCCGACGGTGGCGATCGTCTGGCCGATCCCCCTGGCCGAGTCGGAGATCTCCGAGAAGGACCGCCACAACCCGCGCCTCGACCCCACGACCGCCATCCCGCGACAGCGTCCGCTGGTGATCGGCGGTGGCGGCCAGCTGGGGCGGGCCCTGGCGGCGGAGTTCGACGACGCCCACGTGGTGACGCGTGAAGAGCTCGACCTCACCGACGAGGACGCCGTCGAGTCGTGGGACTGGCGGGCCCACGACGTGGTCCTCAACGCGGCCGCCTTCACGGCGGTCGACGCGGCCGAGACGCCGGAGGGCCGCAGGGCCGCCTGGGCAACGAACGCCGCGGCGCCTGCCCGGCTCGCAGCGCTCGCTCGCGAGCACGGCTTCACCCTCGTGCACTTCTCGACCGACTACGTCTTCGACGGCCTTGAGTCCCCGACCTACGGCTACACCGAGGAGTCCCCGCTCTCCCCGCTGGGCGTGTACGGCCAGTCCAAGGCAGCCGGTGACCTGGCCGTCGCCGCGGCGCCGCACCACTACGTCATCCGTACGTCGTGGGTCATCGGTGAGGGCAGCAACTTCGTCGCCACCATGCGCCGGCTCGCCGAGCAGGGGGTCGACCCGAGTGTGGTCGACGACCAGCTCGGCCGGCTCACCTTCACCGGCGAGCTGACTCGTGCCACCCGCCACCTGCTGGAGAGCGGGGCGCCGTGGGGCCCCTACAACGTCACCAACAGCGGCCCTGTGCAGTCCTGGCACGAGGTCGCCCGCGACGTCTTCTCGCTCGTCGGCGCCGACCCCGAGCGCGTCTCGCCCACCACCACCGAGGCGTACGTCGGTGACCGGACCGACGTCGCCCCGCGCCCTGCGCGCAGCGTGCTGGACCTGTCGCGGCTGGCGGAGACCGGTTTCGTCAGTGAGGACGCGGCGACGGCGCTGCGCCGCCACCTGGCCTGATCAGCGGCCTGATCAGCGGGTCAGAGCCCGCAGCTTCTCGACCACGTGGGCGTCGGCGGACTCCACGACCCACTTGTCGTAGGCCGCTCCCGCGAGCTGCCGTCGTTCGGTCCAGGCGTCCGGGCCAGCAGCCAGGTAGTCGTCGAGGGCGCGGGTCCACGTCGTGGGCTCGCGATCCTCCACCACGACGCCACCACCGGCGCGCAGGACGTCGGTCCACGGCGTGGTGTCGGGGATCATCACCGGGCAGGAGGCCGACAGCGCCTCGGCGATCACGTGCCCGAAGCTCTCCTGCCGGGTCGGCATCGCCATCAGGTCGGCGGCGGCCAGCACCCCCTCGACCTCCTCGGGCCGCACCGGTCCGGCGACGTTGACCCGGACGTGGGGCGGGAGACGCGTGGCGAGGCTGCGACAGAGGTCCACGTGGCCGGGGTCCTCGAAGGGACCGTAGACGTCCAGGACCACCGGCGAGTTCACCTCCCGCAGCGCCACGAGCAGGACGTCGAGGCCCTTGATCGGGACGAGCCGCCCGAGGTGCACGAGCCGGAACGGACCCGGCTCGCGGGCCACGACCGCGCGGGCGGTGTCGGGCAGGTCGGTGTCGTCGCGGCGCACGACGATGCGAGCGTCCTCGCCCATCACGCGGCGGATGCTGACCGCCTCGGCCTCGGTGGAGGCGTGCCACACCACCCGCCGGGGCAGGCGCAGGAGCTTGAAGAGCCGGATGACCGCCATCTTCTTGGTGGTCTTGATCGCCAGCGCCTCATGGCCGAACTCGCCGCGCGGGGCGAGGAGGAACGTCGCTCCGCGCCAGCACCCGAGCCGCAGCAGCAGCCACGGCAGGATCGAGAAGAGGGGGTGGAAGAAGCTGTTGACATAGACGACGTCGGGGCGCGGCCTGCTGGTGCCCAGCAGGGTGCGCAGGAAGCCGGACAGGCTGCCCACGCTCGCGTACTTGATCCGGCCGTGCTCGCTCTCGATCCACTGGTCGCTCGCGACCCTCAGCTGCACGGACTGGTGGAGGTCCCGGTCGCTGGTCAGGACGTCGACCGACACGTCCCCGGGTGCAGCTCGCACGAAGGCGTCGAGCGTGCGGATCGGGCCACCACCGAGAAAGGCGGGTGGGAAGTGCGCGACGAGGACCAGCACCCGTTCGACTCGCATGTCACTCCCCTTCCCCCGGATCAAGGAAGCAGTCTGCCCCACCACGCTGCGCCGGGGCGCGAAGGCGGCAGGGGGTCTCGTCCTCTGGTCAGCCTCGCTGCGAGCGGCGGCGACTCAGTGAGCGGCGTGCGCCGCCTCCTCCTCGCGCCCGTAGTCGTCCTCGAGCCGGCAGATGTCGTCCTCACCGGTGTAGGCGCCGTGCTGCACCTCGATGATCACGAGCTCTTCGGAGTGCATGTTGGAGATCCGGTGGGCCGCGCCGACGCTCACATCGACGGACTGGCCGGGCCCGACCACGATCGTCTCGCCGTCGACGACGCAGGTGGCCATGCCGAAGATGACGACCCAGTGCTCGGAGCGGTGGGCGTGTGTCTGGTAGGAGAGGCGCTGGCCCGGGTCGACGTGGATGCGCTTGACCTTGT
Source organism: Nocardioides jishulii (assembly GCF_006007965.1). Classification (NCBI taxonomy): domain Bacteria; kingdom Bacillati; phylum Actinomycetota; class Actinomycetes; order Propionibacteriales; family Nocardioidaceae; genus Nocardioides; species Nocardioides jishulii. Next base: position 486,988 of record NZ_CP040748.1, on the reverse strand, counting down.
AGCCCTTGCCGTCGTCGATGACATGCCAGGAACCCCACGGTCGCTGCTCGGACTCCAGTGCCATTTCTGCTCCCTCTACCTGCGCCCCCGAAGGCGGACTCCCACAGCGTAACTCTCTGTTACCGGCCCGTCAGTGAGATGCATCCTGCCCTATCGGGCACGACGACGGGAGAGGGCACTCGGTCCGCTCAGGGCAGCCGAGCCAGCCGCGTGGGTCAGCGGAGCTGGTCAGCAGAGCGAGGCGAGCTCGTCGATGATCTTGCGGCGCGGGCCCGTCAGCGGGAGGGAGTCGATCACCGCGTCGTCGACCCCGGGCACCGGCACGTGCGAGACGGCCTGGTGGCGGGGGCGCTGGTCGGTGGGCTCGTCGTCACCGAAGAGCTCCTCGTGCATCTTCTCGCCCTCACGCAGCCCGGTGAACTCGATGCGGATCGGCCGGCCGGACTGGTCGATGAGCTGCTTGGCGACGTCGAGGATCTTGATCGGCTCTCCCATGTCGAGCACGAGCGCCTCGCCCGGCTCGCCGATCGCGGCCGCCTGGACGACGAGCTGGCAGGCCTCGACGATCGTCATGAAGTAGCGGGTCACCTCGGGGTCGGTCACCGTCACCGGACCGCCGGCGGCGATCTGGGAGGCAAACGCGGTGAGCACGCTGCCGCGGCTGCCGAGGACGTTGCCGAAGCGCACCGAGAGGTAGGCGCCGCCGCCCTCGGCGAGGGCCCGCTGGGCCACCTCGGCGGTGATCATCTCAGCCACGCGCTTGGAGTAGCCCAGCACGCTGGCCGGGTTGGCAGCCTTGTCCGTGGAGATGTTGACGAAGCGCTCGACGCCGACCTCGCGGGAAACCTGCAGCACGTTGCGGGTGCCGAGCACGTTGGTCTTCACCGCCTCGGCGGGGAACTGCTCCAGCATCGGCAGGTGCTTCAACGCGGCCGCGTGGAAGACCACCTCGGGACGCCGGTCGTGGAAGATCTCGCGCAGGGCGTCGATGTCGCGGATGTCGTTGAGGATCACGTCGTCGGAGTCGAGCAGCGCCCGTCCGTGGATCGACAGCTGCACCGAGTGCAGCGCGGACTCGTCCCGGTCGAGCATCATCAGGTCGGCCGGCTTGAAGCGGTGGATCTGGCGGCAGAGCTCGGAGCCGATCGAGCCACCGGCTCCGGTGACCAGGACGCGCTTGCCGGCAATGTAGTCGGCGATCGACTCGATGTCGGTGTCGAGCTGGTTGCGCCCCAGGACGTCGTGCAGGTCGATGTCGCGCAGGTCGCGGATGCCGACGTGCTCGCCGAGGTTCTCGGTCGGCGCCGGGAGCACCTTGACCTTGAGCCCGGCCTCGACGCCGGCGAGGTTGAAGCGAGCGATCGTCTCGGCATCCGCGCTGGGGATGGCGATCACGATGGTGTCGACCTCGGTCGCGGCGGCGATCTCGGCGATCTGATCCGTTGTGCCGAGCACCTGCACGCCGCGCACGCGGTAGTGGCGCTTGGCCGGGTCGTCGTCGAGCATGCCGACCGGCCGCCAGACCTTGGCAGGGTCACGCAGCATCGAGACGACGAGGTCGTAGGCCGACTCTCCGGCACCGATGAGCAGGACGCGGGTGGTGCCTTCGCGCTGCTCGCGCTCGCGCTGCATCTCCTTCACCCGGCGCCACGCCGCCCGCCCGAAGAGGCAGACGATGACGGTGAGCAGGCCGGCCCCGGCAGGGATCGAGCGCGGGACCCACAGCCCGCTGAAGTTGGCCACGAAGACCAGGGCGGCCACGCTCACGGTGACGAGCGTGAGCCGGATGGCCTCCTCCAGGCTGGCCAGCTTGGAGCGCCCCTGGTGCAGCCTCACGGGGGAGCCGAGGATGAGGTGCAGGGCGGCAGCGGTCACACCCAGCATCAGCGCGGCGCCGAAGTATCCGTCGGTGACCTCGCCCTCCAGGCGGACGACGGTCCAGACCAGGAACGAGGCGACCCAGACGATCACGTCGAACGTCGTCACCACCAGCGTTCGGTGACGCTGCAATCTCGACATCCAGTCAGTCACTGGAGTCTCACTCCCCAACGGTCAGGGGCCGCGTGGGGCAGCCCGGCACGCGGAGCATCCTCTCACGGTTGGAGGAGAAGGTGGAGAGGGTCCAAAAGTTTTGGACACGATCCCGTTCTGGACCGGTCCAGAACGGGCGAGCCGCTCAGCGGCGAGTGATGCTGCGCAACGCCGGGCGTACGTCGACCAGGAAGACGCAGGCGGCGACCAGGAAGAGGATGTTGATGATGCCGATGGGGCTCCACAGGATCAGCTGCGCGGCGAGCCCGAGGCCGAGGATCAGACCCCATCCCACCTTGGTGAACTTGGAGGCCGCCTCGTAGGCGGGAGCCGGGAAGGTCATCGCGGCGACGAAGGCGAAGCCCTTCAGGCAGAGCACGATGAGGAAGCCGACGAAGAGCACGTTGCTCTGGAGGCTGAAGATGTCCACGCCGCCAGCCTACTGACCGACCAGCGGCCACCGTACGCAGACGCACGAAGCCCCCGGCGGCGCGCCGGGGGCTTCGCGGGTGGTGCGGGGGTGACTCAGGAGTCGGACTTCGGGGCGGAAGGCGTGGCCGGGGCCTTCTTCGCCGCCGGGGCCTTCTTCGCAGGAGCCTTCTTGGCAGCCGCACCTGAGGCCTTGGCCGCCGGAGCGGGGGCGGCGGTCGGGGTGACCGGGGTGGCCTTCGCGGGAGCCGGCTTGACCGGGGCGGCCTTGGTAGCCGAGGCAGGCTTGGCCGGAGCGGCCTTGGTAGCCGAGGCAGGCTTGGCCGGAGCGGCCTTGGCAGGAGTCGCCTTGGCGGCCGGAGCAGGCTTGGCGGCCTTGGCGGCCTTGGCGGGCTTGGCAGCCTTGGCCGGCTTGGCGACGGGCGCCTTCTTCGCCACCGGGGCCTTCTTCTCCGCAGGCTTCTTGACCTTCTCGGGCTTCGGCGGGTTCGCGACGGCGGCCGCCACCTCGTCGGCGCCCTCGGAGACGTTGGTCGCCAGGTCGTCCGCGACGAGCTCGAGGGTCTCCTGCATCTCGCTGGCCTTGCGGCTGACGATCTTGCGCACGGGGGCGACGGTCTCGTTGACCGACTCGGCGAGCATCTCGACGGCGTCGGAGACGGTGTCGGAGACGCGATCGACGCGCCCGGTGACGATCTCGGAGACCTTCTCCACCCGACCGGTCACGGACCCGGTGGCCGCGGTGACCCGGCTGGTCGCGCCGGCGACCCGGTCCTGCAGGCGGATGCGGCCGACGACGTCCTCGCCGCGCTTGGCGAGCTCCTCGTACTGGCTCGTGACGGTGCCGATCCCCTGGCCGACGAGTCCCTTGGCCTGGGCGTAGAGCGCCTTGGGAGCGAGGTCGATCTTCCTCGCTGCCTCGACACGGTTCTCGAGGTCACTCTGGACGCCGCCGAGGCGCTGGGAGGCCTTCTTGGTCACGTCGTTGACGGTGTCGAGCACGGTGGCGACAGCCAGGTCGTTGACGCCCACGCCGGCGTAGAACACGCGGCCTGCCTCGTCGCGGACGGCCTTGACGTCGATCTTGGTCGTGGTGGCCATGATGGTTCCTCTCCTTGGGTGACTTCCCGCCCCTCCAGCGGGTCGTACGAGTGGGTGGCGATCAGTCGCCGGTGGTGGCCTCGGACTCGGGCCCCTGCTCGGGGTCCGTCTCTTCGCCGGTGCCGTTGAGGGCGACGAACGAGGCGTGGATCTCCAGCAGCGTCGTGCGCTGGCTGGGAGTGAGTCGGTGGTCGGCGAGGACGGCGGCCTCGACGCTGGTCCGGGTGGCGGCCGGGCTGTCAGGGGTGATCAGGCCGGCCTGCACGTAGAGCTGCTCCGCGGAGATGCGCAGGGCCTTGGCGAGCTGCTGGAGCACCTCCGCCGACGGCTTGCGCAACCCGCGCTCGATCTGGCTGAGGTAGGGGTTGGAGACGCCGGCCAGGTCGGCGACCTGACGGAGCGAGAGGCGAGAGGCGAGGCGTTGCTCCCGGAGGAAGTCACCGACCTTGCCCACTCCGGCACCGACCTGCGCACCGGCCACGGCTCCGACCGCGACTCCGGCCTTGCCCGCGGCGACCCCAGCCTTGGCCGTCTTGGCGGTCTTGCCCAGCACGGAGGTCTTCTCCGGCTTGTCCGCGACGGGGCGCTTGGGGCTCATGCCTTCATCCTGCTAACTCTTGCTAACAATTGCAAGCACCCTGCGAGTGAGCCGCCTCACCCGCCTCCCCGGTGTGTCCACACCGCCTCCCGGTGTGTCCAAACACCTTCCGACGTGTCCAACCCCGAGGTCTTGCTCCACCAAGTTGCTCGACCTTGCGATGATGGCGCCCGTGTCCCCAACTCTTCCGCAGCACTGCCCCTCGCCGCGGGAGCTCGACGACCTCGAGCTCCTGCTGAGTGGCGCACTGGCGCCGCGTACCCGTTTCGACGACCCGCGCGACCCTGATGCGCTCGTCACCCTCGACCTCCCCGAGGAGCTGCGTGGCCGCGCGGTGGAGCTGGTCGACCCGGAGGGGCTGCCCCTGGCACGCGTGGAGGCCGACGGCTCCCTGACCTCCCTGAGCCACGCGCAGTACGGCCCCTTCCGCCGCCTGCACCTGACTCCCGCCCAGGCGCGCTCCTCCTACCCGGGCCGCAGCTGGATCCCGGTCGACGACGCCCTGACCACCGACGAGCTCAACCGCCTGCGCCACCGCGGCGCGGTCGTCCTGCTGGCCCTCACCGGCGTCGGCACCCCGCGCCTCTCCCCCGTCGCGCTGGTGCGCGCCACGGTCGCGGCGGCGAAGGTGCTGCCCGACGCCGTCGTGGTCGCGGTGCCCCTCGCCGCCCACGGCGACGCGGCCGCCGACGCACGGCTGCGCGAGCGGGTCGTGACGACGTACGCCAACGGCGACCCGGTCTGGCCGCTCCCGCCCCGCGCGGTGGAGCCCACCCTGACCGACTTCCCCGCTGAGGTCGCCGAGGTGGTCCGCCAGGACCGCCCTGCCCCGGCCGACCAGGGGCTCGTGCTCTTCTTCACCGGACTCTCGGGCAGCGGCAAGTCCACCCTCGCCCGCGCCCTCATGGACCGCGTCCTGGAGCAGGGCAGGCGCACCGTCACCTCCCTCGACGGCGACGTCGTGCGCCGCAACCTCTCCGCCGGCCTCACCTTCAGCAAGGCCGACCGCGAGACCAACATCCGTCGCATCGGCTGGGTCGCGGCCGAGATCGCCCGCCACGGCGGCCTCGCGGTCTGCAGCCCGATCGCCCCCTTCGCCCAGACCCGTGCCGAGGTGCGCGAGATGGTCGAGTCCGCGGGCGGGGCCTTCTTCCTCGTCCACGTGGCCACGCCGGTCGAGGAGTGCGAGCGCCGTGACCGCAAGGGCCTCTACGCCAAGGCACGGCGCGGCGAGATCCCCGAGTTCACCGGCATCTCCTCGCCCTACGAGGCCCCCACCGACGCCAGCGTCGTCGTCGACACCACGGGCCGCTCCATCGAGGACGCGCTCGACGACGTCGTGCAGGCGCTCGCCGAGAGCGGCCTCCTCGACGTGCGTACGTCGGACAACCCCTCGCGCGTCGAGCCCGTCAGGATGGCCGCCGCACCCTCGACCCCCGCTGCCCCGGCCGCGACGGCACCCGTCGCCACCGAGGCGCCGTCGGCCCTCGCGCGCCCGCAGCGTGCCGCCTCCCACCGGGGCGGCTCCCGCGGCGCCGGACGGCTCACCGTCCTCTTCGTGTGCACCGCCAACGTCTGCCGCTCCCCCTTCATGGAGATGACCGCGCAGTCGATCGTGGGCAACGCGTTGGAGTTCGCCTCGACCGGCACGGAGGCCAAGCAGGGGCGCTCCATGGACCCCGTCATCGCGGAGTTCCTCCCCGAGGACGTCCAGAACCGGCGCTTCGCCAGCCACCCGGTGACCGCGGAGGTGATCGAGGCCGCCGACCTGGTCCTCACCGCGGAGACCAGCCACGCCGACTTCCTCACGGAGCGTCACCCGCAGGCGTTCCGCAAGATCTTCACGCTGGCCCAGTGGACCGAGACGGTCCAGGGCAGCGACCTCGGCGGGCGCCACCTCATCGAGTGGGCCGGGCAGTACCGTGTGCCGAGCACGCCGGAGCACGACATCTCCGACCCCTACCGGCGCGGACGCGAGCGGGCGCAGGTCGCGGCCGCACGCATCACCACCCTTCTCCAGGCGGGCCTGCCGCCGCTGACCCGGGACTGAGGACCGATGGAAGCTCTCACCCTGCTCGACTGGCTCACCTGGTCGTTCTTCTCCGTGATGATCGCCGGCTTCGTGGTCGGCGTCGTCGTCGGCCTCACCGGCATGGGTGGCGGCGCCCTCATGACGCCTGCCCTGATCTTCCTGGGCGTCGGTGACACCGCCACGGTGGTCACCGCCGACCTCACCGCCGCCGCGGTCTACAAGACGGGCGGCGCCATCGTGCACAAGCGCGAGGGCTCCCCCAACATGCAGCTGGCCAAGTGGCTGATCCTGGGCTCGGTGCCCACGGCGCTGCTCGGGCCCTACCTGGTCTCCTGGTTCACCGAGTCGCCCGAGCACCTCGACAAGACCCTCAAGCTCTGCATCGGCTTCGCGCTGCTCCTCGCAGCCGCGACCTACGCCGGGCGTCTCTACCTCAACCTGCTGCGGGTGCGTCGTGGCACCTTCGTGAGCGACGACAACCCAGTCATCCGCCCGCTGCCCACGTTCCTCGTGGGTGTCGCCGGCGGCCTGCTCGTGGGCATCACCAGCGTCGGCTCGGGGTCGGTCATCATGATCTGCCTGCTGATGCTCTACCCCGGGCTCAGCGCCGTGAAGCTGGTCGGCACCGACCTGGTGCAGGCCGTCCCGCTCGTGCTCGCCGCGGCCATCTCCAACATCGCGATCCACGGCCTCGACTTCGGCATCACGATCCCGTTGATCCTGGGCTCGGTGCCGGGCACGATCCTCGGCGCCAAGCTGGCTCCGCGCATCCGTCAGTCGTTCATCCGACGCGCCATCGTGGTGGTGCTGACCATGTCCGGCGTCGCGCTGCTCGACAAGGCCGGCTGGGGCCCGCTGGGCGCCGGAGCCGACGAGACCAACCCGATGCTGGTCGCCTACGTCGGCCTCGCGATGGTCGTCGTGGTGCCGCTGGTGTGGGGTGTGGTCCGCCGCACGGTGGGCCTGCCGATGTTCGGCACACCGACCGTGGAGGAGCTGGACGTCCCCGACTTCCACCCCGAGGTGCTGGAGGGTCGCGGCGCTGGCCACGTCCCCCGGTCCCACGACGGTCAGCCCGACGGCGGAAGTGACGCGCGCAACCACACGTAGCCGCCGCGCCAAGACGCGTTTCAGCTCGATCCAGCAGCAAGGCTACGATGGCCGCTGCTGTCCCAAGGAGAGGTCCCGAAGAATCACCATGACCCAGACGCACGCCGACTACCAGCTGAGTCAGCTGGACCAGCTCGAGGCGGAGTCGATCCACATTTTCCGTGAGGTCGCCGCCGAGTTCGAGAAGCCGGTCCTGATGTTCTCCGGTGGCAAGGACTCCATCGTCATGCTCCGCCTGGCGGAGAAGGCCTTCTACCCTGCCAAGATCCCCTTCCCGATCCTCCAGATCGACAACGGGCTCGACTTCGACGAGGTGGGCGAGACCCGCGACCGCTGGGTCCAGCGCCTCGGCGTCAAGCTCGTGGTGGCCTCCATCGACGACGCGATCGCCCGCGGCATCGTCGTCGACGACGGCAAGACCTCGCGCAACCGCCTGCAGACCCCGACGCTGCTCAACGCCATCGAGGAGAACGGCTTCACCGCCGCCTTCGGTGGTGGCCGTCGCGACGAGGAGAAGGCCCGCGCCAAGGAGCGCGTCTACTCCCACCGCGACGAGTTCGGCCAGTGGGACCCGAAAATGCAGCGCCCCGAGCTGTGGAGCCTCTACAACGGCCGCCTGCACGCCGGCGAGCACATGCGCATCTTCCCGATCTCCAACTGGACCGAGCTGGACATCTGGGACTACATCCGCCGCGAGGAGATCGAGATCCCCCAGATCTACTTCGCCCACCAGCGCCGCGTCTTCGAGCGCGACGGCATGCTGATGAGCGAGACCCCGCTCAACCCGCTGCGTGAGGGCGAGGTCGTGACCGAGCGTACGGTCCGCTTCCGCACCTGTGGCGACATCACGCTCACCGGTTGCGTGGAGTCGACGGCCAGCACCCTCGACGAGATCATCGAGGAGATCTCGGTCGCCCGACTGACCGAGCGCGGAGCGACCCGCGGTGACGACCGCTTCTCCGAAGCAGCCATGGAAGACCGCAAGAAGGAAGGCTACTTCTGATGGCCACCGCTGAGACCAGCCCCGAGATCACCGCCGACGACATGCCGGTGATCGCCACTGAGAAGCCTCAGATGGACCTCCTGCGGTTCGCGACCGCCGGCTCGGTCGACGACGGCAAGTCGACCCTCATCGGTCGCCTGCTCTTCGACTCCAAGTCGATCTTCGCCGACCAGCTCGAGGCGATCGAGAACACCTCCGAGGCGCGCGGCGACGACTACGTCGACCTCTCGCTGCTGACCGACGGTCTGCGCTCGGAGCGCGAGCAGGGCATCACGATCGACGTGGCCTACCGCTACTTCGCGACCCCGCAGCGCAAGTTCATCATCGCCGACACCCCCGGCCACATCCAGTACACGCGCAACATGGTGACCGGCGCCTCGACCGCCGACCTGGGCCTGGTGCTGGTCGACGCCCGCAACGGCCTCACCGAGCAGTCGCGCCGTCACGCCGTGCTGCTGAGCCTGCTGCGGGTGCCCCACCTGGTGCTGGCGATCAACAAGATGGACCTGGTCGACTGGGACGAGGAGATCTACAACAAGATCCACGCCGAGTTCACCCAGTTCGCGACGAAGCTCAACATCCCTGACCTCGAGGTCATCCCGATCTCGGCGCTCCAGGGCGACAACGTCGTCAACCGCTCGGAGAACACTCCGTGGTACGAGGGCCCGACCCTCATGCACCACCTCGAGCACGTGCACGTCGCGAGCGACCGCGACCTGGTCGACGTCCGCTTCCCCGTGCAGTACGTCGTACGGCCGAAGTCGGACGAGTTCCACGACTACCGCGGCTACGCGGGCCAGGTCGCCGGTGGCGTGCTGAAGAAGGGCGACGAGGTCATCGTGCTGCCCAGCGGCATGACCTCGAGGATCGCCGGCATCGACCTCTTCGACAAGGAGGTCGACCAGGCCTTCCCGCCCATGTCGGTCACCGTGCGCCTCGAGGACGACGTCGACGTGAGCCGTGGCGACATGATCGCCCGCGTCAACAACGCCCCGACGCCGAGCCAGGACATCGACGCGATGGTCTGCTGGATGACCAACGAGCCGCTGCGTCCGCGCCAGAAGCTCGCCATCAAGCACACCACCCGCAACGGTCGCGCCCTGGTGAAGGACATCCAGTACCGCCTGGACATCAACACCCTGCACCGCGACCAGGAGACCAAGGAGCTCGGTCTCAACGAGATCGGCCGCATCCAGCTGCGCACCACGGTGCCGCTGCTGGTCGACGAGTACTCGAAGAACCGCACCACCGGCTCCTTCATCCTGATCGACGAGGCGACCGGCGTGACAGTCGGCGCCGGCATGATCAACAGCGCTGGCTGAGGCTCGTACGCTGCGCAGCGAGGCCCCGGGGACCGTCACGGTCGCCGGGGCCTTGTCTGTGTCTCACTCGCAGCCGACCCCGTCACCGTCGCGGTCGAGGTGTCGCCCGTAGCCGGGGTCACCGACGCGGACGGGGGCGGCGCCCGCAGCACGGGCTGCGGTGCAGTTGGCGAAGTAGACGGGGGCCGGAGCCTCAGGCGCGGGCGCGGGCGCGGGCGCGGGCGCGGGCTCGGGCGCGGGCGCCGGGGCGGGTGTGCGTGTCGGGGTCGGCTCGGGGACACGCTGGTCGGTGGCGGTGGGCAGCTGTGCGAGGTCCTCGGCGAGGGGTTCGCCGGGGCAGGCGACGAGGATGCGCTGCATCGCGGCGGCCTCGGGCGGGGTGACCCACAGGCCGTACTTCTGCTTGACGGTGACCTGGCGGGCGACGTACTCGCACCGGTAGGACTTGCTGGGCGGCAGCCAGGTGGCGGCGTCACCGTCGCCCTTCTGTCGGTTGGCGGACGCGTCGACGGGCAGGAGGTTGAGCGGGTCGTTGGCGAGCGCTGCGCGTTGCTGCATCGACCAGAAGCTCGCCCCGGTGGCCCACGAGTTGCCCAGGGAGACGATGTGGTCGATGTCGACGAGGGCGCCGTGGCCCTTCACGAAGTCGACGACGGTCGCGGTGTAGGAGTCGGCGAGCACGCCGGAGGTGACCACGCACCCGTTGGACTCGAGGCGGATCTCGGTGAGGTGGGCGGCCAGCATGTCGTTGCGGGTGTCGCATCCGTTGCGGTCGGCGTCCATCCACGCCTGGCCGAACATGGCTCGGTCATAGCCGGTCATGGGGGCACGCCCCTTGACCGGCAGCGCGGCGAGGACAGTCGCGGCGTCCCCGAGTGCCGCCGCGGTGGGCGTGGGGCCGACAGCCTCGGTGTCGGCCGGCTCCGGTTCGTCCGACTCGGGCTGGGTCACGCCAGGGTCTGCGACCTCCACCTCAGCCACAGGGGCCGACTCATCGAGGTCGCAGCCGCCGAAGGTCAGGAGCAGCGTGAGCGCAGCGACGGCGCGCAACGGTGATTTCATTCGGGTCTCCAGTGACGGCGGCGGGCCGCTCCTCCTCTGCTGAGCAGCAGGGGGCGAACGAGGTCAGAGCCCGAGCTCTGCTCACGATCCTAGGTTTCGTACGCCGTGGGCACCCACGGTTCGCCGAAGCCGGCAGCCTTCCCCCAGCATCGTCTGAACATCAAGACCCCCCACCGCGACCAGGAGACCAAGGAGCTCGGCCTCAAGGCGATCGGGTGCATCCAGCTGCGCACCACCGTGCCACTGCTGGTCGACGAGTACTCGAAGAACCGCCCCACCGGTTCCTTCATCTCGATCGACGAGGCGACCGGCGTGACCGTCGGCGCGGGGATGATCAAGGGCGCGGGCTAGGCTCACCCGCGCGAGCACGCCTACGGCTCGGCCTCTGTCGGGTAGGTGAGGCCCATACGACTGCAAGGACACCATGGAGACCAGTTCAGGAACGGTGCGAGACCGCGTTTCGGTGACGGCTTGGATCATGAGCGCCGTCTTCGCCTTGGCTGCGTTCGCCCCCGGCCACGCCTCGCGAACCGGCGCGTTCGTCGCGGTCGCGGTCATCCTGTTCCAGCTGGCGCAAGGCAAGAAGCTGGATCGACTCGACGGCCTGGCAGCAGCATTCATCACCTGGTTGTTGGTGGGCAGCTTCTTCACCGAGCCCACGGACGCCTCGGGAGACCTGTTCCGGGACCTGGTCGCAGGTGCGCTCATCTTCACCGCGATCCGCCTCTCCGTCGACTCACGTCGATCGGCGAACGTGGTGGGCGGCGGTCTGGTGCTCGGCTGCGCGTACATGGCCCTCAACCTCGTGCCTCAGGTGGGGGACCGTCCCATCAGCCAACTTGAGCTCGCGTCTGACACGCTTCGTTACACCTTCGAGGGACTCAACTCCAACCACGTCGCCTACTCCGTCGCCTCCGCCTGCTTCGTCCTGCTCGCCGTCGTGATCGATGACCAGTCCCGGGGCAAGTTCGTCAAGTGCGTGACGTTCGCCATGGGCGCTGCGCTCTTCTACTTCGGTGTGCTCCCCCCCGGCACGCGTGGCGGCCTCATCGCCACCGTCGGCATGGCGGCACTCATCCCGCTCGTGCGCCTCTTCGGGGGCAAGGCCACCAAACTGCGCCTGCGGCTGTTCGCTGCCCTTGTGTTGCTGGCCAGCGTGGGACTCTCCGCAGGATTGTTGGAGCGACTGATCCAGGGTCGACTCGCCGTCTCGGACCGTGAGGACGGCACCTTGAACGGGCGCCTCGAGATGTGGCCACGCGCGCTGGCCAGCATCCGGGAATCGCCCATCTTCGGCAAGGGCCCCGGAGCCTCGCTGGACATCAACAACGGGATCTCGTTCCACAACGCGCTCCTCGACATCACCGTGGATCTCGGCCTGATCGGCGTCAGCATCTGGACCGCACTCATCGTCCTTTCGCTCCGCGCGCTCCAGGGGAACAGCAGCCGGATCCGTCTCTCCATGGTTGCCGGGACGCTCCTCCTGACCGTCATCCTCCTGAGCGGCTACTGGCACCCTTCCCCCACGCTGTGGGCGGTGGTCGGCTTCATGACCACGCTTGGGCCCGGAGGACGCGCATTCCCCTCGGAGAGGCAGGAGGAAGAGCACGTACCGACCGCTGACGAACGCGTCTCCAGCGTTCGTCGTCGCCGCTACTGAGTCCTTGACGGCGTCGCGGTCAAGGACGTGAAGAACTCCGCAATCCGGTCACCTTGCGCCGGCAGGGACTTCCCGCGGCGCAAGAAGTCCCTGAGCTCAGCGCGCCTCGCTGCCACTACCTCTGCGGAGAAGTCGCTCTCCGCCAGGCGATCGAGAGCCACGGCCATGCCCTCACCGTCCACCGGCAGTGGGTGGAGGTGGTCCCAGTACTCCTCGGGGATTCCCGGCAACCGGGTGCTGGCCACTGTGCCTCCGTGCGTCATGTACTCGAGGACCTTCGACGGGAAGGAGAAGCGTGTGAATCCCCTGTCGGGACGCGGGTTCACGAGGATCGCCGCCGCGCGGTAGGCCTCGTGCAGCTCAGCCTGTCCGAGGACTCCCCTGTACACGACTCGCGGAGAGCGTTCAGCGGCCCTCAGCACCTGGTCGAGGTAGCTCCCGCGTCCGCACACCTCCAGCGTCCACTCGCCCTGGGAGCGCTCGACAGCCTCCAGCAGGGCGCCGAGTCCGTACGCCTCCTCGACGCCACCGGCATAGAGCACCACGGGGGATGCCCCCACCGGGGACGCAGCATCTGCGTCCGTCTCGGCGACGTCAGCGATGCCCTCCATCACCAGGACCGGCCTCCCAGGAAGGAAGGCAGACCCGAGCTGCTCCGTCAGGCAGATTCCCGCGGAAAAGCGATCGAGCTGGTTCATCACGCGCCGGAAGTCCACGCGACGCAGCGCCGACCGGGGCTGCTCGTCACGGGCACCGACTCCGTGCGGCGGATCGGTCATGAGCACGACGCTCGGGATGCCGAAGTGAGTGGCCACCCGGTTCGTCAGTGCAAGCAGAGCGGAGTTGACGCCGTGCACCACCACGACGTCAGGTCGGGTGACCTCCGGATCGCGATAGCGGCGCATCACCTCCCCGAGCATCACCCGGTGTCGGCTCCAGTGCTTGACTCCCAGGACGTTGACGAAGCCGACTGCGGCGCCACTGACCCCGTTCTGGTCGAACGGCTGCCGCCGGAAGACGAGCTGCCGGTTGAGCGGAAAGTCCGAGGCCGGCACCACCGTCACGGCGTCCACCTCCATCCCGGCCGCGGTGAGGGCGCCCAGGAAGTTCCAGCCGAACCGCTGCGTCTGGACCGGCATGCGGCGGTCGTTGCGCAGCACCTGCTCGAACAACGCGTCCGGCGTGACGAAGCCAAGATGCAGGACCTTCACCGCGCGTCCCTCGCTGCTCGCGCCGCTGCGGCCAAGCGCCGGTGGGTCGCTTCGCGGGAGAACTCCTCCAGGACCCGGGGTCCGACATCGGGGGGCATCGGATCGTCGACTGTGCCCAGGAACCGGACCAAGCCCTCCCAGTCAGGCTGCCGGAGCTGCAGGGCAACGGAACGCGTCGAGCGCGCGAACGCCTCGATGCTTCCTTGCTCCACCGGACCCACACACACCACCGGCCGACGACTCGCCACGTACTCGGGGACCTTCGTGGACACGGAGTAGCGGGTGAAGGGGACGACCCCCTCGTCCTCGCTCTCGATGAACAGCAGACAGCTCGCCGTCTGGAGCACGTCAGCGACCTTGGCCGCCTCGACCTCCCCGCGGTCGATGACGTTGCCGTGCCGGGCGGCGAGGGTCGCCGCCGCGGCGGCTGAGTGTCCCGGCCTGAAGATCTCGATGGACCAACCGGCCGTGTTCTCGTGGCGCGCCAACTCCTCGGCCACCACGCTGACCACGCGGTCCCTGCCCAGGTGCAGACCACCGACGTAGCGCATCACTCCACGCTCGTGGGCCACGCTGCCGGTCGCGCCCAGCAGGTCGTCGGCGGGGACGGAGTTGCCGACCGGCGTGAAGGGACGTCCGTACCGCGAGGTGAACTCCTCGGCCATCTTGAAACCGATGCCGAGACCCACAGGTGAACGCTCGAGGATGGCTCGGTGAGTCCGCTCGACCCGGCGGCGGGCGATCCCGCGGAACGGCGAGGCCTGGTGCAGGTTCACCGGCCAGTCATCCATGTAGTGCGGAAGGATCGGTAGGTCGTACCGCTTCGCGATGGCCAGCGCCACGCTCATCTCCCGCACCGACCCGAGGAGCGAGTGCAGCACTTCGGGACGGTACTCGGCGACCACGTCGTCGAGGTCCTTCGGCAGGACCACGGGGGCGATGTCGTTGAGCACCATCGCCACCAACTTGATGCGGGTCTTCAGAGGCACCCGCCCGGTCCGCGCCACCGAGCTGTTCATCCCGTCGGCGACTCCCCTCACGTCAGCCCCGAGAACCCTCCGCCCCCAGTGCTCCAGCGGGTAGGTCGTGGAAGGCAGCTCGTATCCGCCGCGCCGAACGGACGGCCCGGAAGCGTCCTTCGAAAAGACCTGGAGCAGGTGGGAGTCCGGCCAGGACTCGAACATGCTGGCCAACGTGAGCCCAGTGTTGTCGGGATTGCCGATGGGCCTGTAACCGACGTGGAGGAGGCGGGGCAGGTCAGACATGGTGATTCTCCCGTTCGCGGAGCACCCGCTTGGCCCCCCACAGGGCGGCGGGGGTGAGCAGACAGAGCTGGGCGAGGAGGCCAAGGGACACGAGACCCATGATCCCCCACTGCTGGAGGGCCAGGTACTTGGCCGGAATGAGCAGGCAGAGCGCGCCGTAGGCGAACAGCTGGACCCGCATCCTGGCGACAGAGTTCTGCACCATGAACCACGGACCGCCCGCTGCTTGGAGCGTGACGGTGAACGCCAGCAGGGCCCACACGCGCGGGTCGTAGTCCACGCCACCGGCCAGCCACACGCGGATCAGCGGTTCGCCGATGGCGACGCACACCCCAGCCATCACCGCCACGACCAGCCCCACCCCCACGGAGACGGCGCGCGCCTTCTGCCTGACCCAGGCCACGTCGCCACGGGCCAGGGCGGAAGCATTGAGTGCCCAGAGCGGTCCCGAGAGCATCACGGCAATCGCACTGATGGCTGAGAACACTCTGAACGGGACGGAGTAGTCAGGGACCTGGTCGTAGCCGAGCGTGGTCCCGACGAGCATCGGATCAAAACTCGTCGCGGCAAGCATGAGCAGGGTGACCGCGAAGATGGGAAGTCCCATGCGCAGGTGCCGCCGGACGGGCGAGCGACGGCCGTCCCCCGGCCCCCCCGCAAGGTTTGCGCTGCCGAGCGCCCGGAGGTCGAGGGTCAACAGCGTGTAGACCAACGCGACACCCACTGGCACCCACACCACTGCGACTGCGACCTCGACGCTTCCTGCGCCGCTGAAGTGCAGGACCAGGAGGACGACCAGGAAGAGCCCGATCGCCCCGGCTTGCGTCAGGTACGAGGAAACCTGATGCCCAAGTCCTACCTGGACCTTGTAGATCAGGCTCGCTGGCATCGCGCAGATTGCGGAGAGCATTGCGATGTGCGTGAAGGTGCCTGCTCTGGGGACCTCGTCGGCGCCCAGCGCGGCGGTGACGTCGATTGTCAGGGACACGAACGCCCAGCCGACCAGCATCACCAGGGCGATGCAGGCGGCCAGTGCGTACATTGCCTTGATGATGCGCAGACGCTCCTTGGCATCCGACGTCGAGGCGAGTTGGGTCAGCGCCGCATTCCCGACACCGAGGTCGAACACGGCCACGATGGCCGTCACCGTGGTGACGGTCACCCACAGGCCGTAGGCCTCCTTGCCCATCACGTCCAGCAGGATGGGCAAGGAGAGCAGCGGCACGGCGAGCGCCGTGGCCCCGTTGACCAATGAAGCGACCAGGCCCGCCTTCAGCAATCGGTTGCGGGCGCTCTGCTCCGAGTTCAGTCGGCTCGAATGCCGGCCCACTGGTGGTGCCTTCCAGCCGTCGACGAGATGAAGCGGACGACGCGGTTGCTGGTGTCGTTGATCTCGTACCCGGCCGGGTGCGACGAAGTGACGGGACCGTCGGCGATGGCGATGCCGACTCCGCGCACGACGTCGTCCACGTTCAGACCGGTCATGATGATCGAGCCGGAGTCGAGGGCCTCGGGACGCTCGATCGAGTCGCGCAGGGTGATCGCCGGGAAGCCCAGGATCGAGGACTCCTCCGAGATGGTGCCCGAGTCGGACAGCACGCAGGCGGCCTCGATCTGCAGCTTGTTGTAGTCGTGGAAGCCGAAGGGCTCCAGGAAGTCGATGCCGGAAAGGTCAAGACCGCTGTTGAGGGCCTCGAGGCGCTTGCGCGTGCGCGGGTGGGTGGAGACGACGACGCGCTTGCCGTACTTCTCGTGCACCGCGACGAGGCACTCGAGCAGCTGCTGCAGACGCTCCGGGAGGTCGACGTTCTCCTCACGGTGAGCGCTCACCAGGAAGTAGTCGCCCGCGGTGAGTTCGAGGCGGTCGAGGATGTCGGAGGCGTAGATCTGGTCGCGGAACTCCTCCAGCACCTCACGCATCGGCGAGCCGGTCACCAGGATGCGACGCGGGTGCAGGCCCTCGTTCAGCAGGTTGCGGCGCGCGTGCTCGGTGTAGGCCAGGTTGAAGTCGGCCACGTGGTCGACGAGGCGCCGGTTGGTCTCCTCCGGCACGTTCTCGTCGAAGCACCGGTTGCCGGCCTCCATGTGGTACGTGGGGATGCGCATGCGCTTGCCCATCACCGTGGCCACGCAGGAGTTGGTGTCCCCGAGCACGAGCATCGCGTCCGGCTTCTCCTCCACGAGCACCTTCTCGGTGCCGATCAGCACACCGCCGAGGACCGCACCGAGGCTGGAGGTGTCGACCCCCATGTAGTGGTCGGGGGCGCGCAGACCCAGGTCGTCGAAGAAGACCTGGTTGAGTGAGTAGTCGTAGTTCTGCCCGGTGTGGACGAGGACGTGCTCGATCCCCGGAGTGTTGTCGAGTCGCTTGATCACAGCCGCCAGGCGGATGATCTCGGGACGGGTCCCGACCACGGTCATGACCTTCATGCGGTTGCCTCCTGGGCAATCGTCTCGGGGAACTGGTCCGGGTTGTCCATGTCGAGCAGCTGGTCCGCCCAGAACATGGTGATCAACTCGGAGTCCCCCACGTTACGGATGTTGTGCACCCACAGAGCGGGCATGTCGACGAACGACGGCTTGTCGCCGCTGAGGCGGAAGGACACCACGTCGTCGTGCAGCAGGCGACGCAGCTCGATCTCCGCCTCGCCCTTCACCACGAAGAAGCGCTCCACCTTGTGCAGGTGGTAGTGCTCGCCGCGCTTCTGGCCCGGCAGGGTCGTCGACATGAACGCCATGCCCGTGCCGCCGTGGGCGCGGACGGTCTCGTACAGGTCGCCACGGTTGTCTCCGTGCACCTGCGGCGAGACCGGCCACATGTCGGGGAAAGCCGCCGCGCGGTAGGTGTTGAAGAGGTTGCGACGCATCGGCGTCGAGATGTCGGGCACCTCACCACGGGTCGCGTAGAGCTCGTGGGTCTCGAGGAAGAACCGCAGCACCTCGCTGATCGCGATCGCCTCGGCCGGCACCACCTCGCAGACGTCGCTGCCCAGCGCCTCGATGAGAGCGGCCGCAGCGTCCTGGGCGTGCAGGAGCTCGATCTCGCGGTCGCCGGTGACCGAGGGCGTACGCCCAGCGGCGACCTCGTGGGCGAAGGTCGCCACGAAGGAGTTGTAGCCAGGGCGTCCGTGCTCTCCGAACAGGTTCGGCAGCAGAAGGTCGGCGAAGTGGCCACCGAGCTCGACCGCGGCCTCCTTCACGATCCGGGCGGCCTCAGCCTTGCCGCGGCCGTAAGGGTTGTCGAGCTGGGCCTGGATCGAGTTGGCGAAGACCACGTCGACCGGCCGAGCGATCTCGCGCAGAGCCGCCGACAGGGTCGTGGCCAGGTCGATGTTGCCCTGCTCCACGGCCGCGTCGGAGTCGGCACGGTTGACGCCGGCGATGTGGATCACCGCGTCGACGTCGGCCAGCTTGGCGGCCAGGAGCGCCGGATCGGCGAAGTCCTCGCGCCCGAGCCGGACCGGCTCGACCTGGTGCAGGGCTCGCAACCGGCAGGCGGTGTGCCAGCCGAGGAAGCCGAAGCCTCCGGTGATCGCGATCCGCTTCGAATCAGCGGTCATGGGTCGAGTCCTCCGATGTCGTGTAGGTGTAGCAGTTCATGGCCCGGCCCTCAGCCGTGGTGTAGGCGCCCGCCAAGGTCCAGCCGTTGCGCTGGTAGAACGCGTTGGCCGCCTCGTTGTCGGAGCGGTCCGTCACGAGGTAGGCGTGCCCCGACTGCCGGTCGACCTCACGCTCGAACGCCCGGATGAGCTGGGTGCCAAATCCGGAGCCCTGGCCGTCGGGGTCGACGCAGATCGAGCTCAGCAGGGCTCCGCGGACCTCGATCGGCACCTGGCCGCGGTACGACACGGCTCGCAGCAACCTCGGCAAGCTCGACGGACGACGGACGACGGCGAGCAGCGACGCCAGCGCGAAGCCGACGAACCTGCGCTTGAGCAGCCGCGAGAAGAACCCCGCGGGCGCGTGGGTGCCGACGACGACCCCAGCGATGCCTCCCGATCCGTCCTCCGCCACGAGCGCCACTGCCTCGGGATCGCCCAGGAACCCTCGGTAGAACTCCCGCAGGAAGCGGGGCCCGAGCTGGCTCAGGAAGAACGAGGGAAACGCACGCTGGTGCAAGGACGCGCACGCTGGCACGTCCCCGGCCTCGAGCCTCCGGATCATCGACTCAGCCACGCCTGCTCCCTGCCGCCGCCGTCAGAAGTGCTTCCACTCGATCAACTCCACCAGCGAAACTGAAGGTCTGCTCGTAGTAGGCGTGCGCCTCCTGCTGGAGACGGACCAGTTCCTGGCGTCCGTCAGCCACCATCGCGCGCAGCTCGGTCACGAGCCCGTCGACGTCGCCAGAAGTCACCGTTCGTCCCCCCGAGTCACGGACCGCTGCCGCCGCGTCACCGCCCAGGGCGCCGACGATCGGGCGACCCGCCGCCAGGATGGCCTGGATCTTGCTGGGCATCGTGATGTGGGCCAGAGGGTGGTCGTTCAGGCCGACGTAGTGGACGTCGGAGTCGGCGTTCAGGTCCTTCATCTCCTCCATGCCGATCCGGCCGAGGAACGAGACGTTGGATGCCCCCACCTCGTCGGCCAGACGCCTGAGGCGTTCCTCCTCCGTCCCCGAGCCTGCGATGAGGCAGCGGAGGTCGAGGTCCGTGACCCGGCCGCAGGCACGCACCAAGGTGTCGAGGTCCTGGGCACCACCGAGCGTGCCGGCGTACACCAAAGCGATCGTGTCCTGACCGAGTCCGTGGCCCCGCTGGTCGGGCGAGCAGGCGCGCTGGTGGATCGATTCGTCGGCCCACATGGGCGCGTAGGCCAGCTTGTCGCGGGAGACACCACGCTGGGCCAGAATCTCGCCGACGCCCGGCGAGATGTACGCCACTCGGTGGGCGGAGGCGTACATGCGGTTGCAGAGCGAGTGCAGGGGCTTCTCGAGGGCGGACCCCAGCCCACCGCCCAGGCCGCTGGCGGTGACGGTGTCGGGCCACAGGTCGAGCACGTGGACCACGGTCGGGACCTTGGTCCGTCGCTGGAGGGCGAACATCGGCAGGCTGATCGTCACCGGCGAGTAGTTGACCCACAGGGCGTCGACGTCCCTGAGAGCATCCATCCCTGACACCAGTGCCGAGGCGGCGAAGCTGCCGTAGTTGAGCCCCCGTTGCACGACGGAGTCGTCGTGGCTCGGATACAGGGCCACTCGACGTACCTGGACGCCGTGGCGCTCCTCGTCCAGGCGCCGCGACTGTTGGTAGCCGTCGAAGACCTTGCCCACCGGGTAGTTCGGAAAGCCCGTGACCACCTGGACCTCGTGACCACGCGCGGCCAGCTCGACGGCAAGGCTCTCGGGGAGCGCGGCCGGCCCGGGCTCAGGCCCGTACCACTGCGTGAGCAGTCCGATCTTCATCGTCAGTCACCAGCCACCGTGCGCAGCGTGCGCAACAGGATCTTGAGGTCACCGACGAAGCTCTGGGTGGCGACGTAGTCGCAGTAGAGCTCGACCTTGCGCGGCAGGATGACGCTCACGTAGTGGGCCTCGGGGTCGTCCACGCCCGCCAGCTCCTCGGCCTCTCGACGGAACTCGATGGAGGCCGGATCAGTGATAC
This sequence comes from Nocardioides jishulii, assembly GCF_006007965.1. NCBI lineage: Bacteria > Bacillati > Actinomycetota > Actinomycetes > Propionibacteriales > Nocardioidaceae > Nocardioides > Nocardioides jishulii. The sequence continues at coordinate 466,564 of NZ_CP040748.1, read as the reverse complement.
CCGGCCGCACCGAGAGGATCTGGTGCCGCTGCTCAACGGGCCACTCGGCCACGTAGCGAGGGACTTCGGGGCGCGGGCCCACCAGGCTCATGTCGCCTCGCAGCACGTTGATCAGCTGTGGAAGCTCGTCAACCTTCGTCGAGCGCAGCCACGCACCCACCTGCGTGATCCGCGGATCGTGACCGGCCGTGACCTGGGCCCCGGGAGCACCGGCACGCATGGTCCGGAACTTCAGGATCTCGAACGTGTCACCGCCGCGGCCCACCCGGGTCTGGCGAAAGATCACCGGCCCCGGGGAGGTCAGCTTCACCGCGACGGCAGCAAGGAGCATGAGAGGACTGGTGACCGCAACCCCCAGCCCGGCAGCGAACACGTCCACCGCTCGCTTGGCCATCACTGCCCCCGGTTGCCCTTCACTGCCGTGATCACCCGTTCGACCTGCTCGTCGGTCATGCTCGAGAAGGCGGGCAACGACACGACCCGCTCGAACTCCCCGCTGGCGACCGGGTACTGCTCAGGGCGGAGCCCTGCGCGGTCTCGCCAGTACGGCTGCAGGTGCAGCGGGATGAAGTGGACGCTGGTGCCGATGCCGCGAGCAGCGAGATCCTCGATGAAGAGGTTGCGGTCCTGACCCGCGGGGAGGCGCAGGACGTAGAGGTGCCAGGCGTGGAGCGTGTCCTCGTCGCCGGGCGCGGGGAGCTGCAGGTCCAGCCCGCCGAAGGCCTCGTCGTACGTCCGCGCGATCTCCGCACGTCGGTCACGCATCTGTCGCGCTCGCGGCAGCTGGACGCGGCCCATCGCGGCCGCAGGGTCGGTCAGGTTGTACTTGTAGCCGGGCGCGACCACGTCGTACTGCCAGGACGGCTTGGTCGAGCGGTAGCGGTCGAAGGCGTCGCGGCTGATCCCGTGCAGGCGCATGATGCGGACCCGCTCCGCGAGCTCGGCCGAGCGCGTCACGACCATGCCACCTTCACCGGTGGTGATGGTCTTGGTCGCGTAGAAGCTGAAGACCGTCGCGTCGGAGACGCCGCTGCCGACCAGCTCACCCTCGGCTGCTGCAGGCAGCGCGTGGGCCGCGTCCTCCACCACCTTGAGTGCGTGCCGTCCGGCGAAGTCACGCAGAGCGCTCGGTGAGACCGGGAGTCCCGCGAAGTGAACCGGCATGATCGCCCTGGTGCGCGGGGTGACGAGAGCCTCGGCCGCCTCGAGGTCGATGTTGAGGGTCTGCGGGTCGACGTCCACCAGGATCGGCTCGGCGCCCAGGTAGCGCACGACCTCAGCGGTCGCGGTGAAGGTCCAGGTCGGCACCAGGACCTCGTCACCCGGGCGGATGCCGGTGGCCTCCAGCGCCAGGTGGAGCCCGGCAGTGGCGGAGTTGACCGAGATGGCGTGGACACCCTCGCCGCACAGCTGCGCGAAGTCCCCTTCGAAGCCCTTCACCTCGGGTCCCGAGGAGAGCCAGCCCGACCGGATGGCCGTCGCTACGGCCTGAACCTCGTCCTCGCCGACGTCGGGTAGCGCGAAGGGCAACGGGGCATCATTCACGCTCAGACGCCGATCAGGGTCCGGAACGCCGGGAGTGCCATGAGTACGTCGACCACCTGGTCCACGTCCAGTCGCTCGGTGTTGTGCGAGTGGTAGTCGTCCATCGTGGACTCCTGCTCGTCACCCTCGTCGAAGAACTGGCCGTAGTTGAGGTCACGGGCGTCGACCGAGACGCGGAAGTAGTCGCCCTGGTCCTCCGAGCGGGCGAGCTCCTCACGGGTCGCCAGCGTCTCGTACAGCTTCTCGCCGTGGCGAGTGCCGATGACCTCGAGCTTGGGCTCGACGCCCATGGCCTTGCCGACGGCGCGGGCCAGCACCTCGACCGTGGAGGCCGGCGCCTTGCGGATGAAGAGGTCGCCCGGCTGGGCGTGCTCGAAGGCGTGGTCGACCAGCTGGACCGCCTCGTCGAGCGACATCAGGAAGCGCGTCATGTCGGGGTCGGTGAGGGTGAGCGGCTTGCCCGCCTTCAACTGCTCGACGAAGAGCGGGATGACCGATCCACGCGACGCCATCACGTTGCCGTAGCGCACGGTCGAGACCGTGGTCACCGCCGTGGGGTTGTTGCGCGCGAAGGCCTGGGCGACCTTCTCCATCATGGCCTTGCTCATGCCCATCGCGTTGACGGGATAGGCGGCCTTGTCGGTGCCCAGGCAGACGAGGGAGCGTACGCCGTTGGCGTTGCTCGCCTCGATCACGTTGGAGGAGCCGAGGATGTTGGTCTTGACCGCCTCGAGCGGGAAGAACTCGCAGCTCGGCACCTGCTTGAGGGCGGCCGCGTGGAAGACGAAGTCGACGCCGCGGGTGGCACGGTCGACGCTGCCGTAGTCACGGACGTCACCGATGTAGAAGCGGACACGCGGGTCGCTGAGGTGGCGACGCATGTCGTCCTGCTTCAGCTCGTCACGGCTGAAGACGCGGATCTCCCGGACGTCAGAGGTGAGGAGCTGTCGGATCATCGTCGACCCGAATGACCCGGTCCCTCCCGTCACCAGGACGGTCGCGTCGTTCGCAGCGGTAAGTGAGTGCACGGTTCCTGCTCTTCCCCTTGACGGCAGATGCCGGGGGCAGTCTAGGTGCCCGCGCCGGGGCACATCCGGCCGCGTCCTACTTTCCTCCTCCCGAGGGACTGGTCCAGTCCAGCTGGCTGAACTCATTCATCTGAGGAACGGCTCGAAGCCGAGCACGCCACCCTCGCGCGCTCGGCACGTGCGTCATATGGCCCTGCCTCCCGAAGGGATCACCGAGGCCCATCCACTCCGCAACGTCGATGGGCAGGGGCTGCCAGGCGTCGTTCACTTGATTCATCGAGACCTCCGGGGAAGTGGAGTGATCCTGCTCACTGGGGCGACCAGTAACCCACACCAGGACGACAGTTGCCGGCAGGAATACCCCGGCGCCGCCGTGTCAACGCGTGCGGTCTAGACGACCTCTCGCGCACCCGTGAGCGGCACCACATTTTGCGGTTCACCGTGTACCCCTAATTGGGGATCTTCGGCCCCCAAGCCCTCTGCCTTCTGGATCTCCCGCACGACCACCTCCCGCTCTTGCTGTCCTAGAAGGGTCATCTCGGGCACGCACCAGCACATCCGGCCATCGTGGCCTCACCCCGGAGGACAGGTCCATGCACCAACGCACCACCGTCGCGCGACCCACCCGTCGCACCCTTCTAGCCGCCTCGGCGTGGAGCGTGCCGACCATCGCCGTCGCGGCCGCGGCACCGGCGTACGCCGCCTCCGCGACGCGGGCCCTGACGTACTCCACCGTCCCCACCGCCGAGATCACCACGGTCGGGACGACGAAGCACTTCCACGGCACCCTCGCCGTCATGAATCCCAACGGCTTCGCCACCTCAGGGCTGCAGATCGTCGTCGGGCTGCCCAGCGCCTACTCGACGGCCGCCCCGACCCCGCTCGTGATCAACGGAGGCGCAGCAGGCTGGACGACCCCCTTGGCCGGGGTCACCGGCGGGGTCTACACGTACACGTTCACCGCCACCACCCAGCTCGCTGGGGAGGCCACCGCGCACGTCTCCTTCGACACGGACCTGCTGGGCACCCTGCCGTCGGCCCTGCCTCCCATCACGGTCACGGCCAGCGCGAGCAACATGAAGCAGGTCTCGGCCTCTGCGGCGCCGAAGTTCGTCAGCTGATCAAGTCCGCTGGCGCGGCAGCCAGGCGGCGCCGGGCAACAGTGCGACGACGATCGCGATCACTCCCGCACCGATGACCCCACCGAGGGTGTTGGCCACGATGTCGACGAACTGCGCGCTGCGGGCACTGAGCAGGACCCCCTGCGTCAGCTCAACCGCCGACGAGGCCAGGAAGGTGTAGGCCACCCAGTCGGTCCACCGGAGCCCCGGGAAGACCCAGGCGCCCAGGAAGGGCACGGGCGCGAACATCAAGGCGTTGAGCACGAACTCCACGCGTCCTGGCGCGACCCACGCCTCCGGGAAGCCGAAGCGCACCAGCAGGTCGTCGACGCCCAGCACCGTGCCGGAGGCGATCTCCGGCGTCGGCTGGAAGAGGACCACGGCCAGCGCGAGGACGTAGACGGCGAGCGCGATGCGCGCGTACGTGGTCAGGGAGGTCTGCACCGGGTCGATTGTGCCTGTTCCGCCCAAGGCGTACGACGACCGCTGCGCCCGCCCCCCTCACTCCACGTCACGACTCCACTCCGGATCGCGGGGTCGCCTCCACCAGGGGTCGGTAGCGCGTTCGGCCACCTGCACGAGGTCGGGGCGGCCGGCCACCACCGCACCGATGCTGTCGAGCGCCTCGTGGCCCGGCGTGAAGTAGCCCGAGTGAGCCTCGCCCACTCCCGGGGCCCATCCGCGGTCGGGACGCTCCGCGCGGAAGCGGATCGCACCGAACTCCTCCGACGCCGGGTCGACGCCCAGGCCGACGCCGCCCTTGCCGACCCAGCCCTCGTCACCGAGGGTGGCCACGAGGTCGCGGCTGTCACGCCCCACGTAGACCTCCCCCACCCCCAGGTCGCCCACCCTCTCCGCCTCCCCCGCCCCGGGTGCTCCCACCAGCACCAGCGCATCGACGTCGAGGTCGCCACGCGTGCCGGCGTACGACACCGTCGTCGCCCCGTAGCTGTGGCCGAGCGCCGTCCACCGCGCGCCGGGGGAGGCGTCGCGCAGGCTCGCCACGTCCCGCGCGAAGGACTCACCTCCCCGCTCGGCACGCACCTCGGTGCGGGCCGCCGGGTCCGCCACCGCATCCGGCGCGTCGTAGCCCAACCAGAACCACCCGGCCGTCTCCCCGTGCTCCTGCGCTGCGTCGACGACCGCCTCCACCCGCCGCACCTGGGCGCCCACGTCGCTCACGTCCGTGCCCACGCCCGGCGCCAGCACCACCTGGTGGTCGGCTCCCCGCACGTCGCCCACGCCCACGACGACCGCGCCGTCGCCGTCGAAGACCTCGGGGTCGTAGGTCCACAACGTCGCCCCCGGCGTGCGGTGGAGCATCCGGTCGACCGCCCGGGCGTTGCGCCACACGCTCTCCTCGTCGGGGTCCAGCCGCGCGTCGCGGTGCCGGGTCCGGCCCGCCGCCACGTCGAGCTCGACCGCCACCCGGTGCGCCACGTCGCGATCCGCGACCACGTCCAACTCCTGGCGCTTTGTCGACAAAGACCCTCCAGTGGTCAGAGCCGCGACCCACGCCAGCGCCTCCTCGACGTCGACGTCCCCCGACGCCAGCCACTGCGCCAGCGTCAGCAGGTCGGCGGCAACCCGTCGCCATCGTTGGGCAGCCCGTCGCGTGGCGGCCGACGCCGCAGCGACCTGGGCCGCGTACGCCTCCCGGGCCGCTCCGCGCCACACTCCCGGTGCCCAGCGTTGCTCAGCCTCCTGCGCGAACTCCTCGAACCGGACCGCCGCGGCCCCCAGCTCCCGTCCGGCGTCGGAGAGTCGGTGAGTCAACGTCGCAGCGCTCAGCTCGGTCACGGCCACACCCTGCGAGCCAGACGCGCCAGGTCGGCCACGACGTCAGCCTCCACCCCTGCCACGTCGTCGACCAGCCCGCGCATGCCGCTGGCCCAGCGAGTCGCCGCGCCCTCCCACGCGGCCAGGTCGTCACCGACCTCCGCGCCCAGCCCCGACAACGGTTCCGGCCAAGCGTCCGCCTCACGCCGCGACTCCCCCAGCACCCGCGCCAGGTGGTCCCACTGAGCCGCGACGTCGACCATCGCCCGCTCCCACAGCTCGAACCGCTCCCCATCGCCCACTGCCTGCTCCCTCCGACGTGGACACGAGCCTGCCGAACCGCCACCTCGCGACGGTCCGCGTTTCCCCAGCCCCACGCCCCCGGCAAGGGGTGAGGACTTCTCCCGGCATGACGACGCTCCCCCGGCCATGGGCCGAGGGAGCGTCGTCGAACGTGCGTGGTGCCGCTGGCGGCTGTCAGCTCGTGGGCGCCGGCGGGTTCAGCACGTCAGCGAGCAGACCGGGCTTGTCGGTGATCAGGCCCTCGGCCCCCGACGCGAGCGCGGTGCGGTAGTCGCTGGCCGTGGCGAGCGTCCACACGCTCGTGGTCAGACCGGCGGCCCGCGCTGCGGCAGTGATGTCCCACGTGGTCAGCAGGTACTGCCCGTGGATCTGCTCGGCCCAGGTCGCCCACTCCGCCAGCTGCGTGGCGCTCGGCGGGAAGACCGTCAGGGCCCCCACCGGCACGTCGGTGTGCGCCTGGGCGAACGGCTTGAGGAAGGCGTGGTTGAACGACGACACCGTCAGCTTGCCGGCAGCCTTGAGTGCGCCCAGCTTGCCGTCGGCGAGCTCGCGGTCGAGCAGGGCACGCATCGCCTCCACCTCCTCGGGCGTCCCGGTGTTGAGCGGGTGGAACTTCACCTCGAGCACCAGGTGGGCCCGACCATCCATCGCGGTCAACCACTCGTCGAGGCTCGGGATGCCCTCGCCGACCCACTGCGCGCCGGCCCAGCTGCCCGCGTCGAGCTGCTGCACCTCTGCCCAGGTGAAGGCGCCGACGGGCTCGCCCTGGCGACCGGGGAAGACGGTCGCGACGTTGGTCGTACGCTCGAACGTCTGGTCGTGCACGATGACGGGCACGCCGTCCTTCGTCAGCTGGACGTCGATCTCCATCGCGGTCGCACCGGCAGTCAACGCCGCCTCCATGGCGCCGAGCGTCTGCTCGGGGCCGAGGGCCGCGCCCGCGCGGTGCGCGATCTCGAGGGGAGTGCGGCTCAGGCCGGTGCGGACCGGAGCCGTGACGACCGTGGGGATGCCGTTGAACGCAGCGGCCCGCACGCGGTACCACGCCGGGTAACGAGCGGCCGCCACGGCCAGGGCGACGTCAGCCTTCTTCGCCGACGTCGTCGCGACCGTCGTCCATGCGCCGTCGACGTGGCGCTCGACGGTGACCTGACGCCCGGCGCGCACCGGCGTCAGCGTGCCGGCGTACGTCGTGGCGACGTCGGCGTCGACGCTGCCCGGACGCGCCGGGAGCTGCTGGGTGACGACCCTGAGGTTGAGGGAGCCGGCGGCGTACGTCTTCTTCCCCACCACCGCGCGGACGCGGTAGCGCACGCTGCCCTTGGCCTTGGTCGGCACGGCGGAGGTGAAGGACACCTTCTTCTTCGCGCCGAGCTTCGTACGCCCGACCGCACGCCACGCCGTGCCGTCACGGCGCTGCAGGACGATGGTCGCCTTGCGCTGCTGCTTGGCCTTCAGCGTGCGGAACTTCTTGGCGGTCGGCCGCTTCGCCGTGAACGTGACGCGCTCGCCGGCGACCGCTGCAGCGACCGACGCGGTCAACGGCTTGCTCGCGCGCGCGGAGGACGCCTCCGCCGCGTGCGTCGGGGAGAGAGCAGCCACAGGGGCCAGGAGACCGAGGGCCAGACCAGCACCCACCACACGACGGGATGCACGACGAGACGACACAACACACTCCAGGATCGGGGGACGCAACAGGCGCGATTGTGCCAACTGCCGGGCCTCCCCGGACGCGAATGCACCAGGCGACGTTGCCGTCCCCTCGGGCTGGATCAGTCCTTGAGGAAGGCTGCGACCCGCTCGTGGTAGCCGGGCGGCTGCAGCAGGAACGAGTCGTGGCCGAAGGGTGAGGCGATCTCGGCGAAGTCGACCTTCGCCCCACAGGCCTCCAGCTGCTCGACCATGCGCAGCGACTGGCGGGTGTCGAAGCGCCAGTCGGAGTCGAACGACGTCACCTGGAACTGCGTACGCGCGGCAGCCAGGCGCTCGGCCGTCCACGGGTCGGCGAACGGGTCGAAGTAGTCGAGCAGTCGCGTCAGGTAGAGGTAGCTGAGCGCGTCGAACCGGTCGAGGAAGACGTCGCCCTGGTGCTGGAGGTAGTGCTCGACGGCGAAGTCGGGCTCCATCCTCATCTCGTCACCGACGGTGTCGCGACGGTGGCCGAACTTCGTGTCGAGCGACTGGTCGGAGACGTAGGTGATGTGGGCCATCATGCGGGCGACCTTCTGCCCCAGCCGCGGGACTGTGTCGTGCTCGACGTAGCGACCGCCGTGGAACTCGGGGTCGCTCATGATCGCCGTGCGGGCGACCGAGGAGAAGGCGATGTTCTCGGTGCTCAGCCGCGACGAGGCCGCGACGAGCACGGCCTTCTCGATCTCGTCGGGGGCGTCGATGGCCCACTGCAGGATCTGCATGCCGCCCAGCGAGCCGCCGACACCGGCGTACACACGCTCCACGCCGAGGTGGCGCATGAGCTTGCGGTGCACCGCGACGAGGTCGCTCATGTGCAGCATCGGGAAGTCGAGGTAGTAGGGCTCGCCGGTCGCCGGGTTGAGCGACAGCGGCCCGGTGGTGCCCGAGCAGCCGCCCAGGATGTTGGGCGCGACGACGAAGAACCGGTCGGTGTCGAGCGGCTTGCCCGGACCGATGATGTTGTCCCACCAACCGCGCTTCTTGGCTCCAAGGTGCAGCCCGGCGGCGTGCGCGTGGCCCGTCAGCGCGTGGCAGACGAAGACGACGTTGTCGCGCTCGGGCGACAGCTCGCCGTAGGTCTCGTACGCCACCTCGACGTGGTCGAGGCGACCGCCGCCACGCAGACGCAACGGATCGCCCTCGGAGAAGAGGACGACCCGCTGCGTCTCGACGTAGTCAAGGGGGCCAGTCACCGCTCCATGATCCCACGCCCGCCCCAGCGCACTGCCCGCGAGGGGGCGGGCGTGGACAGGTGGCGGCAGACCGTTGAACACCGAGGTGGCGCACGACACACTGGTGGCCCGGAATGACGCTTGCCAGGAGGTGCTGACCCTGCGAACCACGGTGAGCGGCCCGTCCCAGGTCCCCCGTCGACACGCCGACCGACCCACCAGCATGGTGTGGCCGGTCTCCACCTTGGTCGTCTCGGTCCTGGTCACCGCCAGCATCCTGGTCGTCGACGGCCCGGACGCCGAGGGGTGGCCGACCGCGCTCGGCCTGGTGGTCCTGACGGCCGTGGCGAGCGTCAAGTGGCTGGTGCACACCGGACGCCTGTCGCAGCGGTGGCGGCCCCTCCTCCCGGTCCTGTCGTTGGCGGCCCTGCTGTGGATGGGCACCGAGATCGTGCCGGTGGCGCCGACGGCCGCCCTGGTGGTGACGCTGCCGCTGCTGTGGCTCGCCTTCGAGTTCGGCACCACGGGCGCGCTCCTCGCCTTCGTCGGCCTGCTCGCGGTCCTGCAGATGCTCTACTCAGGCGGCGTCGTCCCGGGCCAGGGCGAACCCCTGTGGGTGCAGTACGTGCCCCTGGTGCTCCTGGGCCTCGGCCTGCTCTTCGGCGGACTCCAGCTCGCCCTCGAACGCGAGAGGCGCGAGCAACGGCTCACCGAGCAGGCAGACCGGCTCCGCGCCACGCTGGAGGCCTCCGAGGACCAGCTCCTGCTCATGAAGACCCTGCTCGACACCGTGCAGGTCACGATCGTCGCCTACGACGACGCCGGCGAGCAGATCTGGGACAACCCCGACGCCCGCGCTCTGGCCGCCCGGGCCGGGATCCGGAGCGACGGCACGGCCGAGCCGGTGGTGCACTACTACGAGGCCGACCGGGTGACGCCGGTCCCACCGGAGGAGTACGCGATCCCCCGGGCCCACCGGGGGGAGGAGTTCGACGCGCAGCTCGCCTGGTTCGGCCCGCCCGGCGACCAGGTCGCCTACCTGCTCTACGCACGCCAGATCCACCGCACGCCCGAGGACCGCTACGGCTACGTCATCGTGGGCATCCCGGTCACCGACGTCCTGGACTCCGTGCGCGCCCGCGAGGAGTTCCTCACCACCGTTTCTCACGAGCTGCGTACGCCACTCACCTCGATCATCGGCTACCACGAGCTGATCGAGGAGGAGCTCGACGCCGATGACGTCACGGCGCTGTCGATGCTCCGGATCGCCCAGCGCAACGCCCACGTCCTGCTGAGCCGGGTCAGCCAGCTCATCCAGGCGTCGGGCACGGGCGAGGGCATGGAGCTCAAGCTGCGCTCGGTGGACGTGGTCGAGCTGACGGACACCACCCTCACGCAGCTCCATCACGCGGCCGACGCCGCCGGCATCGACCTCACCGTGCAGGTGCAACCGGGACTCAAGGCCACGCTCGACCCGGACAGGTTCGCCCAGGTCATCGACAACCTCGTCAACAACGCTGTGAAGTACACGCCCGCTCCGGGAGCGGTCGACGTACGCCTGTGGCAGCACGCCGACGACCTCGTCCTGGAGGTCGCCGACACCGGCCCGGGACTCAGCGAGAGCGAGCAGAGCCACGTCTTCGAGCGGTTCTACCGCACGGCCAGCGCCACCGAGCAGGCCGTGCAGGGCATCGGCGTCGGACTGTCGGTGGTGAAGGCGATCGTCGAGGCCCACGGAGGCGTGATCGAGCTGGAGAGCAACCCGGGGGCGGGCACCCGCTTCGAGGTGCGGCTCCCCCTCGACGGACCTCCGCAGGCCGAGGTCTGACGCAGCGACGGCGCGGTGGGCGCGTACGGGCCGTACGTCGACGCGAACGGCCCCACCCGCCGGGAGCGGATGGGGCCGTGGGGACGCGGGGCGTCAGGTCACTTGCTGGCGGTGAGCGCCTGCTCGAGGTCGGCGATCAGGTCGTCGACGTTCTCGATGCCGATGGAGAGACGCACCAGGTCCTCCGGCACACCGGCCGCCTCGAGCTCCTCGGGCGTGAGCTGCGAGTGGGTGGTGGTGGCGTTGTGCACCGCGAGCGACTTGGCGTCGCCGATGTTGACCAGGTGGCTGAAGAGGTTGAGCGCCTCGATGAACCTCTTGCCACCCTCACGGCCCGACTTCAGGCCGAAGGAGAGGAGGCCGCCGTAACCCTTGCCGGTGGAGATGCGGTCGTAGACCTCGCGGTCGGCGCTGGACTCCAGACCCGGGTAGGAGACCCACGCGACGAGGTCGTGCGCCTCGAGCCACTGGGCGACGGCCAACGCGTTGGAGGAGTGGCGCTCCATGCGCAGGTGCAGCGTCTCCAGGCCCTGGAGGAAGAGCCACGAGTTGTGCGGGGTGATCGCGGCGCCGGTGTTGCGCAGCAGCACCGTGCGGGCGCGGATGATGAAGGCGAGGTTGCCGACGGCCTCGGTCCACACGACACCGTGGTAGGCGGAGTCCGGGCCGGTGAGGCCCGGGAAGCGCTCGGCGTGGGCGGCCCAGTCGAAGTTGCCCGAGTCGACGATGATGCCGCCGATGGAGGTGCCGTGGCCGCCGATGTACTTGGTGGCGGAGTGGACCACGACGTCGACGCCGTGCTCGAACGGGCGCACCAGGTAGGGGGTCGAGGCGGTGGCGTCGACGATGAACGGCAGGCCCTGCGCGTGCGCGGCCTCCGACCAGGCGTCGAGGTCGGCGACGTTGATCTTCGGGTTGCCGACGGTCTCGCCGAAGACCAGCTTGGTCTTCTCGTCGACGTACTTGGCCAGGTCCTCGGGCTTCGTCGGGTCGACGAAGCGCACCTCGATGCCGAACTGCGGCAGCGTGTGGGCGAAGAGGGCGTACGTGCCGCCGTAGAGCGTGGACATCGCGACGATGTTGTCGCCGGCGTAGGTCAGGTTGAGGACCGAGTAGGTGATGGCCGCGGAGCCCGACGCGACGGCCAGCGCGCCGACGCCGCCCTCGAGCTGGTTGACGCGGTCCTCGAAGACCGACTGGGTCGGGTTCATGATGCGCGTGTAGATGTTGCCCGGCTCGGCCAGCGCGAAGAGGTTCGCGGCGTGCTCGGTGTCGTTGAAGACGTACGAGGTGGTCTGGTAGATCGGGACCGCGCGACTGTTGGTGGTCGGGTCGGCGACCTCCTGGCCGGCGTGCACGGCGAGAGTCTCGGGACGGTAGTTCATGAGGGCTCCTGGGCTGACGAAGTGACGAACAGCGTCACGTCTGAAATACAACTAGGAGACTAGACTTCATTCAGGCCAACGTCTCGCAGTGCGAGCACCGCGTCCGTCACACGAGACAGCAGTTGCTCGGACGTCGTCCCCGGCGCCGCGGTGAGCAGCGCGCGGTCGCGGTCCTCCATGAAGCCCTCCACGACGCCCTCGACACCCAGGAGCGCGTCCCCGAGGTCTTCGCACCGCTCCCCCAGCACCTCCTCGATGTTCTCCGGGAGGGAGACGCCCCAGCCACCGGGCCCGATCGGGAGGTCGATGACCGAGCGGTGGGAGCAGCCATCGCGCGGATCGGTCGCGAGCGCCCACGGGAGCGGGGAGCCGTGGAACCGGGCATGGATTTCGGCGACGTAGGCCGATCATGACGGGCCAACTGCCGGGATCGTGAGGATTTCGAATCACCCATCTAGAGGATGGCTCTTCGAACTGGTGTTCGAATAGAGTGGTCACAGGTTCTCACTCAGGGCACCGGGTCACCGCCTCGGTGGTGGCATCCGGAGACGGTGGGGCCAGTTGCGAGGGTGACGTGATCGTCCGGCAGGTCCGGGCCTCCAGGAGCAACGACCAGCAGACGCCACAGACGCGGCGTGCCGAGTCGTGGTCGTGGGAGGAGGTGGGGTCGTGCATCCGGTGAACGCTGTTGCTGCGTCGATCAGCTCGTCGCTGAAGTCGGTGGCCGACGTGAACCCGACCTTCATGCGGACCGAGGAGAAGGCGGATGCACTCCTCGCCTTGGCGGACGCGGAGTCGCGCGTGGCCGAGCTGCGGCTGCGGGTCATGGCTGCGGCCGGTGACGTCGCCGAAGGTGGAGGGTTCCGCTCGATCGCGACCTGGCTGGCCCACCACGGGCGCGTACGCCGCGGCGACGCCGCCGCCGACCTGCGGCTGGCCGAGGCGCTCGACCGCGACCTGCCGGTCCTGGCCGCAGCACTGCGCGAGGCACGGACCAACCTGGCCCAGACCCGGGTGATCGCGCACGCGATGGCGGAACTGCCCGACGACGTCGACCAGGACGTCCTCGCCCGCGCGGAGGCCGAGCTGGTGAGGCTGGCCGACGACCATGACCCCAAGGACCTGGCCGTGCTGGGGCGCCGCATCCTTGAGCTGGTCGACCCCGACCGCTTCGAGGAGGCCGAACGCCGCCGCCTCGAGCAGGCCGAGCGGTACGCCGCCCAACGTCAACGCCTGCGCCTGCGCGCGGCCGGAGACGGACTCACCCGGATCTCCGGGGTCCTCCCCGACGCCGTCGCAGCCCGCCTGGCCACCTACCTGCACGCGTTCACCAACCCGCGGCTGGCCGACGGGGCCGTACGCGCGTCCACGGGCGCCGAGGGCAACGCGGGTGGCGTTGGAGGCAACGGGCACGGCGAGCGCGGCGCGGGCGCGCGACGCTTTCGGGCCGCCGTCAACCACCCACGGCGGCTCGCCGAAGCCTTCGGTCAGCTCCTGGAGACCCTCGACCCGAAGCGCCTGCCGATCCACGGCGGCGACGCGACGAACGTGACCGTCACGATCTCCCTGGACGCCCTGCGCGACGGCATCGGCACCGCGACCCTGGACAACGGAGTCCCCGGCGACGGGTTCGACACCCTCACCGCCGCCCAAGCCCGACGCCTCGCCTGCAACGCCAAGATCATCCCAGCCGTCCTGGGCACCGACTCCGAAGTGCTCGACCTCGGGCGGGCCTCACGACTCTTCACCAAAGCTCAACGCCGCACACTCCTGCTGCGCGACACCACCTGCCGGGCCCAGGGATGCGACATCCCCGGCACCTGGTCCGAAGCCCACCACCTCGTCCCCTGGTCGCAGGGCGGCACCACCGATCTCGACAACGCCGCCCTTCTTTGCTCCCACCATCACCACCGAGCCCACGACCCCGGCTACGACACCAGCCGGATGGCCAACGGCGACCTACGGTTCCACCGACGGAGGTAGACCGATGCTTGCGGCGAGGCTGGATGACACTCGGTCGTCTGACCGCGGCGCAGGACGACCATCACACCTGCCCTGGCAGGAGGGCCATCCTCGGCTTCCGCAAATCCACGGCGCGGCACGCGTTCTCGGGGGACCATGACTCGCATGACCACGAGGACACGCTGGGAGCGCGCCCACGAGTCCTACCGGTCACGCAAGCACTTCGCATCATTGGACGGCCTCAGAGGGATCAGCATCATCGCCGTCGTGTGGCATCACTCGGCGGCGACGAGCGACGGCGTCCTGAGCCTGGGATACCGCGGCGTCGACCTCTTCTTCGCCATCTCGGGGTTCCTCATCACGACGTTGCTCCTGCGTGAGCACGAAGCACGCGGCCGCATCGACTTTCGCGCCTTCTTCGTACGTCGGGCGTTGCGCATCTTCCCGCTCTACTACGCCGTTCTCGCCTTCTACCTCGTGCTCTGCTGGGGACCACTCCGGGGAACTCGCGTGAGCGAGAACTTCTTCACGAACCTCCCGGCCTTTGCGACCTACACGACGAACTGGTTCGTCGAGCTCACCCCCGGCGAGCCGACGGTCTTCTACCACGCATGGTCACTGGCCACCGAGGAGCAGTTCTACCTCCTGTGGCCGCCACTTCTCATGCTGCTGCTGCCTCGCCGCTTCGGCCTGACGGCAGCGGGGATCATCATCGGCGCGCTTGCGATTGCCGACGTGGCGATCGCGAGCACCACCAGCGCCGATTCCTTCGCGCTCACGGTGTTCACCAGTCTCGCCACCGCCATCTGCGCAGGTGCACTCATGGCGATCGCGCTCCACTCCCGAGCCGTGTTCGTTCGCATCGCGCCGCTCCTGTGCAACCCCGTCGCACCCCTGTGCGCGGCACTGGCGGTCGCCGCACTCCTCTTCGTGAAGCCGGACCCGACTCTGCTGGCTGTCTCGATGGCGACACTGGTGGCAACCACGTGCATGCGAGACGATCACCTCCTTCGCCCACTCTTGACCTGGAAGCCGCTCGCCTACCTCGGCCTCGTGAGCTATGGCATGTACCTCCTCCACCCCCTGGCACTCCGCCCCATGGTGGCCCTCGTGAGCCCGACCTACTGGTTCCCGATGACCATGGCCGTGACGCTCGTGATGGCTTGGGCCAGCTACCGCTACCTCGAGTCGCCCCTGCTCCGAGCGAAGGGTCGGTTCTCGCCCGGACGGTTCCAGAACCCTCCGTCGCCGAGGACCACCACGGCGGCGCGAGGAGAAGAACCTTCCCGTCACGCCCTCGCCGTGAAGTCACCGAGCTGAACGCACAGAACCCCGTCCCGCACGAGGCGGGACGGGGTCCTGGGAGTGGATCAGTGCGAGGTCAGACCGCGATCTGGACCTCGGCCACGGAACCGACCTGGGCGTGGACCTTGCGGTCCACCGGCTCGGCCTTGGGGGCAAGGGCGCGCAGCGTCCAGACGCCCTCGCCGGCGAAGAACCGGAAGTGGCCGGTGGCCGACAGCGGGACCTCGGCGGTGAACTCGCCGGTCTTGTCGAGCAGGCGCACATAACCGGTGGCCACGGGCTCACCGTCACGCAGGACCTGGCCCTGGATCACGGCCTCCTTGGAGACGTTGACGCCGTCGAGCGAGAGACCGCCCTCAACCGCGCCGCACATCAGGCGACACCGGGCTCGTCGCCGAGCGCGACCGGGACGCCGACGAGGGAGCCGTACTCGGTCCACGAGCCGTCGTAGTTCTTGACGTTCTTGTAGCCGAGCAGCTCCTGCAGCACGAACCAGGTCAGCGACGAGCGCTCACCGATGCGGCACAGCGCGATGGTGTCCTTGGAGTCGTCGATGCCGACCTCGTCGTAGAGCTTGCGCAGCTCGTCGTCGGACTTGAAGGTGCCGTCGTCGTTGGCGTTCTTGCTCCACGGCACGTTGAGCGAGGTCGGGATGTGGCCGGCGCGCTGGGCCTGCTCCTGCGGGAGGTGGGCCGGGGCGAGCAGGCGACCGGCGAACTCGTCGGGGCTGCGCACGTCGATGAGGTTCTGCACGCCGATGGCGTTGACCGCGTCGTCGCGGAAGGCGCGGATCGAGAGGTCCTGCTCCTGGGCGACGTAGCTGGTCGCCTGGCGGGTCGGGACGTCCTTGGTCAGCTCGCGGGCGTCGAGCTCCCACTTCTTGCGGCCACCATCCATGAGCTTGACGTTCTTGTGGCCGTAGAGCTTGAAGTACCAGTACGCGTAGGCGGCGAACCAGTTGTTGTTGCCGCCGTAGAGGATGACGGTGTCGTCGTTGCTGACGCCGCGCTCGGAGAGCAGCTTCTCGAAGCCCTCCTTGTTGACGAAGTCGCGGCGGACCTGGTCCTGCAGGTCCTTCGTCCAGTCCAGCTTGATCGCGGTCGGGATGTGGCCCTTGTCGTAGGCGGCGGTGTCCTCGTCGACCTCGATCAGGACGATGCCGTCGGCGCCGAGGTTGTCCTCGACCCACTGGACGGAAACGAGGGAGTCTTCACGGCTCATGTCTGGTGCTTCTCTCTTTCGGGATGGTGGTGCAGGTGACCAGGTGTGTCAGGTGTGTCAGGTGGGTGCGCTCAGGCCGTGCGGGGCGACGTGGCCCGGCGCAGCAGGAGGTACATCTCGCAGCCGAGGCAGAAGCCGAAGGCTGCGTTGAGCAGGGCCGCGGCCAGCGCGAAGCCGACGGCGACGAGGCCCACGATCTGGAGGCCGGCGAGGAAGCCGACCAGGCCGACGACCGCGAACGCGAGGCCCACGGCCTGGGCGAACCGCGGCGGCGCCGAGTCCTCCCACTCCGCGGGCGGGCCGAGGCGGGGTCGTACGAGGGTGCGGAAGAGCCAGGCGTACGGCGTGCGGCTGACGCCGAGCAGGGCTCCGGCGGCGAAGAGCACCGCCTGGACGGCGAGCAGGACGACGGCGAACGCGCTCGGGGCGGTCGCGAGGACCACAGCGAGGACGACCGTGGTGAGGACGGCGCCGAACTGGGGACCGCGCGGGTCGACCTGGTCCGCAGCGTGGCCGGTCGGCGCCTGGGGCGCAGGGGTGTCGAGAGTGCTCATGTCCTGATTCCTGGTGAGGGGTTCCAACGGCATGCGACGACGCGTCGCACGGGAGGAGGGGCCGACACCCGGCACCTTAGTCGAGTTATCCGATCGACAAAAGGGACTGGAGTCAGCCTCAGGACATTCGACAGAGGGACGAGTGCACGCGGCAGTGATCCACTGCGCGTCGCTTCGTCAACCAGGTCGAACTCATGGGTCGAGAGTAGGGAACTCCCTCACGGGGTGCGAATCCGCGTCTCACATTGTGGTCGCATAGACCACATGATGAGACTGAGAGTGCTTTTCAGGCGGCGGCGACGTCAGTCGACCTGCGCCAGCGCCGTGAGCACCTGCTGCTTGGTGGGTGCCCCGGCGGCCCGGGTGACCTCGACGCCGGAGGCGTCCAGCACGAGCGTCGTGGGCGTACGCATGACGTCGAGGCGGCGTACGAGGTCGAGGTGCGACTCCGCGTCGACCTCCAGGTGGACGACACCCGGGACCACCGCGGCCACCTCCTCCAGCGTCCGGCGCGTCACCCGGCAGGGAGCACAGAAGGCGCTGGAGAACTGCAGGAGCGTCGCCCGCTCGCCGAGCTGGTCGGCGTACGCCGTGTCCTTCACCGCCGAGTCAGCATGCGGCAGCTCGTGCGCGGTGCCAGCCGGGTCGGAGGTCGCGGCCTCTCGCCCAGCGCCCCGCACCCGATGGGTGCCGCGGAACCGACCGTCGGTCATTGCGCGCCACAGCCCGAAGGCGCAGGCAAGGACCACGCTCGCCACGAGAACCCACAGACCTGGCGTCATTTCCTTCATCCTTCGTGCAAGCCCGCCTGTCCGGCGGGAAGAAGAGCCTTGAACCGCGCCCGGTCGACGACCCAAGCACCCATGGCCTCGCCCGCTGCCCACGGGCACCCGAGGCTACGCGGGCACCCCGATAGGGCTCACCAGCTGCCCGCCGGCCTCAGCCGCCGGCGAAGGGCGGGAGGAACTCCACGCTGCTGCCCACCGGGACCGGGACCGACCCGGGATCGTTCGTCCCCACCGGCCGGTCGTCCACCAGCACCGAGCAGACCGCGAGGACCCGAGCGAGGTCCACATCGTGGTCATGGAGAGCGAGGGCATGGTCGCGGGCCGACGCCACGGTGAGCTGCCCCTCCACGGTCAGGACGTCGCTCGCCACGCCTGCGGCGGCCCGCGCGGCGGCCCAGTAGCGGAGTGTGATCTGCCCCATGTCGCCACTCTCATCTGCCTTTGAGTGGTCACGCAAGGTCGCCATGCCGGTTATTCTCCCCACAGTCCACAAGTGAGGGAGGCAGCCGTGAGCACTCTGCTGCTACTCACCAGCGCCCTCCAGCCGTCCTCCGACGTGCTGCCCGGTCTCGCGCTGCTGGGACACCACGTGAAGATCCTCCCGGCCGAGGGCAGCGCACTGCTCGAGGCACCGGACTCCGACCTCGTCCTCGTCGACGGGCGTCAAGAGCTCGCCCACGCTCGTGACCTCTGTCGCCTGATCCGCACCACCGGCTCCGAGGCACCGGTGCTGCTCGTCGTCACCGAGGGCGGCCTCGCCGTCGTGGCCCACGACTGGGGCATGGACGACGTCGTGCTCCACACCTGCGGCCCGGCCGAGCTCGAGGCCCGGATCCGTCTCGGGATCGGGCGCCTGTCGGCCCAGCGGGAGGCCGCCGACCCGGACGCCCACGTGATCCGCAGCGGCGAGGTGGTCGTGGACGACGCGACCTACACCGCCCGACTCGGAGGCCGAACCCTTGACCTCACCTTCAAGGAGTTCGAGCTCCTGAAGTTCTTGGCCCAACACCCCGGACGTGTCTTCAGCCGCCAACAGCTGCTGCAGGAGGTCTGGGGTTACGACTATTTCGGGGGTACGCGGACGGTCGACGTCCACGTGCGGCGGCTGCGCGCGAAGCTCGGCCCCGAACACGAGACCCTCATCGGCACGGTCCGCAACGTCGGCTACCGGTTCGTCCTGCAGAAGGACCGCGGCCAGGAGCCCGAGTCGATCGCACCCGCCGACACCGCGCCGGACACCACGCCGGACATCGCCGCGGACAACCACGTGGAGTCCGAGACCACCTGAGCCCGACCACGCCGTCCGGGGTGAAGGACTCGTTCTCGTTCCCGTCGCCTCCTGACCGGGTGAGCCCCGTCAGGCAATAGGCTCCGGGCATGCCAAGCATCGAGGCCATTGCCGAGCGCGCCGCCGCGGCCGACGGCGCCTCCCCGCTGGACGAGGCCACGGCGATGGCCCTGCGTGACAACCAGCTGCGCGCGGTGAAGCGCGACGCGGCGTTCTACCTCGTCCGCGGGACCGAGCTCACCCTGGTCGTCGACCCACCGGCGCGGCGGCGGGGGCTCGGCTCGTCGCTGCTGGCCGACGCGCTGGAGACGCACCCCCAGGTCGACCGGGCATGGAGCCACGGCAACCACCCCGGCGCGCGGGCGCTCGCCGCCCACGCCGGTTGGCAGGCCACCCGCGACCTGTGGGTGATGCGTCGTCCGCTCGGCGAAGGCGCGGAGCCGCTGCCCGAGCTGGAGGTCCCGGACGACGTCGAGCTGCACGCCTTCGGCCAGCGCAGCGGCGACTCCCACGAGGTGCTGCGGGTCAACCAACGCGCCTTCGCCAGCCATCCCGAGCAGGGATCGATGGACTTGGTCGACATGGCTCGCCGGATGGCCGAGCCGTGGTTCGACCCCGCCGGACTGATCCTCGCCACCCCCACCCAGGGGCGCGGGACGCTCGGCTTCCACTGGACGAAGAAGCACTCCCCCACCCTCGGGGAGGTCTACGTCGTGGGCGTGGACCCCGACGCACAGGGACGCGGCATCGGCCGCCTCGTCACCCTCGCCGGCCTGCACCACCTCGAGGAGTCAGGGGCCACCGAGGTGATCCTCTACGTCGAGGGCGACAACGCCGCAGCGATCAGGACGTACTCCCGGCTGGGCTTCACCCACGCCGACGCCGACACCCACGTGATGTACACACGCGGCCCAGCCTGACGTTCAGCCCAGGTTGACGTTCAGCCCAGCTTGACGTTCAGCCCAGCCTGACTCTCAGCGCAGGTTGGGTCGGACGTGCAGCCCGACCTCCGGATCGACCACGACCTCCTGGGATGCAGCGATCGCGTCGACGCGCAGCTCGGCGTCGATCGGGGTGTTGCGCTTGAGCAGCGCCAGGGCGATCGGTCCCAGCTCGTGGTGGCGGGCCGAGGAGCCGACGAAGCCGACGACCTTGTCGCCCAGCAGCACGTCGCCGCCCACGGCGGGCAGCCGGTTCTCGGAGCCGTCGAGGTGGAGCATGGTGAGGCGGCGCGGCGGTCGGCCCAGCGTGTGGACCCGCGCCACCGTCTCCTGGCCGCGGTAGCAGCCCTTGTCGAGGTGGACGGCCGAGCCGATCCAGCCGACCTCGTTGGGGATCGTGCGGTGGTCGGTGTCGACGCCGAGGCGCGGCTCACCGCGGGCGATGCGGAGCGCGTCGTACGCCATCAGCCCGGCCGCAGGCCCGGCTGCCTCGGCGTACGCGGTGAGCCGGTCGCGCGGCACGAGGTCGTACGTGCCCGCGTGCTCCTCGGTCTCGCCGGGACGCCAGCAGACCGCGAGGTCGTCGACGAGGGTGACCTCGACGCGGGTCATGAAGCGCATCCGGTCGAGCCACTGCACGAGCTCGGCACCGCGGCCGGGCTCGGTGTGGGCGGTGAAGGACTCGCCGTCGTCGACCCCGACGAAGTGGTGCTCGACGTGGCCCTGCGGGCTGAGCACCAGCGCCTGGGTCCACACCTTGGGGGCGAGGCCCTCGAAGAACTGCGTGGTCAGGGAGTGCAGCCAGGTCAGGCGATCGGGCCCTGTGATGCGCAGGACGTCGCGGTGGGAGAGGTCGACGAAGCCGTCACCGGAGACCAGTCGCCGCTGCTCGACGTTGAAGGAGCCGTAGTGTCCGGCGACCGGGGCGTCGATGCCGTCGGCCGAGACCGCACCGGGAAGGTCGAGGAACGGGCTACGGCTGGTCATGGGTCACCTTCAGTGCGTGTGGCTGTGGGAGTGGTCGGACGCGGGGTTGTCGAGGGCGTGGCCAGCTGTCGCCGGGCCAGCAGCCGCGCCGCCCGAAGCGCTGGAGCACGCGGCGCACTGGCCGAAGACGGCCACGTGGCCGACGTCGGCCACGAAGCCGAACTCGTCACGCAGCTGCCGCGCGAACGCCTCGGCCCGCTCCAGTGGAACCGACGTGACGCCCTGACAATTCCGGCAGATCAGGTGGAAGTGCTCGGCGGCGCGCGCCGAGTGGTAGGTCGGGGCCCGGTCGGACAGGTGGGTGTGGCGGACCAGGCCGAGCTCCTCCAGCACCTCGAGGTTGCGGTAGACGGTCGACTGGTTGACCGCTCCGGCCAGGTGCGCGTGCACCTCGTCAGGCGTGGCGTGGCCCAGCTCCTCCACGGCCGCCAGCACGCGTTGGCGCTGCGGAGTCATGCGGTAGCCGCTGGTGCGCAGCCTGCTCGCGAGCTCGTCAGCCACCGGTCCCCCTCAGGCGCGCTGCAGCCGGGCCCACAGGTGGGGCTGGAGGGGCTGCCCCACGGCGGCCATGTCGTAGGCGTACATCAGCTCGGTGTTGACGTTGCCGTAGAGGCGCTTGCCGGCGACGACCTCCTTGGCCGTCTCGGTGCGCATCACCGCGTCGGTGGTCAGCTCGAGCTTGCCGTCGGCTGCCTCGCCGTGCCAGATCTCGCAGATCCCCGTGTTGTGGGTGAGCAGGAACTCGATCTTGCCCTGCTCGGGGCAGCGCATGAAGCCGGTCTCGATCGCCCCCTCGCGCACCTTCTTGCCCTCGGCGTCGGTGATCCAGGCGCGCGACATGTAGTGGAAGAACGGGCGACCGTCGTGGGTGAAGATCAGCTCCTGGCCGAACTGGAACTTGTCGATCGTCGGGTAGTCACCGTGCCCGTTGCCCCGCCACGTGCCGAGGAGCCACGCGATCGGTCCGCAGTTCGGGTGAAGGTTGTCGGGGAGATGGAACACCATGGGCGCCATCCTAGTCTGGGGCCATGGTTCGCCCACTCGTCATCAAGGTCACCTGCGGCATCGAGGAGCCCGAGCGCCTCAACCAGGCCTTCACCGTTGCCACCGCCGCCGTCGCCGCCGGAGCTGACGTCTCCCTCTGGCTCACCGGGGAGGGCGCGTGGCTGGGGCTCCCCGGCAAGGCCGAGGAGTTCACCCTCGACCTGGCCACGTCGCTCGCCCGGCTGCGTGACGCCGTGATCGCCGGCGGACAGCTCACCGTCTGCTCGCAGTGCGCGGCGCGACGCGAGATCGTCGAGGCCGACCTGCTCGCGGGCGTACGCATCGCGGGGGCAGCAGCCTTCGCCGAGGAGGTCCTGGCCGACGAGGTGCAGGCGCTCGTCTACTGATTCGCGCCGGACGGGCCGAGGCCAGCCCGGCGCAGACGCGGGATCGCCGCCAGCAGCGCCCACGACCCGGTCCCCGGCACGGGCGCGGCCACCACCATCGCCACCGGCAGCAACCACGGCCAGGAGCGCCGAGCGGCGAGCACCGTGATCGCGACCGCGAGCGCCAACCGAGCCCACAGCGGCGGGAGCAGGTCGGTCGCCATGCCGGGGCGGCGGTCGGCGTTGTCAAGCAGGAAGACGAACCAGTCGCGCCACAGGCCCGGCGACAAGGCGTACGAGAAGCCGACGACCGCCACGAGGGTGAGCGCGAAGACCATGAGCCGACGCCACTCCCCCCTCGCGAGGAACCACACCGGCCCCAGGCACGGGACGACCTTGGTGACCGCCGCGAAGACCCACGGGGCGCCGTGGCGCAGCCCGAACACGATGCCGAGGGCTATCAGCCAGTCGATGTTGCCCGAGACCACCTGCACCGACGAGATGGCCAGCATCAGCACCTGGTGGACGACCGACAGAGGACGGAGCAGCCACAGTTGGGTCGCCACCGACCCGGCCATCACCAGTGCAAGGAAGACCGGCCACGGCAGGTGCGTGAGCGGCCAGAGCAGTTGGGCGAAGACGGGACTGTAGTTGTAGGCATCGAGGAAGCCGGGCGGGGCGTCGTAGAGGTTGTTGTCCCACATCACGTAGTAGGCGTGCGCGTCCCAGCCCAACCCCCACTCGGTGATCATGGCCACCGAGTGCGCCACCGCGTAGAGCGCAGCCAGCATCATCAACGTGAGCAAAAGGGCGTGCGGCACCAGCCAACTGCGCCTCTCCGTCACATGCCGAACCCTAGGTGCCGGACTCGCTCGCCGTCAGAAAACTCACCAAGACGGCGCGACCAGGGTGTGTCGCGACCAAGGTGTCGCGACGAGCCCGCTGCGGCTCCGTTCAGGGTGACGTCACGCCCGCACGCCCAACGCCTCGCGCGCCTGGGCGGGGGTCATCGGCGTACGTTGCGCCAGCTCGCCCGCGGCGACGGCGCGGCGTACGAGCTGGGCGTTGGAGGAGACCGGCACGCCCGGGCTCATCGTGAGCACGTCCTCCATCCCCACGCGCAGGTGACCGCCGGCTGACAGCGCGGCGAGCATCACCGGCAGCGTGGAGCGGCCGATGCCCGTGGCAGACCACGAGGTGACCTCGGGCGGGAGGTCGCGGACCGCGGCGACCAGGGACGAGGTGGTGCCGGCCATGCCGCCGGGGACCCCCATCACCAGGTCGACGTGGACCTTGCCCCCGGCCGGCAGTCCGTGGGCGTCGAGGAGGCGCCGCAGCGCGTGGACCTGCCCGAGGTCGAAGAGCTCGAACTCCGGGACTATCCCGCGCTCCTGCACCTCCGTGTAGAGCTCTACGACGAAGGGCCAGGGGTTGAGGAAGACGTCGTCGCCGAAGTTCGTGGTGCCCATGGTGAGGCTGCAGGAGTCGGGAGCGGCGTCGAGCACCCGCAGCCGGTCCTCCAGCGCGTCATGCACGGAGCCACCGGTCGAGAGCTGCACGACCAGGTCGGTCTCGTCGCGCAGCGCGGCCACGGTCTCCTTGAGTCGAGCGGGCTCCAGGCTCGGCGCGTGGTCGTGGTCGCGTACGTGCACGTGGACCATCGCCGCACCCGCGGCCTCGCACTCCCGGGCGGTGGCGACCAGCTCCTCCAGGGTGGTGGGCAACGCGAGGCAGTCGGACTTCTGGGTCTCGGCGCCGGTGGGCGCCACCGTGACGAGGAGCGGTGCGGTCATGCCTCATCGTGGCAGAGTGGGGCTGCTCAACCAAGGGCAACAACCCGTCAAAGGCGCCGACAACAGGAGATTCTTCAGGTGCGAGCCGTTGTGCAGCGCGTTCTTTCCGCATCAGTCACGGTGGACGGGACGACCGTCGGCGCCATCGACAGCCCGGGCCTGTTGGTCTACCTCGGCGTGACCCACACCGACGGCCCCGACGAGATCGCGTGGATCGCCCGCAAGATCTGGGCGCTGCGGATCATGCGCGACGAGCGCTCGGCCTCCGACCTCGACGCACCGGTGCTGGTGGTCAGCCAGTTCACGCTCTACGGCGACGCCGTCAAGGGACGCCGGCCGTCGTGGACCGCAGCCGCGCCGGGGCCTGTCAGCGAGCCGGCGTACGACGCCGTCTGTGCCGAGCTGGAGCGCCTCGGCGCCCACGTCGAGCGAGGCGTCTTCGGAGCGGACATGCGGGTGGAGAGCGTCAACGACGGGCCGGTCACCCTGCTGCTCGAGCGCTGACACCTCTTCTCTGCCCTGTGTTCATCGCCCTCCCTCATCACTCGGTGCCACACTGGGCGCATGTCGATCTCGATCCCGCATCCTGAAGGCTCCCTCGACGCCGGGCCGGTCGAGGGAGTGACCAGCGGGCCTCCGTCAGACACCTTCGAGGTCGAGCCGCCCTACGTGCCCGACCACGAGGAGCTCGCCGCGGTCGAGGCGTTCGAGGACCGGTTCGCCGACCGTGAGCTGAGCTGGTTGCGCTTCAACCAGCGCGTGCTCGAGCTCGCCGCGGACCCGTCCCTGCCGCTGCTGGAGCGGGCCCGCTTCCTGGCCATCTTCACCTCCAACCTGGACGAGTTCTTCATGGTCCGGGTCGCCGGCCTCAAGCGACGGATCGCCGCCGGCGTCGCCGTGCGCGCCGCCTCCGGACTGCGCCCGCGCGAGGTGCTGGACGCGATCCTGGTCGAGGCGGGCCAGCTGATGGACCGCCAGTGCCAGGTCTTCGCCGACCTCATCCCGGACCTTCGGGCCGAGGGCATCGAGCTGGTCCGCTGGGACCAGCTCGACAAGGAGGAGCAGAAGTACTGCAAGAAGTTCTTCAAGGAGCGCGTCTTCCCGGTGCTGACGCCGCTGGCGGTCGACCCGGCGCACCCCTTCCCCTACATCTCCGGCCTCTCGCTCAACCTGGCCGTCATCGTGCGCCACCCCAAGACCCACAGCGAGCACTTCGCGCGGGTCAAGGTGCCGCAGACCTTCACCCGCTTCGTCTCCGTGGGCAACCAGCGCTTCGTGCCGCTGGAGGACGTCATCGGCGAGCACCTCAAGCGCCTCTTCCCCGGGATGGAGATCGTCGCCACCCACACCTTCCGGGTCACCCGCAACGAAGACCTCGAGGTGGAGGAGGACGACGCCGAGAACCTCCTCAAGGCGCTGGAGAAGGACCTGAAGCGGCGGCGCTTCGGGCCACCCGTGCGCCTGGAGGTCGAGGAGACGATGGACCCGCGGATGCTCGACCTCCTCGCCTCCGAGCTGGGCGTCTCGGTGTCGGAGGTCTACCGCCTGCCGGCGCCGCTCGACCTGCGCGGCCTGCACGCCATCGCCGACCTGCCCCGCGACGACCTGCAGTACCCCACCTTCGTCCCCAGCACCCACCCACAGCTGGCCGAGGTCGAGTCCGCGTCACCCGTCGACATCTTCGACGCCGTGCGCAAGCACCGCAACATCCTGCTGCACCACCCCTACGACTCCTTCGCGACCTCGGTGCAGCGCTTCATCGAGCAGGCAGCGGCCGACCCCCACGTGCTCGCCATCAAGCAGACGCTCTACCGGACCTCCGGCGACTCACCGATCATCGACGCCCTCGTCGACGCCGCCGAGGCAGGCAAGCAGGTGCTGGTGATCGTCGAGATCAAGGCCCGCTTCGACGAGCAGGCCAACATCCGTTGGGCCCGCAAGCTCGAGCAGTCCGGCTGCCACGTCGTCTACGGCGTGGTCGGCCTCAAGACCCACTGCAAGCTCTCGATGGTGGTGCGCGAGGAGCCCGACGGCATCCACCGCTACACCCACATCGGCACCGGCAACTACAACCCCAAGACCGCCCGGCTCTACGAGGACCTCGGCCTGCTGACCAGTGACGAGGCCATCGGTGAGGACGTGGCCCACCTCTTCAACAACCTCTCCGGCATCTCCCGCAACGCCAGGTACGAGGAGCTGCTGGTGGCGCCGGGCACGGTCCGCTCCGGACTGGTCGACCAGATCCACGCCGAGATCGAGCACCACCGGGCCGGACGCCCGTCGGGCATCCGGATCAAGGCCAACTCGGTGGTGGACGAAGCCGTCATCGACGCGCTCTACCTCGCCTCGCAGGCCGGCGTACGCGTGCAGCTGCTCGTACGCGGCATCTGCGCGCTGCGCCCCGGGGTCGAACGGCTCTCGGAGACCATCGAGGTGCGTTCGGTCCTGGGCCGCTTCCTGGAGCACAGCCGCGTCTACGCCTTCGAGAACGGCGGTGAACCGCAGGTGTGGATCGGTTCCGCCGACGTCATGCACCGCAACCTCGACCGACGCGTCGAGGTGCTCGTACGCCTGCCCGACAGCGCCAACGTCGCACGTGTCGACGCGCTGCTCGACCTGGCGTTCGGCCCGAACACCGACTCCTGGCACCTCGGCCCCGACGGCACGTGGACCCGCCACCCGGGCCCGATCGACCTTCAGGCGACGCTGATCGAGCGGCAACGACGTCGACGGTGAGCGCCCTGAGTTGCATCGCGCGCCATCCGTGCCCGTAGCATGTTGAGCGTTCTCTTCCTCCTCATCAGGAGCCTTCCGTGGGTTTGAAGTTCCGTCCCGTTGACAGCTCGTTCTACGAGCTCTTTGCACAGTCCGCCCGTCACATCGTCGTCGGAGCAGGCCTCTTGGCCGAGATGCTCGCCGACGGCGCCGACCGTGAAGCCGTCGCCTCCCGCATGCGGGACGCGGAGCACGCCGCGGACGAGACCACGCACGCGATCATCAAGCAGGTCAACCAGACCTTCGTGACGCCCTTCGACCGCGAGGACATCTACAACCTCGCCTCGGGCCTCGACGACATCATGGACATGATGGACGAGGCGGTCGACCTGATCCTGCTGTACGAGCCCTCGGTGCTGCCGAGCGAGCTCTCCAACCAGGTCGAGGTCATCCAGCGCTGCGCCGAGCTGACCGCCGACGCCATGCCTCGGCTGAAGTCCATGGCCGACCTGTCCGAGTACTGGATCGAGATCAACCGTCTCGAGAACCAGGGCGACAAGAGCTTCCGCCGCATCCTGGCCAGCCTGTTCTCCGGCAAGTACCAGCCGATGGACGTGCTCAAGCTCAAGGACATCGTGACCTCCCTCGAGGGTGCGATCGACGCCTTCGAGAAGATCGCCAACACGGTGGAGCAGATCGCGGTCAAGGAGTCCTGACCGGATGGAACTCGCGATTGTCATCGCGGTCGTCGTCGTCGCCCTGATCTTCGACTACACCAACGGCTTCCACGACGCCGCCAACGCGATCGCCACCTCCGTGTCGACGCGCGCGCTCACCCCGCGCGTGGCCCTCGGCATGGCGGCGGTCATGAACTTCGTCGGCGCGTTCCTCGGTCAGAAGGTCGCCCAGACAGTCGGCGACACGATCGACCCAGGGTCGGGCGCGCATGCCCTGACCATCGTGATGTGCGGCCTGATCGGTGCCATCGCGTGGAACATGATCACCTGGTACTTCGGCCTCCCGTCGTCGTCGTCGCACGCCCTGATCGGTGGCCTCGTGGGCTCCGCCCTGGCCGCCAGCGTCTTCGTCAACTGGTCCACGGTGCTCAACAAGGTCGTCATCCCGATGCTGGTCTCGCCCATCGTCGCCTTCTCGCTGGGCTTCGCGGTGATGCTCGCGATCATGTGGATCTTCCGACGTGCCAACCAGCACAAGGCGCAGCGCCACTTCAAGATCGCGCAGACCGTCTCTGCCGCTGCCATGGCGCTCGGTCACGGCCTGCAGGACGCCCAGAAGACGATGGGTGTCATCTTCCTGGCGCTGCTCGCCGGCGGCTTCGTCGCCGAGGACGCCGACCTTCCGCTGTGGGTCATCTTCGCGGCAGCCGCCGCGATCTCCCTCGGCACCTGGGCCGGTGGCTGGCGGATCATGCGGACCCTGGGTCGTCGCATCATCCACCTCGACCCCGCCCGCGGCTTCGCCTCCGAGGCCGTCGCGGCCTCGGTGCTCTACACCACCGCGTACGTGTGGGAGGCCCCGATCTCGACCACCCACACGATCACCTCGGCCGTCATGGGCGTGGGCGCCACCAAGCGCTTCTCCGCCGTGCGCTGGGGCGTCGCCAAGACGATCGTCTGGGCCTGGATCCTCACCTTCCCGATGTCTGCGCTCGTCGCCGCCGTCTCCTACTGGGTGCTGCACTTCTTCCTGCCCTGACCCGCACGCGACGTACGAAGGCCCCCGGCACGCGCCGGGGGCCTTCTGCGTTGCTGGGAGGCGCGGCGGCCGGCTCAGCCGAAGCGACCCGAGATGTAGGCCTCGGTCGACGGGTCGTCCGGGTTGGCGAACATCTGCTGCGTCGAGTTGAACTCGACCAGGTGGCCGGGCTCGCCGGCCGCCTTGAGGTTGAAGAAGCCGGTCTCGTCGGAGACGCGGGCCGCCTGCTGCATGTTGTGGGTGACGATCACGATCGTGTAGTCCTCCTTGAGCTGGAGGATGAGGTCCTCGATGGCCGCCGTGGAGATCGGGTCGAGGGCCGAGCAGGGCTCGTCCATCAGCAGGACCTGCGGCTCGACGGCGATCGCGCGAGCGATGCACAGGCGCTGCTGCTGGCCGCCGGAGAGCCCCATCCCGGGCTTGTCGAGGCGGTCCTTGACCTCCTTCCACAGGTTGGCGCCGCGCAGCGACTTCTCCACGATCGCGTCGGCCTCCGCCTTCTTCATCCGCTTGGAGTTGAGGCGGTTGCCGGCCAGCACGTTCTCGTAGATCGACATCGTCGGAAACGGGTTGGGCCGCTGGAAGACCATGCCGATCTGGCGGCGCACCTGCACCGGGTCGACCGAGACGTCATAGAGGTCCTGGCCGTCGACGGCCACCTTGCCCTCGACGCGGGCGCCGGGCAGGACCTCGTGCATCCGGTTGAGGGTGCGGAGCATGGTCGACTTGCCGCAGCCGGACGGGCCGATGAAGGCGGTCACCGACCGGGAGCGGATGGACATGTTGACGCCCTCGACGGCGAGGAAGTCACCGTAGTAGATGTTCAGGTCACTCACGTCGATGCTGGAAGCCATGGTGGATCAGTCTCTTTCTGCGGTCAGCGACCGGTCTTGGGGGCGAAGTACTTGCCGACGGCGCGGGCGAGGAGGTTGAGGCCCATCACGATCGCGATGAGCACCAGGGCCGCGCCCCAGGCACGCTCCTGGCCGAAGTGGGCGGGCACGCCCGGCTGCATGTAGCTGTAGTAGATGAACACCGGCAGGGTGGCCATCCGCTCGGAGAAGGCGTTGAGGTTCAGCGAGTCGGTGTCGCCGGCGATGATGAGCAGCGGCGCGGTCTCGCCGGCGACCCGCGCGATCGCGAGCGTCACGCCGGTGATGATGCCGGCCATGGCCGTGGGCAGGACGACCTTCGTGATCGTGCGCCACTTCGGCACCCCGAGGGCGTACGACGCCTCCCGCAGCTCGTTGGGCACGAGCTTGAGCATCTCCTCGGTCGAGCGCACCACGACCGGGACCATCAGCACGGCCAGGGCGACGGCGCCGCCGAAGCCCATGCGTACGCCGGGGCCGAAGATGAGCACGAAGAGGGCGTAGGCGAAGAGTCCGGCCACGATGGAGGGGATGCCGGTCATCACGTCGACGAGGAAGGTGATCCACCGCGCCAGGCGCGAACCCTGTCCGTACTCGACCAGGTAGATCGCGGCCAGCACACCGATCGGCACCGAGATGAGCGTCGCCCAGGCCGTGACGATGAGCGTGCCCATGATCGCGTGGTAGATGCCGCCACCCTCGCCGACGACGTTGCGCATCGAGTACGTGAAGAACTCCGCGGACAGTGCCGGGAGCCCGTTGCTGATCACCTGCCACAGCAGCGTGACCAGCGGAAGCATCGCCAGCACGAACGCGGTCCACATGACGTGGGTGGCGACGCGGTCCTTGGCCCTGCGCCCGCCCTCCACCACGTTGGACCACACGGGCATGACGACGTGGAAGGTCACCGCCGCGACCAGCGCCGCAGCCACCGGGCCACGACCGAGGACGACGGCGACCAGGGTGCCGAGGGCCACCGCGCCCAGGGCGACCAGCAGCGGAGCCCACCGGGGCAGCTGCGGCCGGACGAGGGTGTTGAGGGCGCGAGCGGGCTCGCCGGGGGTGGCCTCGACCCCGCCGTCACCGCTGACGGGAGGCGTCGCACCCGCGGACAGGTCCGGGGCCGAACGGCTGGTGGAGCGGGTGGGGGTCGACATGTCAGCGACCTCCTTCCACGCGGCCCCGCGCCGCGATCCAGCGGCCGAGGAAGTTGACGACGAAGGTGATCAGGAAGAGGACCAGGCCGGAGAAGATCAGCACGTTGACCTTCAGGCCCGACGCCTCCGGGAAGCTGAGCGCGATGTTGGCCGCGATGGTGGAGGGGTTGACCGACGAGATCAGGTTGAAGGTGACGACGCCGGTGGCCGAGAGCACCATGGCCACTGCCATCGTCTCGCCCAGCGCGCGACCCAGGCCCAGCATGATCGCGGAGATGATGCCCGAGCGGCCGTAGGGGAAGACCGTCATCCGGATCATCTCCCACCTCGTCGCGCCCAGGGCCAGCGCCGCCTCCTGGTGCAGCGTCGGGGTCTGGGCGAAGATCTCGCGGCAGATCGCCGTGATGATCGGCAACGCCATGATCGCCAGCACCAGCGCGGCGGTCAGGATCGTGCGGCCGGTCGAGGTCGCGGGCCCGGCGAAGAACGGCAACCAGGAGAGGTGCTCGCCCAGCCACTCGTACGCCGGCGCGAGCCGCGGCCCGAAGAACTCGATGCCCCACAGGCCGTAGACGACCGAGGGCACCGCGGCCAGCAGGTCGACCAGGTAGCCGATCGGCCGGGCGACGCGGCGCGGGGCGTAGTGGGAGATGACCAGCGCCAGGGCGATGCTGAGCGGCGCGGCGACCGCGATCGCGATCGTCGCCGCCAGCAGCGTGCCGAAGAGCAGCGGCCAGACGTAGACGACGATGTTGTCGGCGCCGATCCGCTCCGCCGGGGCCGTGACCGCGGGGACGCCCTCCAGGGTCAGGAAGAGCGCGACGCCGGCGAGGGCGACGACGATCGTGATGCCCGCGGCCCGCGCCAGGGAGGCGAAGACGACGTCACCCCTGCGCCGGGCGCCCGGGTGCTCGGCACGGCGTGCCGCTCCGGAGGAGGCGAGGATGGTCACTGGTGTCCTTTCTGCTCCGAGCGGCCCACAGGGGACCCCGCCTCCGGAAGATGCCGGTGCGAGATCCCCTCGGGCCGTTCGGGATGTGCCACGGGTCAGCGGGCCTTGATGCCGTCGACCAGCGCCTGGGCCTCCGCGGCCAGCCCGGCCGGGAGCGGTGCGGAGCCTGCGGTGTCGGCGGCCGCCTTCTGGCCCTCGTCACTCAGGACGTAGGTGAGGTAGCCCTTGACCAGGTCGGCGGTGGTGCCGTCCTCGTAGGTGGGGCAGGCCATCAGGTACGAGGTGAGCACGATCGGGTAGGTCCCCGCCTCGCCGGTGGTGTAGTCGAGCTCGAAGGTGAGGCTCGAGTCGGCACGACCCTCGACCCGCGGGGAGACCTCGAGGATCTTCGCGGCGGCCTCGGCGGTCGGGCCGACGAAGTCGTCACCGACCTGGACGTTGACCGTGCCGAGGTCACCGGCCTGGGAGGCGTCGGCGTAACCGATGGTGTTCTTGCCGTTGGTCACCGCGGAGACGACGCCCGAGGTGCCGTTGGCACCCTCACCGGCCTTGATCGGCCAGCTCTCGACCTCGCCGTGCGGCCAGGCCTTCTTCGCCACGGCCGAGAGGTAGTGGGTGAAGTTGCCGGTGGTGCCCGACTCGTCGGAGCGGTGGACGGCGGTGATCGTGGCGTCCGGGAGCGTGACGCCCTCGTTGCTCGCGGCGATCGCCGGGTCGTTCCAGCGGGTGATCGTGCCGTTGAAGATGCCGGCGATCGCGTCCGGCGTCAGGTTGAGCTCGTCGACGCCCTCGACATTGAAGACCACGGCGATCGGCGACACGTAGTTCGGGATCTCGATCGGGTCGCCGGCGCACCGCTGCTCGGCGGCGCTCAGCTCCCCCTCGTCGTCGGTGAGGTAGGAGTCGGACCCGGCGAAGGCGAAGCCGCCGGAGGTGAAGTTCTCACGTCCGCCTCCCGAGCCGGTCGGGTCGTAGTTGACGGTGACGTCACTGTGCAGCCCCTGGTAGCCGGCGCGCCAGGCGTTCTGGGCAGCTTCCTGAGAGCTGGCGCCGCCACCGTTGAGGGTGCCGGCGAGCCCGCCGTCGGAGGCGGAGCCGCTCTCGTTGGCGGCGGAGCAGCCCGTCAGGACGAGGGCGAGGGCTGCGATGCCGGGGACCATTCCCCGGCGAAGAGAAGTGCGATTCACTTCGGATCTCCTGGATCTCTCATCTGTTGTCGAGACGATCGTGGAACACCGAGGTGACGTGTCGCCGGGGGCTGGGTGAACGAGAAGTGAACGCCAGCCCCGGCTTGGTGAAACTCTTCAGCGCCCGGGGCGCGGGCCCACCTGCAGGCCGGCATCGACGGCGGGGTGCACCTCCGTGGCGCGCGTCTCACCGTGGCGCTGGTGGAGCACCAGGAAGCCGCTCGGGTCCAGTGCGACCGGCTCGACCCCCAGGGCCCGGAAGATGGGCGGCAGCACCGGGCGGTGGCTGCAGACCACCGCGGGCCGTCCCGCCCGGACGACCTCGTCGAGCAGGGCCGCGACCCCGGCGGGCGTCGCGTCCTCCTCGCTCAGCACGTCACGGGGCAGCAGCGTGCGGCCGCTGCTGTCGGCGTACGGCTGGACGCTCTGGAGGCAGCGGGTCGAGGAGGAGGTCACGACGTCCTTCACGCCGTACGCCGCGAGCACCCCCGCCAGGAGCAGCGCCTGCTGGTGCCCCTCGGGGAGCAGCGGACGCAGCCGGTCGTCGCCCTCCCACTTCTTGCGAGGCAGCGCCTTCGCGTGACGCAGCACGACGAGCGGGGTGGTCGAGTGCCGGTGCTGCCAGGCGCCGGCCAGGATATCCCGGTCGCGGCGGTAGGAGATGCGCTGCTCGGCCTGCGACCAGTCGACCCACTCGACGGCGTCGATCTCACGGTTGGCGACGTAGCGCGACACGTCGTCGTCGCCGACGACCCGTCCCATCCAGTAGTGCACCGTCTTCATCCGGTCGCCGGCCACCCGGTAGCGCTGGACGGGGAGGGGGACGCCGAGGTGGACCTGCATCCCGGTCTCCTCCAGCACCTCGCGCGTTGCGCAGGCCGTCAGGTGCTCGCCGGGGTCGAGCTTGCCCTTCGGGAACGACCAGTCGTCGTAGCGCGGGCGGTGCACCAGGAGGACCTGCCGCTCCCGTTTCCCGTCCTTGCCGACCGGGCCCTTGCGCAGCACCACCGCGCCGGCGGCGATGACGTCGGGCAGGGTCTCGGAGCTCCCGGGCGGCGGGCTGGCCATGGCAGGCAGTCTGTCAGTCCAGGTCGCGTCGGCGCAGTCCCACCACGCCCAGGGCGGTGAGCACGACGGCGAGCGTGAGCAGCGCGGCGGCCGGCGCCCACCGGAAGTCCTCGGCCGGCATCACCGGCAGGTGGTGGAAGGGGGAGAGCCCCCGCGCCCACCCCGGGAGGTCGAGCAGGTCACCGAGGTAGGCCTGCACCAGCGCCCAGGCCACGGGCAGCCAGGACAGGTGCACCCACCGGGGTGCCCAGCCGTGGAGGAGGAAGACGACCGAGGCGAGCAGGAGGACGGCGGGGGCCGTGGCCACGGCGGCCAGGAGCAGCTCCCCCACCCCCGAGACGGTCGAGTCCTCCGCGCCCACCCACCGGTGGGTGACCCCGACCCCCAGCCCGGTCAGCGCCAGCACCCCCAGGGTCGAACCACACGTGACCGCGATGCCGCCGAGTGCCCAGCGGGTGCGCGACACCGCGGTCGCCAGGACGTTGACGGCCTGACCGCTGCTCTCCTCGTGACGCAGTCGGAGCGCGGAGACGACGGCGTAGGCCGAGACGGTGACCCCGAGGAAGTTGACGACGTAGGCCAGGTAGCCGACCACCACGTCGTCGATGCCGGCAAGGATCATCTGGGCGACCTCAGGGTTCGACTCGATCATCGTGCGCACCTCACGGCTGACCGCCCCGAAGACGACCGCCAGCACCAGCAGCCCTACGCCCCACCCCGCGACCAGGCCACGTTGCTGGCGCAGCGCCAGGCCCGCCGGCGTACCGAGCCAGGCACCGGCGTGCTCGGGACCGGGGCGTTCGGCCACCAACCCCTGGCCGAAGTCGCGGTGGGAGGCCAGCCAGCAGGCGAGCGCCAGGGCCACGGCGGCGGCGGTGACCGAGAGACCCAGCGGCCACCACCGGGCATCGTCGCCGAAGGGCCGCAGCTCGTCCTGCCAGCCGAAGGGAGAGGCCCACGTCCACCAGGTCTCGTCGAGTGCTCCGTAGCCGCGCACCAGGAAGAGGGCCAGCACGGCCGTGACACCCCACCCGAGGGCATGCCGCGCGCTGCCCGCGACCTGCGCCGCCACACCCGCGATCCCGGTGAAGACCACGCCCGCGCCAGCCATCCCCGCACCGAACCTCACCGCAGCCCCCAGCGTCACGTCGGCAGTGACGAGCACGGCCGCGAGCAGGACCCCGAGCACGATCGAGGCGGCCAGCGACACCACCAGGGTCGCGACCAGCGCTGCGTGGCGGCCCACCACCGTGCTGCGTACGAGCTCGGCCCGACCGCTCTCCTCCTCGGCGCGGGTGTGGCGGACCACGAGGAAGGTGACCATCAACGCCACCGCCACGGCGGCCACCGAGGTCACCTCGAACGAGATGATCCCCCCGATCGTGTCGACGTCGCGAGGGACGCCGCCCATGAGCCGGGAGACCGCACTGTCCTCCACGGTCGCGGCGTAGCCTGCCTGCTTCTCCGGCGTGCCGTAGAAGCCGACGACCGCATTGGCCGACGCCCACGTGACGGCGGTGATGCCTCCCAGCCACAGCGGGAGGCGCAGGCGGTCACGGCGCAGCACCAGCCGGACGAGCGGCCGGGTGCCAGCCACGGCTCCGGTCAGCGGTGCGGTCACAGGGCGTCCTCGTCGCCGTACTCGCGCAGGAAGAGCTCCTCCAGGGTGGGCGGGTGCGCCTGGAGCGACAGCACGCCGAGCTCGCCGAGGCGGCGCAGGACGGACGACATCTCGGCGCTGTCGACCTCCATCTCCACGCGCCCGTCGAGGTGGCGCAGATGGTGGACGCCCGGCAGTGCGGCGAGCTCATCTGCGGGTCGCTCGGTCTCGGCCAGCACCGTCGTACGCGTCTGGCTGCGCAGGTCGGCCAGGGTGCCGGACTGCACGGCGCGACCTTCGCGGATGATCGTGACCCGGTCGGCCAGGGCCTCGACCTCGGCCATGACGTGGCTGGAGAGCAGAACGGTGGCGCCCGCCCCACGCAGGTCGTGCACGCAACGCTGGAACTCCGCCTCCATCAGCGGGTCGAGCCCGGAGGTGGGCTCGTCGAAGAGGTAGAGCTCGGCCCGGGCGGCGAGAGCCGCGACGAGAGCGACCTTCTGCCGGTTGCCCTTGGAGTAGGCGCGCGCCCTGCGGGTGGGATCGAGCCTGAACTGCTCGACGAGCTCGTCACGCCGGTGGGCGTCGATCCCACCGCGCATGCGGCCCAGCAGGTCGATGACCTCTCCGCCGGTGAGGTTCGGCCACAGGGCGACCTCACCCGGGACGTACGCGAGACGACGGTGCAGCTCAGGTGCCCGGCTCCAGGGATCGCCACCGAGCAGTCGTGCGGTGCCGGAGTCGACGCGCAGCATCCCGAGCAGGACCTTCATCGCGGTGGACTTGCCGGCCCCGTTGGGGCCGAGGAAGCCGTGGACCTCCCCCTGCTCGACACGGAGGTCGAACCCGTCGAGGGCCCTGACGCGCCCGAAGGTCTTGACGATCTGCCGCAACTCGATGGCCGCCATGGGTCCACTCTGGCACTACGCGGGCGCCCGCCGTGTGGTGCGTCAGCGAAAGCGACGCAGCCGCAACGAGTTGCTGACCACGAAGACCGACGAGAAGGCCATCGCGGCCCCGGCCAACATCGGGTTGAGCAGCCCTGCGGCGGCCAGTGGCAGCGCGGCGACGTTGTACGCGAAGGCCCAGAAGAGGTTGCCCTTGATGGTGGCCAGGGTCCGGCGCGACAGGCGCACGGCGTCGGCGGCGGCCATCAGGTCCTCCCGCACCAGGGTCAGGTCGCTGGCCTCGATCGCCACGTCGGTGCCGGCACCCATGGCCAGGCCCAGGTCGGCGACCGCCAGCGCCGGGGCGTCGTTCACCCCGTCGCCGACCATGGCCACCACGCGGCCCTCGGCGCGCAGCTGCTGCACCACGTCGACCTTGCCGGCGGGCAGGACGCCCGCGATGACCTCCTCGATGCCGACCTCGGCGGCGACGGCGCGGGCGGCTCCTTCGTTGTCCCCGGTGACGAGCAGCGGACGCAGGCCGAGGGCGCGCAGGGCGCGGACGGCCTCGACGGCGCCCGGCTTGACCGTGTCGGAGACGACGAGCACTCCGCGCGCCACGCCGTCCCACCCGGCGACGACGGCCGTACGCCCCTGGTCCTGCGCGGCGGTGATCGCCACGTCGAGCTCGGCGGGCACGGTCTCGAAGAGGGAGGCTCTGCCCACCGTCACCTCCACACCGTCGACCAGCCCCCGGGCGCCCAGGCCCGGCAGGTCGGTGAGACCGGCCGCGACGGGTCGTTCGGGGGTGGCCTCGACGACCGCTCGCGCGATCGGGTGGCCCGACCCGGCCTCGACGGCCGCGGCCCGGCTCTGGAGCCTCGTGACGTCCTCCCCCGGGCCGGCGACGACGTCGACGAGCGCCATCACGCCGGTGGTGACGGTGCCGGTCTTGTCGAGCACCACGGTGTCGACGCGGCGCGTCGACTCCAACGTCTCGGGGCCCTTGATCAGGATGCCCATCTGGGCGCCCCGGCCGGTGCCGACCAGCAGCGCGGTCGGCGTGGCCAGCCCGAGCGCGCAGGGGCAGGCGACGATCAGGACCGCGACTGCGGCGGTGAAGGCGGCCGTGGCGCTGGCTCCGGTGCCCAGCCACCAGCCCAGGGTGCCGGCGGCCAGCAGCAGCACCGCCGGCACGAAGATGCCCGAGACCCGGTCGGCCAGGCGCTGGACCTCGGCCTTGCCTGACTGCGCTTCCTCGACGAGGCGCGCCATCTGGGCCAGCTGGGTGTCGCCACCGACCCGGGTCGCCCTCACGACGATCTGGCCGTGCGCGTTGACGCAGGCCCCGATCACGGTGTCGCCCGGGCCGACCTCGCGCGGCACCGACTCCCCGGTCACGGTGGAGGTGTCGATCGCCGAGGTGCCGTCGACGACCACGCCGTCGGTGGCGAGCTTCTCGCCGGGGCGTACGACGAACTCGTCGCCGACCCGCAGCTCCTCCACGGGCACACGGTGCTCGACGCCGTCGCGCAGCACCCCAGCGTCCTTGGCCCCCAGCTCGAGCAGCGCACGCAGGGCCGCTCCGGACTGGCGCTTGGCGCGCTTCTCGAACCAGCGCCCGGCGAGCAGGAAGGTCGTCACGCCGGCGGCGACCTCGAGGTAGATGTTCATCGTGGCGTCGCCGCGGGCGATGGTGAGCTCGAAGGGGTGCCGCATCCCCGGGTCGCCGGCGCTGCCGAGGAAGAGGGCGTAGAGCGACCAGCCGAAGGCGGCCAGCACGCCGACCGAGACGAGGGTGTCCATCGTCGCGGCGCCGTGGCGCAGGTTGGCCCACGCAGCACGGTGGAAGGGCCAGGCGCCCCAGACCGCGACCGGTGCGGCGAGGGTCAGGGAGGCCCACTGCCAGTGGGTGAACTGCAGCGGCGGGAGCATCGCCATGAGGATCACCGGCACGCTGAGCAGCGCCGAGACGACGAGGCGCTGACGCAGCTGCTCCAGCTCCAGGTCGCGCCGATCGACGGTGCCCTCGCCCGAGGTCCCGCCGGGCTGGGCCTGTGGTGGGGCAGGGAGGGCAGCGCCGTAGCCGGCGGCCTCGACGGTCGACAGCAGGACGTCGAGGTCGAGGTCCGCGGGGTGGCGTACGCGCGCCTTCTCGGTCGCGTAGTTGACCGTCGCCTCGACCCCGTCGAGCTTGTTGAGCTTGCGCTCGATGCGGTTCGCGCACGAGGCACAGGTCATGCCCGAGATGTCGAGCTCCACCTCACCGGGCGCGAGGCGCGGGTCGGCGTGCGTCTCAGTCGACATGGTCGTGGCTCTCCTCGGAGGGCGATGGTGAGTGGGGGCTGGGTGCATGGCTGGGTGTCTGGCTGGGCCTGTCGTCGGGAGCCTTCTCCCCGCCGTCCACGAGCCGTCCGGCCCCGAAGGCCAGGGCGAAGACGACGACGAGCGCAGCGGCGAAGGCAGCGAGGCGCAGTGGTGTGCTCGTCGTCATGGGCGTCTCCTCGCTCAGGCGAGCTGGTAGCCGGCCTCGGTCACGGCGGCGGAGACCGCAGCGGCGTCGACGGGCTCATCGGAGGTCACCGTCAGCTGGCCGGTCTCGAGAACCACGTCGACGCCGGTGACGCCGGGGACCTCGCTGACCTCCTCCTTCACGGAAGCGACGCAGTGGCCGCAGGTCATGCCGGTGACGGTGAAGTCGGCGGTGTGGGGGGTGGTCATCGTGCGCTCCTTGCTGGGTTCAAGCTTCGGAAGTTCAGCTTCGGGTTCGGGGATCACTTCACGAGGCGGCTGATCGCGGCCATGACCTCGTCGATCTTGGCGTCGGCCTCGTCGTCACCCGCTCGGGCGGCCTGGACGACGCAGTGGTTCATGTGCTCGGTCAGCAGGGCGAGGCTGACGGACTCGAGCGCCTTCGTGACCGCGGCCACCTGGGTGAGGATGTCGATGCAGTACTTCTCCTCCTCCACCATGCGGTGGAGTCCGCGCACCTGCCCCTCGATGCGCTTCAGGCGAGCGAGGTGGGCACTCTTGTCACTGAGGTATCCGTGGCTCACCGCTCCTGTATACCCCCAGGGGGTATCTCTTTCAAGCCCGGCGACCGTGCGAACCTGCACAGAATCAGCGCAACCCCCGCCCGGGTGACCGGGCGAGGGTTGGACGTGTCTGGAGAGTGGGTCGTCAGCGTTGGCGCGGAATGGGGACCACTCCTAGCAAGCGGTCGATCTCATCACGACTGAGCCGGTCGTCGGACTCGCTGGCCGCGACGATGAGATTGGTGGTCAGTTCAACCTCTCCCATCAGGTCGCCGTCCTCGAGCGTGACGTCGAAGGGATCGATCACCCTCGGACCTCCTACTTGCACTGACCCCATGTCCTTACGCGTGCTGACGAGCCACCGAGTCTAGTCTGCCGGGCGACCACCGCGTCTTCCAGGCACAAGGGTGCCCTGCGAAACCAAGGGCAAACGAGGATTCACGAAATCTCCCCCAAGTGAGGGTACTCAGAACCACCCGTCGCGGGCCTTGACAGGGCGCTCAAAGTGGGCAGCCGCACCGACAGCCCCCTGGAAATGCATCCGAGGCCCCGCCGTCTCCGGCGGGGCCTCGGTTGGTCATCCGGGACAGGTGCGTCCTACGGAATCAGAGAGCGCGAACGTTCTCCGCCTGGGGACCCTTGGGACCCTGCGTGACGTCGAACTCGACCTTCTGGTTCTCGTCCAGGGACTTGTAGCCCTGGGTCTGGATCGCCGAGTAGTGCACGAAGACGTCGTCGCCGCCGTCCTCCTGCGCGATGAAGCCGAAGCCCTTCTCAGCGTTGAACCACTTAACGGTGCCCTGAGCCATTGCTCTTGTACTCCTTAGTCGGGGCGAGAGTCCGCCACCTCGACGGACCCGCATCAGATGCGGTGACACGTCGCTCCGACTTGCAGACCACGTCGGGCCCGAAGAAGGAAACGCCGTTGGATCACAAACTCCGCGGGCGTCTACCAGCTGGAACTTGCACCTGTTGCGAGACGCAGACTACCAACTTCCGCGCTCAGCAACAGTCCCCTGAGGCTCGAATTTTCCACGCCTTTCGTGAGCTTTGCATGGCACCCGAGGACCCGTGCCGTGCAGTCAAGTAGGCACGATCTCGACCACTTGCCTCCCCCAACGACCAGTCGCAGGTAATTTCACCCTGTTAGCCGTAGTGACGGGGAAGGACCCATGGACAACAAGGACAGCCGCACCGAGATCTGCCCGGACTGTGGTGCAGTGACGGGAGCAGGTGAGCACTCGTGTCCCGCTGCCCCGCGCGCGGACGACACGGCCACCATCGCGATCCCGCCCGGCCTGTGGGACACCGGCCTCTTCAAGCCCGCCTGGAACCGCGGCGGTGAGACCGGTACGTCCGAGACACCGCTCGTCGAGGGGTCGCTGCTCTCCCGTCCCGAGGACCTCGTGACCCCCTCCTCCACCGGTGCCGACACCGACGTCGATGGCGACCCGGAGGCCGACCTGGGGACCGACGTCGAGGCCGAGGCCCCCACGGACGTCGAGACCGACGCGGAGCCCGACGCGGAGACCGACGCTGACGCCGACGCGGAGCTCGACGCCGACACCGACACCGACACCGACGCTGGGGCCGACGCTGAGGCCGCGGACAGCGCCACCGTCGATGACACCGCTGAGCGTCCCGCTCTCGCCGACGGCGAGGCGACCCAGTACGACCTGGCTGCCACCCAGGCATGGCCGATGGTGGCGCGGGAGCAGACGCCGGACCAGACCGCCGTGCGGACCCCGGACGGGGAGACCACCGTGCTCGCCCTCGCCCCCGCCCCGGCGTCCGCCCTCACCTCCGCCACCGCCGTGGTGCCTCCTGTTCCGACGCAGGACGAGCCGACGGCGTACGACACCGACGACGCCCCCCGCAAGCGCGGGAAGGGCCTCGCCATCCTCCTGTCCGTCGCGCTCGTGGCCGCCCTCATCGGCGGCGGGTGGTTCTGGTGGCAGGGCACCCAGGACGAGCCGGTGCGCGAGGCGTTCGAGACGTCGCACGGCGCGTTCATGAACGCCTCCACCAAGCTCGTGGGCGCCAGGTCGACCACCGACATCTCGGCGGCCGCCGAGGACTTCGTCGAGGTGACCAAGAAGCTCGAGGACACCCGCTCCACCGCCAACGGTCGGAGCACCAACTTCTCGAGCGCCGTGCGCCGCGCCGTCGGCGCACAGCTCGAGGTCTCCCGCGCCGCCGAGCAGCTCACCACGCTCGACGAGGAGGAGTTCGGCACCTGGGGTGCCGCCCGGGGCGAACTGAAGTCCGGCCTCGAGGCGCTCTCCGGCGTGGAGGGCGACATCAAGACCGCGGGCGGAAGCACCGAGGACCTGCCCGGCCCCGCTCTCGTCACGGAGGCGGACAAGGTCGTCGGCGCCGCCGCCGTCCAGAGCGCCGAGCGGCGTACGAAGGAGCTCACCGTCGACCTCGCGGCCGCGGAGCGGATCAAGGCCCTGCGCGGCATCGGCAACCGGGCCGCCACGGGTGCGACCTCGCTGAGCGGCGCGGTCGACAGCCTCGACGGCACCAGCGTCGACACTGCCGGCCTCGCCCGGCACGCAGCCGTGCAGGACGCCCTGTCGAAGTTGACGCGCCTGCGCCCGGCCACGCTCAACCAGTGGGAGGCGATCCGCACCCAGGTCGAGCGCAAGGCCGACGAGCTGGCCGACGGCGGCACCGACCTCAAGGTCGCGCTGACCAAGGCCGACGCGATGGTCACAGCGGCCACCACGGCGTGGAACGACTGGGAGACCCAGACCGAGTCGGCCCGCACCGCCAAGAAGGACGACGTCGCTGCCGTCAAGGCGGCCCGCGAGAGCATCGACCAGGTGCTGACCGAGTTCACGGCGCTCGACTCCTCCCTCGCGTCCTTCCTCGCCTCCGGTCCCCAGGACGACGCAGGCACGGCCGGCGCGACGTACAGCACGCTCGTGGCAGCCGCCGACGCGCGCGATGCCCTGCGTACGCAGGTGCTCGGCCTCGGCACTCCGCCCGAGGTCGCCACCGAGATCTCGGCGCTCGTCACGGCCCTGGGCAGCAGCGCCGACACCGTCCGTGCCGCTGCCGACGCCGCAGCCGCCTGCACCGCGGGCTGCTCGCTCGCCCAGGCCCCGGCCTGGACGGCTCTGGTCGCCGCCCGTGAAGCACAGGCCGCGGCGGTGACCGCCGCGGTCGAGGAGTGGCGCACGGCGTCCACCGACGCGATCAAGGAGATCCGCAAGCGCGAGCTGCCGGAGAAGCCGGAGATCTGAGGCACCACCGCACGAGACGACACCGCCCCCGGACCGATGGGTCCGGGGGCGGTGTCGTCTGCGGGGAGCGGGCGGCTCAGTTCTTGCCGTTGCCACCCAGCACGAGGTTGGAGCTCTGGCCGGGCCAGCAGGTGAAGCCAGCCGGCACGGGCTGCTGGTTCTCGACCATCATCTGCAGCGTGTCGAGGCAGCGGGAGACGAGGACGTTGGGGTTGTTGCTGACCGAGGTGGACAGCGCCTTGTTGGCCGCGGCCTGGGCCCGGTTGGTGCGCTCGGCCTGCAGGGCGACCTGCGTACGCGCGACCTCGGCCTGGAACTCGTTGATCTTCTTCTGCGTCTCCGGCGAGAGGCTGATGCCCGAGAGGGTGACGAACTCGATCTTCACGTAGCCGCCGGAGTCGGCGACGCGCTGCTTCATCGACTCGGTGACCTCGGCGGCGAGCCCGTCGTAGTCGGGCACGAAGTTGAGGCGCTTGTCGGAGTTCGGGTCGACGGTGACGAGCTCGGCCGTCGGGTTGTACTGGCCGAAAACGGCGTTGATCGCGTTCTTGAAGACCGTCTCGACGAGCGCCTCGCGGACGTTCATGTTGACGTCGTCGCTGCGGTAGTCGGCGTAGATCTCGTCGGCCTTCTCCCCCACGATCGACCAGCGGATGGCGGTCTCCACGGCGGCGGTGGTGCCATCGCCGATGCGCACCTCGATGCGCTCCTCACCGGTGTACTTGTTGGTGATCTTGGTGCCGTCGAGCTCGGTGACCTTCTGCCACGGCGCCTTGACGTGGAGTCCCGCGTTGAGCGAGCGGGTCGGCTTGCCGAACGTGGTCAGGACGCCGACGTTCTTCGCCTGGATGATGGTCGTGCAGGCCATGGCCATGAGGACGCCGCCGGCGAGGAGCGGGACGAGGCCGAGCGCGCGACCGCGCCCCTTCGACTTCCCGACGGCGAACATGGCAACTGCCGCGAGCAGCATCAAGAGTGCGAGGACGAACGTGAACAAGCGACTTCCCTTCGAAACGCGCGCCACCGGACGTGATGGGACGCTCAGGCGTACGACCCTATCGGGGCGCTTCCTCGCGCACGGGGGCGCACGGG
The DNA here is from genome assembly GCF_006007965.1 of Nocardioides jishulii. Classification (NCBI taxonomy): domain Bacteria; kingdom Bacillati; phylum Actinomycetota; class Actinomycetes; order Propionibacteriales; family Nocardioidaceae; genus Nocardioides; species Nocardioides jishulii. Next base: position 422,970 of record NZ_CP040748.1, on the reverse strand, counting down.
GGCGCGCCCGCGCACAAACGCTGGCGTCGAGGAGGTTTCAGCCACCTCGGCACGCGGTATGTTGCATGCCGTGGCGATCACGATGTCGAAGGAAGCGGCCGCAAAGGTGGTCAAACGCTTCAACAAGGCCGAGGACGAGCTGTCCGGCGTGCGCGGGTCCATCGCGGGCCTCAGTCACCAGATGAACGCAGGGGCAGGCGAGTTCTCCGGCGCCATCGACGCCGGCGCGGACGCGTTCCGCCTCTCGTGGCGCGCCTTCCTCGACCAGTGCATCGACTCGGCGCAGATCATCGCCGGCAACACCAACCAGCTCGAGGTCGACCTCGAGCGGATCGACGCCGACAACGCAGCGAGCCGGTGATCCCATGACCGACCACTTCCAGCTCGACGTCCACCCCGAGAAGCTCCGCGAGGCTGCTCGGACGATGGACAACACCGCCCAGACCGTCGGTGACAAGGGCACGACCCTCTCCTCCACGCCGGACGAGATCGGCCAGTCGTGGACCGGCGAGGCCGCCACCTCGATCAAGGGCGAGATGACCGCGCTCGGCGGCCACCTGCAGAGGTTCGCGCCCAAGTTCCGCGACTCCGCCAAGGCGCTGCGTGACCTCGCTCGCGACTACGAGGATGCGATCGACCAGGTCGCCTCGATGAACCGCAAGTGGGAAGACACCCAGACCGCCTACGACGACGCGGTCAAGGGCGCTGACCAGGCAAGGACGCGCAACCTGGCGGCGGCGAAGCCCAAGGACGGCGGCCCCGTCAACCGCGCCTTCCGCGACGAGATCGACCAGATCCGCCGCAACGCGATCGACTCGGCCGCCGAGACCCGACGGGTCGACCAGACCAACCTCACCCGCTCCTTCGGCCTCACCAAGCAGTGGCTCAGCCACCGCACCCGCGAGACCGGGAAGGCGATCGACGAGGCCCTCATCGTCAAGGTGACTCCCGAGGTCCTCTCGCACTACCGCGCGACCGGTTCCATGCCTCGTACGCTCGACCACAGCGCCATGGACGACCTGCTGCTCGCGACCCAGAAGCGTGAGGCCGAGATCGCCGAGCTCGCCCGTCAGGAGGCGGCCGCCGACCTGGCCGAGCTGGAGCGGCTGCTCGGCGAGAACGGCTCGATCGAGGACCCGGCAGCGCTGCGCGCGCTGATGGAGCGCATGGGCGGCAAGCACGGCGACCCGCACTACACCAAGGCGCTCGTCAAGGCGCTGGGCCCCGAGGGACTCAACAACCTCTACAACAGCATCGACCAGTCGATGAACCCGCTCTTCGACGGCCAGGGCGTGCCGGCCGACTGGGCGGAGTCGCTGGAGAAGTTCAACGACGCGCTGGCCGCAGGGCTCTCGCAGTTCGACGACGCGACGGTGGTCAAGTTCGCCTCCGAGCTCTCGGCGCCCCCGGACGGCTCCGCTCCCCGCTTCGGGATGATGCTCGGCTCCGACTACGCCGACTCGCGGCTCCAGCTCATCGGCCTGGCCTTCCTCGACCGCATGAACAACAGCAGGTACGAGGCCAACAACCCCACCCCCGACACCGCCCAGCGCCTGCTTCAGAGCAAGTACGACGGCTTCGAGGACATGGCGAAGGCATGGTCGAGCGACCTCGACGCCGACCGGCTCGCGACCTTCTTCAACACCATCGACAAGGACACGGCGAAGTGGATCGCCGAGGGCCTGATCAGCGACGGCTGGAGCAACCCCGAGGACGGCCCCTTCCACCAGGACACCTGGCGGATCAAGGAGCAGGTCTGGCAGGAGATCTTCGCCTCCGCCGTCGAGCAGAAGCACCCGTACGCCGCCGCCGCGCTCATCCACTCGGTGCACGACGGACTCAACACGCCCCTGCGCGACGAGCTGCTCGACCGGCTCGCCCCGCACTTCAACAACCCCGAGTTCATCTCGATGCTCGCGAGCAACTACTCGACCGTCGACCACGAGCAGGTCGCCCGCATCGTCGACCAGCTCGGCGACCGGGTCGACGTCAACGACGTCATCAAGGAACTCATCGCCGCGCGCGGAGAGACCAGCGACCGCGCCATCGCCAACGAGGTCGGCTACCTGCTCGGGATCCTGGACCTCAACGGCACCGAGATCGACTACGGCCCCGTCTTCACCGCCGTCATGGACGCAGCCATCGGCAAGGCCATCGAGAAGGTGCCGGGTGCCGGCGACGTCTACAGCGTGCTGAAGGCGCTGGCGGAGGCCGGCGCGGCGGCCAACGAGAACTACGAGAACTGGGGCAAGGGCTGGAGCCTGGAGTCCCAGCACCAGATGCTCGCCTGGACGATCTACGTGGGCGAGCACGGTGAGCCGCCGGGCTTCTCCGACTGGATGGCCGAGAACACGCACCGGGTCAACGTCTCGGAACCCAACTCGGCCATCGAGCAGTACCTCGCCAGCCTGCGCCTCTCCAACGACCCGGTGGACAAGGCGGAGTGGGAGCGGATCCACGAGCTGATGAACGACATCCGCGACGCCCGCAACATGGACGACGACTGACCCTCCTGGCGGTGGGGGAAGCGGCGGCGCCGGCGTCGAGTCGTGCTGAGGGGGTGGACACCGAGGTCCTGTCGCGGGACGGTGGTCGAGCCACTTTCTCGGGAGGTAGATCGCATGACGACGTCTGTCCGCATCCGCAGCACCGCACTGGCCGCCACCTGCGCCCTGGCCCTGACCGGCCTGTTCCTCACGCCCGGCGCTGAGGCCACACCGGCCGCCACGGCCCGCACCACCCACCGGGCAAGCAACCCCCCAAGGTGGCGACGGCGACCGGTTTCGGCGGAGCCGTCTCCACCGTCGACCCGGAGGCGACCCAGGCCGCGCTGGGCGTGCTCCGCAGCGGCGGCAACGCGACCGACGCGGCGGTCGCAGCGGCCGCCACGCTCGGCGTCACCGAGCCCTACAGCGCCGGCCTCGGCGGGGGCGGCTACTTCGTCCACTACGACGCCGCACCCAGCGGGTCTCCACGATCGACGGCCGCGAGACAGCGCCGGCGGCCATGCCGAACGACGCGTTCATCGACCCGGCCACCGGAGCGCCCTACCGCTTCACCCCGGAGCTGGTCACCAGCGGCGTCTCCGTCGGGGTGCCGGGCACGCCGGCCACCTGGCAGCGCGCCCTGGACAAGTGGGGCACCTTCAACCTCCGCCGCGCCCTCGCCCCAGCGGTGAAGGTGGCACAGCGCGGGTTCGTGGTCGACGAGACCTTCCGCCAGCAGACCCTCGACAACAAGGTGCGCTTCGAGGCGTTCCCGGCGACCAGCCGGCTCTTCCTCCCCCGCGGCGACGCCCCGCGCGTCGGGAGCACCCTGCGCAACCCGGACCTGGCCCGCACCTACCAGATGCTGGGCACCCGCGGCGTGAACTCCTTCTACCGAGGCGCCCTGGCCGAGCTGATGGTCGACGTGGTGCGCAAGCCGCGTACGAGCTCGACGACGGCGTTGCCGGTGCCGCCCGGCTTCCTGTCGACCGCCGACCTGCGGGGCTACCGGGTGCGTGAGCAGCGCCCCACCAGCGTCGGCTACCGCGGCTTCCAGGTCTTCGGCATGGCCCCCAGCTCATCCGGCGGCACGACCGTGGGCGAGGCGCTCAACATCCTGGAGCGCTTCGACCTCGGCGACATGGACGAGACCCAGGCGCTGCACCACTACCTGGAGGCCAGCGCGCTCTCCTTCGCCGACCGCGGCGCCTACGTCGGCGACCCCAGGTTCGTCGACGTCCCCGTGGCCGACCTGCTCAGCGACCGGTTCGCCGCGGAGCGCGCCTGCGGCATCGACCCCGAGGCCGCCAGCACCAAGCCGCTCGCTGCGGGTGACGTGACCTCGTACGACGGGGTGTGCGACGACCGCGCCCGCGCCGGCGAGGTCGACGCGGACACCGAGAACATCTCCACCACCCACCTGACCGTGGCCGACCGGTGGGGCAACGTCGTGGCCTACACGTTGACGATCGAGCAGACCGGCGGCTCGGGCCAGGTCGTGCCCGGCCACGGGTTCCTGCTCAACAACGAGCTCACCGACTTCTCGACCGTGTACGACGCCGACGATCCCAACCGGATCCAGCCCGGCAAGCGTCCGCGCTCGTCGATGTCGCCCACGATCGTGCTGCGCCAGGGCAAGCCGTTCCTGGCGCTCGGGTCGCCCGGCGGGTCCACGATCATCACGACCGTGCTCCAGATGCTCGTGAACCGGATCGACCTGGGCCTGAGCATCCCCGAGGCGATCGCTGCGCCGCGCGCCACGCAGCGCAACACCGCCAACGTGACGGCCGAGCCCGCCTTCATCGACCGCTACGGCCCACCGCTCACCGCGTTGGGCCACCGGCTCGTCCCGTCCGGCGACAGCTTCACGAGTGCTGCCGAGATCGGGGCTGCCACCGCGATCGAGTTCGACCGACGAGGTCGGATGACCGCCGTCGCCGAGCCCGTACGCCGGGGTGGCGGCGCCGCCGGGGTGGTGTGGCGCCAACGCTGAGGCAACTGTCGAGTTGATGGGCCTGCTCGCCGTCGCGAACCTCATCAAGTACCGCCATGGGCTTGGGCGGTCAGGGGGCGGGCGTGACCAGCGGAGGCATGGACGCGGAGTACGCCCGCAGGTCCCGGTAGGGCAGACGGGCCGGGGTCGAGGAGAAGGCGCTCGTGCCCGCCTCGGCAATGCGGCCTGTGACCATCGCCCACGGGTGCAGCAGGTGCTCCGCCCGCCTTGCGGACCTGCTTGGCCAACGCCGGAGTGAGGCCGTACGAGAAGCGGGAGGCGATGAGCCGGTCCTTGCCCTTCAGGACGACCGGGCCTTTCCGGTAGGTCTAGGGGGCCCACTTGTCCTGCTTCTTGGCCTTCGTGAGGGTCGTGGGGGTGGCGCTGAACAGGTCGGACACGGGTCTCTCTCGGGGGGATACTGGTCTCACACGACGACTCGGTCCTGTGGCGGGTCGTGATCCATTGTCGGCAACGGCTCAAGCCCGGTCAGCCCTGTGGGAAGCAGCAGGGTGGTAGAGGTGAGGCCCGCCACGTGACCGCGGCCGGACACCACCAGGGACACTCTCAGTGAGAGATTCAGCGGGTCAGGGTGCTGGTGTCGGCCAGGGCGGACGAGGCTGCTTCGCCCTGGATGGTGCGCTCGCCCGCTCGGCGCTTGACCCCGCCCCTGCGTCATGGTTCTGACTGGATGCATGAAGCTCATTCCCTCCGCGTATCTGGCGTCCTATCTGCTGTCCCTGCTTGGCAACTCGATCGCTGGGGTTGCTCTGCCACTGATCGTGCTGCAGGTAACCGGCAGCGTCCTGGGCGCGGGTGCCGTTGCCGCAGCGACCGCGATCCCTGCGGTGCTCGCTGGCCTGCTGATGGGGATGGTGATCGACAACATCAACCGCCGTACATCGTCGGTCGTGACCGATCTTGTGTCGGCGGCAGCGATCGCAGCTCTCCCGCTGATCGACATGATTGCGGGTCTGAGCGTGGGGTGGTTCATTCTGTTTGGCATCATCGGTTCTCTGGGTGACGTACCTGGATTGACAGCGAGGGATGCGCTGTTACCGGCGATCGTGCGTCACAGCGGGAACTCTGCGGAACGGCTCATGGGCATCCGCGAGGCGTTGGGCGCAGTGGCGCTGCTCCTCGGCCCCGCGATCGCGGGCACGCTCATGGTGCTCTTCGACGGGTCCCAGGTGCTGTGGATCACTGCGGCCACCTCGCTGGTCGCCGCGCTTCTCACGTTGCTCATCCCACACCGGGTCGGAACGATCGTCACCCCGGACGGCTCAGCGGCGGCGATGTCCGGGAGCGGGTGGTCACAACTGCGTGACGGGTGGCGGGTGCTGTTCCGCAGCCCATTTCTGCTGGTCACGACGACACTCAGTGTGGTGTCGGTGATCGTGCTGGCCTCCCTGCAAGGGCTGATCCTGCCGGTCTTCTTCACACTGGTCGCGCAGCCAGGAATGCTCGGGTTCGTTCTCACCGCCCTGGCTGGTGGGATGCTCGTCGGCGGAACGGTCTACGCAGTGGCCGGGACGAGGGGTCCTCGGCGAATGTGGTTCCTGGCCGGGTTGTTCGGCAGCACTCTTGGGTTCGGCCTCATTGCCCCCCTTTCCTCAGTGTGGGTGGTGCTCGCCGGGGCGTTCGTTGTCGGGCTGTCCAGTGGACTGTTCGGCAGCTTGGTCGGAGTGCTGATGATCGAGCGAGTCCCCGAGCAGATGCGGGGACGGATCATGGGGACACAGAACGCGATCATCACCGCAGCCCCACCGGTCGGGATCGTCGCCGCCGCGGTACTGACCGAGCTCGCCGGGGTGAATGTCGCAGCCGTGCTGCTCACCTCGCTGTGGCTGGTCGCCCTCGTCCTCGGCGTGTCTGCAGGGTCTTTGCGTAATCTTGAACCCCAGTGCGAAGAGGCAGTGAGAGGCGAGAAGGCGGAGGCGGGCCGTGCGTAGCAGCGAGTTGGCGCGACTCTCCGGAGTGACTGTCCGCGCACTGCGTCACTACCATCACGTCGGTGTTCTCGCGGAGCCCGAGCGTCGCAGCAACGGTTACCGAGAGTACGACGTCCAAGACTTGATCCGTGTCCTGCGGATCAAGCGCCTCGCCTCCCTCGGCATACCGCTGGAGAGAATGCCTGACCTTCTCGATGACTCCGACGACGACGCCCAGGGGCTGCTCAATGAGCTGGACGCGGAACTGGCTGGACAGATCGACCACCTCACCACACAACGAGACCTGATCGCGCGCCTCCGCGATCACAACGCAGCCCCAGACCTTCCACCCGAGCTGGCCCCATTCCTCGCCCTGTTCGCCGCCTCGGGCCTGTCGCCGGAAATGGTGAAGCTCGACCGCGATCAGTCTGTGCTGCTGGCCCACCTTGTCGGCGAGGACGGCTTGCCGCATCTTGCCAGCTTCTACCAGCGGCTCAGCGCGCCAGGACTCGCCCCGAAGGTGGCCGCCATCTCCGAACGCTTTGCCCAACTCGGACCCGACAGCACCCAGCGAGACGTCTCCGATCTGATCGAGGACTTCATGACGACCTTCACCGCTGTGATCGAAGACTTCGCCGCGGCAGAACCGCCGATCGAGCTCGCCGCAACAGCCGACCTCGTCTCGGAGTACGCCAGCGCCATCTTCAACGAACAGCAGAGACGAGCCCTCGAACAACTCGAAGGTCGGCTCGACGAATTCAGGCCGCATCCCTTGCCCGGTTGACCGCCTCCGTGGCCGCTCTGGCTACGCTGACCCCACGGCGTGTGGTTCGACCTTGCGTCCTTCCGAGGGTTGTTTCCATACCCCGGGCCTCTGGGGGTTCTACGGTTTAACTGGGACGTGCGGAAACACCTTCATGTGTTTCAGCCAGCGCGCTGCCCTCAGCACGTCATACGCCCTCGCAAGAACGCGCCGCAGAGACTTCGGGAACGTCCGTACTCGGCGCACGTCGACCTGTACCTCAATGTCGACCTCGTTCCTCAAACACTCGGTGGCGATGTCCTTCGCCCTTCGGGGTTCTCGCCATGCCTGGAGTCCTGGTGGACGACAACGTCGGCGCCAATCACCCGCTCTCCGCCGCGCAGGTGCGTGAACTCATCGCCGGAATGGTCCGGCGCCAGAACCGCTGACCCCAGCCGACGGCGATGACCCAGCCATGACATCGTGCCAAGATTGGGCCACCACCGATTAGTTCCGGCGGCCGAGCACCTCTTGGATGATGGTGACCTCTACCTGCCACAGGACAAGGCAGGCGATGGGAACCATTACGGCGAGAGCGCGAGCACGCGCGCCGCTCCGGAGTGCCCACGCCACGAGCGCGATCGCCACTGGGCTCCAGATCAGCACCGCGCTGAGCACAGGCGGATCCGTGCCGTAGGAGGCAAGGAGAAGGGCTTCGACGATCGGGGTTGCGACGACTCCGGCCCAAGCGAAATCTGACCACGGCTGCGGGAGTCGCGTGCACCCTCCTACGAGACCGGCCAACGCCCCGACGGCCGCACCGAGCCCGAGCCAGACCGCGCCGTTGAAGCCGTTGCCCAAGAGGGTTTCGGCTGAGACCCCTTGCCCCCAGTGCAGCCACAAGTAGTACCCAGCGAGCCCGGCCACGAGAGTGAGAGCGCCCCCAAGGGGGGACCAGGAAAGGCCGCTAGTGCGTCCAGCGCTGAACACCAGTACCACCCACGGGGTGGCGGCCATGGCCACGTACACCCACTGCTGGCCCCAGCCGGTGCCAACGTCGGAGAAGACGCCGAGCACAACGGCGACGAGCAGGTGCAGCGCTACCAGCACCAGGCGCCGCCCGGCCCGCAAGGTCGACGGTGACGCCGACGATGTCGCCGTTTCGATGCCCCCGGCTTCGATGTCTTCGGGGTCCACTGCTGCCATGGCCCCAGTGTTACGGCCTTGGCCATCGGCTGAAGGCTGTTCCGCAGGGTTCCGCAGGGGTGTGGGCGATGGGGTCGAGCCTGACGGAAGTGTGGTGGCGCCCGTCGGGCCCGAGGATCGCCTGCGCAACAGCCTCGTCGGTCGGTGAGTACTGCCCCAGAACCTCAAGAAGATCAACGAGTCCCTGCTTCTCGGAGCCTCGACTCCCCAGGGTCAAGGCGCGTCACCTCAACCGCCTCTACGCCTACCTCGACACGGTGGCGCCACAACGGCAAGCACTCAACTCGACACCCATCGACTTTGACTTCCGAAACGCCGCCTGAGGGCGCACACCCCGGCGGCCCGCGCATGCCTCAACGAAGCGCGGGCAGCCGCGCATCCGCGCAAACCCCATGCCGGTACGCTGTCGCCACGGTGGTTCAACCGTTGAATAGAGGGAACCGTAGAAGGTTCCGTCGATTAAACCGTAGAACCCCCGGGCCTCTAGCTCAATTGGCAGAGCTCCGGACTTTTAATCCGTTGGTTGTGGGTTCGAGTCCCACGGGGCCTACTGAATTGGCCCCTGACCTGCGCAAACAGGTTGGGGGCCAATCTTAACGGTGCCGCATTCCCGACTTATTCCCAAGAAACGCCTCCGGAGGCTTGCAACGAGCCTCGACGGGCACTACAAAGGGTATGCGAAGGCCCACGCCTCCAGGTGACCTTGAAACACCTGGATTGCGTGGGCCTCGCTCACTTACCTAGACCCCTCAGGTCCAGTCACTGGCCCCACCTCCGTTGGCCAAGAGGCGTGCGCAGTTGGTGGCGTCGGCCTTGGCGCGGTAGTTCTCGCTGTGCGCGAGGATCGCTCCGTTGCTAGCAACCACGCGAACGAAGTACTGGCCGTTCGCCGAACGTCGAATCTGGGCATCGGTCATGGTGGTTCTCGTTTCTTTCTCGGGTTTGGCGTGATCGGGCGACCACTACATCTAGTTCCGAAGTGGCGAAACACATCGGTGTAACTACTAGATGTTGGGATCACGCTACGATCGCTCCCCAATAGATGGCAAGCGGAACCACAGGTGTGCACGGAGTTTTTACTCAATTCTCGTGACAAGTGATCGAGAATCGGGTATAGCGGGTAGCACCATGATGCTGGCCGCTCGGGTCGGCTGAGCGGTGCGGCCAAGGTAGCCAGCGGTTACGTTCACGTCTGCGTGGCCCAACTGGTTGGCAATCTCCGCCAGCGGTGCCCCGGCCTCATCCATCCACGTGGCGACGGTTCGGCGGAACGTGTGGGAGCCAGCCCACGGAACACCGGCGTTGGCGAACACCGTCCGCAGCGACTTCAGGACGTTGTTGGTATTCCTGGGCTCACCGGCCTTGCTCGCGTAGCGGGTCGTACCGAACACGAGCCCCTCGGTTCCATGCAACCCCGCGCGGTCACTCAGTCGCTCGACCAGATCGTCCGACAGGGAGAGCATGCGGTCGGCATTGGCGGTCTTCGTCCCCCGCACACGGACTGTCTGAGCTCCTAGGTCGACGCCTGACCACGCGGTGCAGTGCAACGCCTCGGAAATGCGCGCTCCCGTGCCGAACAGGAACGCCGCAAGGTCGCCGAGATCGGCCCGGCTGGCATCAGCAACAGCCTGGACCTTGATCGCCTCGGCAGCGGTGAACGCTCGCTCGGTATCTAGGTGCCGCTTTCCGCAGTCAAGGTCACAGTCCTCATCCCGACACTTCCGGTCGCCAACCGATCCCGGCTTGGGGTTCGGGGTCTTCACTCGGTGCATCACGCTCGCCGGGATCGCTCCTCGTCGCTCCGCGAGTTGCAGAACTCCTCCCAACACCTTGCGCGCCTGAGATGCCGCTGTGCCGCCTCGCTCGTCTGCCACGGCAGCAAGCCACGCTTCGATCCTCGCTACGTTGTTCGCCTCAGTGAGCGGCAGGCCAGCCAGCGCGCTGCCCTTGATGGTCTTGCGCACATACCCGGCATACTCGCCCAACGTGCTGGCTCGCAGATGCTCCCGGCTCTTCCAATCGAGCCACACCGCAGCCGCTCGCTCGACCGTGGTGCTCGACTGGAGTACGTCGTCTCCACCCTGGAATTCGTCCCGAGCAGCATTGACCTTGGTCTGCAACGCTCGCCGCGCAGCGGCCTCAGTCCCTCCGCTCGCCGTTACGTCTTTGCGCTGCCCATTGTCGTTTCGATAGGAACCACGCGCCTGCACCGCCTTGTCGCGTGTGGGATGAGGCGCGAACTTGATCGTGCCGAGCGTCCACGGCAGGGCCTTGGGGCGTCCCACGACTCAGAACTTTTCAGCGAGTGCGATAGAGGCCAGCGCAGCGCCAGCCTCGGCGATCTCGCTCATGTCGGGACGCGAAGTGATGGGGGCACGCCCGTAGAGCGCCACAACTTCCCCACCGTTGTGGCCAACGCCCTCGACCACGGGCAAACCGTTCTCGTCTCCGAGTACCTCCCAGCCCATACCGTCGAGAACGCGCAGGGCGGAATCCCAGTCGGCACCGTTGACCGAGGCAGACCCAAGAAAGACGTTGGAGTTGACGGGCGGGCATGCCAGCATCCCCACCCCGGTCATGTGATCCAGGTGAGCGACGCGCAGAGCGCCAACGGGCGACGTGGTGAGAGTTGTCATGGGCCGATCCTCCTGGGTTTGTTGGGAATCGTCAGCCGATTCGACGGATCGATGCGGATGAGCTCAGGGCGGCGCCCGTCCCAGACGAGAAACCAGGCGCCCATCCACAGCGCGGGGGTGGGGCTGGACTGTTGCAGACAAGCACTCTTGTCAGATTCCACTTAACACAAAGGCGTCTCCAGGCGAACGTGCTGTTCGTGGCCCCGAGTGCCATCAAGTCCCACTGTCTCAGCGAGCCGCTTATACAGAGGGCCAGATTCGCCAAGGACGAGCCGGCCGGCGCCCACCCGTCTGCACCCCTCCCCTATGACCCCTACACGCAGGCGAGCGGGACCGCAGGGTGATAGCAGCAAAGATCCTGCGCAGGTTTCAGGGCCGTTGGGATTCGCTCCTAGTCGTCACCTTCGGGGTAGGGGTGGTACGCCTCTTCCAGCGTCTTTGTCAGATCAGCCAGTCGCGTGTCGATCGCCTGCAACTGAGCCTCGGAAGCGGGGTAGCCGCTGCCTTGGATCAAGAATGACGAGACTGCATCCAGCCCGTCGGCAACACTTCTCCTGTCGAGGGGGAAAGGGACTTCGTAGGCACTCACCTGGGCGTAGAAGGATCGGATCACATCGCGCGACATGGCCTTCCTTTGGCCCTGCGAAGCAGCGATTTCGCCACGCAGGTCCGCTACAGCGGCGATCGCATCGCGTTGTCGTGCCCGCATCCCTTCCACCTCAGCGTTGACTCGCGCGCGCCGCGCCTCGACCTCGGCGGCCCGTTCCTTGGCTTCCACTTCAACTGCGAGACGTTGCACGGCGGCCTGGCGTTCTGCCTCAACGAGCACCAACGCGTGAGCCCGCTCCTTCTCGCGATCGTGGGCATCGTCCGTCCGCTGATCCTTCGCGGTGCGTCGAGAGAACCGGTACCCCAAGTAGAGAGCGAGCAGGGCTGACCACCAAGGAGCCTTGGCGCCGATCAGGAAGTCAAAGAAGTCACCCCATGTCATGCATGCAACCTAGTAGGCGGAGACGACACTTGCGTCCCACATGAGGAACAGGTTCGAACCCTGCGGCGGAGTCCGATCCTGTCGCCTCACATCCGCCCTGTCGGCCCGAGCAGCGCCCGTTTACCCGGCAAGGTCTCGCGGGAACGAGTTGCGTGCCGTTCCCGGTGAATCGCGCACTGTTTACAAGTGGTCGATGGACCCAGTCATAGCATCATGGCCCAGAGGCCCAACCTCGACCCGTCCGCCCGGAAAGCCCCTTGTCATAAGTGGGAGCGGACCCTTGCATGTGGGTGCGCCGTAGACAGGGCGGAGCCCTGTGATTGCGGGTTACCGATGGGCACCGGAGAGGTGTCGACCCAGCGGAGAAGGAGAAGGGTGGATCTAGATAGACGGGGTTTCCGCTAGCGAGCGATCAGCTTCGCCGGGATTTGTATCCAGGCGGAGTGGCGACTGGTTCGGGAGCTTCGCCTAGCTCGTTCAGTCCTTCAGCCACGTTCTGACGCTCATGCCAGTCGCGGCGCTTCGCCGCCGAGTGCTTGGCACTTTGAGTATCCAGGCGCTCCCTGCCGGCACAGTGGGGACACGGGGTCGCAAACTGGGGGTGGAACTCGCAGGCCTCGACAGGCTTGCAGTCCTGGCAGGATTCCCAGTCCTCATGGAAGCAAGGTGCCCTATGGGCATCAGGATGCATGGCCCTGCTATTAAGTAAGGAAGTAGAAGAGTCGTAGATGGTGCCCTCTCCTGCACCTAGGCTTTGCGCCTTGGCCCCTTCTCCTTCTCCGCTGGCCGTGCCCTCTCCTGCCCCTTGGGGAATCTCCTCAGAGAACCAATAGTCGGCAACTTTGTGCCCCTGTTGATTCCGGCGCTCCTGCTTGTGGCTGAAGTAGCCGTGCCGCAGCGCCTTGACGTAGGCGCGCTTCACAGTGTCGCGACTGACCTCCACGGCGCCGGCGATGCCTGCCTGACTCATGTGGACTTGGCGAGTGGTGTTGTCCGTGTGCTTGACCGCCCGGACGAGGACCACGCGCTCGCCCAGCGTCAGCCGGGTATCGCCATTGATCGCCATGACGAGTTTGAGCGGGTTGAGGCGGCTGCCTTCGGTCTCGGTCACACGCTTCCCCCAGTCGCCCGACGGGCATTGCCCTCATCGCGCCACTGCGCCCCCGGCATGACCACCGTCTCACCGTTCGCGCGAGCAGCCCGAACGAGTCGGACAACCTCATAGCCCCGCAGACGTCGCACCTCCCCGGCGCGGTTGCGCAGGACGTAGAACGCTCGCGCTCCAGGCTTTGACCGGGCCACTACGGTCCACCGACCAGTCACAGCCCCCACCAAGGCATCCGCCTTGTCGTCAGCATCGGCCAAGGAAGCCGTGGAGGCGTGTACTGCGAGCCCTTGGGCGTCCGAACGAGCGAAGGCCCGCGCCGTCATGCCGTGACCGCCTGTACACGACTACCGGCTTCGTACGCCTCTACATCGGCCAGCCGGTAGCGGACCATGCCCCCGATTTTCACGAAAGTGGGGCCTGTGCCCGCACTGCGCCAGTTCGCCAAGGTCTTGGGAGTCATGTCCCACCGTTCGGCTAGCGCCTCGGGTCGCAGGTGGGACGTGGTCGGGGCGGGCGGGGTTGTCGTCCTGGAAATGGTGGTGACCTCCTGAAGTGTCGTCGTGTGGGTTCGTGTCGAAGCTCCTGGGATTGGGGAGTTGCTGACAGTTTTTTGAGACTACGGAACGCTCTTGCTCAACGGTGGTCTACTGAGGCCTTCGGCCCTGCTGGAAGCGGGTTCTCCTAGGTCCAGGTGTCCCCGGCGAAGGGTCACTCGCAAGCGCTCACGCCCGCCCAGACTGGGCCTGGCACGAACACCGCCCCCAACACTGGCGCCCCGACCTGATTCACGACTTACTCCCAATATAAGTTGGGAATTGGAAGGTGGTTCCGGGTGGCCCGATGGGCCAGAGAAACCGAATTCACCGCTCGGCGGGTGGCTAGAGGTCGCGGAAGGATGTGGCTACCTAGGACTCCGTTGGTTGTGGGTTCGAGTCCCACGGGGCCTACTGAAGGCGTAGTTACTGAACTGAATGGTGCATCTGGCGACGCGAGAAAAGCGTCGCTGAGTCATCGGGCTCAGCAATAGCTGAGTTCTGCCGCCTGGAACAGCTGGTCAGTCCTGGTCTTCAGGGTCGACCTGTTCGCACTCGATGATCTTGCCGTCGGGGTCGTAGACCTTGCCGCCCCGGTCCGTCACGAGCAGCCGGTCGATGTACGCGATCGCGGGCTGGTCGCCCCCAGCCTGCTTGACCTGGTAGGACAGGGTCATATCCTTGCCACGGGGGTCCTGCGTGAACCTGAGCACGTCACCCGAGCCGTAGGTGTACGTGAGTTCCAAGAGGCCACCGAGGTCCTTGCAGGACGAGAAGTCCTCCTCCTCGCCCCAGGTGGCGCTCGTGTACCAGCCGAAGGCGCACACGCCCGCCGCGATGGTGCTCACGACTGCCACGCCCGTGGGCAGCACACGCTTGAGGTCCATGCCTCGGAGTGTGGCGCAGAGAGCTCCCGGGAAAGCGCCCTTCGGGTAGATCTTTGCTCGGCGCCGACGCCGGCGCCCGGTTCAGCCGTAGTGGCAGACGTACGACAGGGTCTCGACGACCTCGATGCCGAAGGCCGAGTTGCCGGGCACGGCGAAGGACTCGCCCGCGGCGTACGTCGTCCACTCGTCGCTGCCGGGCAGCTGCACCTTGCAGGAGCCGCCGTGCAGCTCCATCACCTCGGGCGCCTCGGTGCCGAACTCCAGCGTGGAGGGGAAGATGACGCCGGCCGACTTGCGGGTGCCGTCGGCGAGGAAGAAGGTGTGGCTGACGCAGGCGCCGTCGAAGTAGACGTTGGCGGCCGGGTCGAGGGTGACGTTCTCGTAGGCGCTCATGGTGGATCAGCCGGCGGTGCCGGGTTCGGTCTCGGGCGTGACAGGCTCCTCGCCGTCCTCGTCCGCGTGGTCCTCCTCGTCGGAGTGCTCGCCGTCGTCGCCGACGACCTTGACACCCTCGCCGACCATCGCGTCGGGGCCGTAGCAGGCCATCTCGGCCATCCGCGGGAAGTCGGTCGTGACACACAGCAGGGTCAGGCCCTGGTCGAGGCGCCAGATCGTCGGGGCGTCCGCGTCGGCGAGCGCGTCGACGCTCGGCGCCTCGAGCACCTTGACGCCAGCCGCCTCCTCGAGCTCGGCCGTCATCC
Source organism: Nocardioides jishulii (assembly GCF_006007965.1). Classification (NCBI taxonomy): domain Bacteria; kingdom Bacillati; phylum Actinomycetota; class Actinomycetes; order Propionibacteriales; family Nocardioidaceae; genus Nocardioides; species Nocardioides jishulii. The sequence continues at coordinate 407,756 of NZ_CP040748.1, read as the reverse complement.
GGTCGCGCGTCTCCTCGCCGTGCTCGGAGACCAGCGCCGCCGAGTCCTCGTCGCCACCGGGCAGCAGGCCCTCGTGCTCGAGCACGAGCACACCGCCCACGGCGACGATGGCGAGGATCGCGAAGGCAGCCACGCGGCCGGGACCAGCGCTCTTGGCCAGCGGCATGGTGAGGAGGCCGGCCACCAGGATGGCGAGGAGGCCGAAGAGGACGAGCAGCACGGGATACTTCCTTCACGACCAGCGAGCTGGTCTGTCGACGATGTCTCGAGGCGGGGTCGCCGCGACGGAGCCTAACCCGCCGAACCTGCGGCCCGGCGCGCCCGTCCCGCGGAAGGACCGGGTCCTCCCGCGGGGCGACCGCGCTCAGATGCTCAGGGCACCCGGAGCAAGAGTGGCGGCGCGACGCTGGTCGAGCGGGGAGGGGCGACGGTCGAGGCGCTGGTGCAGGAGGTCTGAGGCCTGCTGCAGGCGCCCGGCCCGCACGAGCGCGTGGAGCAGCGTCTCCTCGACGATCTCGCGCTGCGCGGCCGAACCTCCGGCGCGCACCAGCATCGGCTGCACGTCGGCGAAGAGCGCGGCCGCCGTCGTCCAGTCCTCGCGCAGGAAGGCCTGCAGGCCCTCGACGACCGCGAGCACGATGCCCTCGATGACCGCGTCGTCGGAGCCGACGCAGTGGCGCCGCAGGGCCTCCAGTCGGTCACCGTCACCCGTGGCGGCGATCGCGAACGCGGCGTGCAGGGCCACGAACGGCGTCTGCGGCGCCTGCAGCAGCGCCTCGTCGACGACGTCGAGCACCGGCGCGATCGGCGGCGGCGGAGTCTCCCCGGCGAAGGCCGACGGCACGGTCAGCCCCGAGGCGGCGGTGTCCCAGTCGGAGACGGCCACGCGCCAGCGCCACAGCAGGGAGGCGGAGTCGATGAGGGAGCGTACGCCGGTCACGGCCGGCGGGGCGAGCTGCGAGTAGTAGCGCCCGCGCAGTGCCTCGGTGTCGCCCAGGGCGAGGTCGTGGAGGGCGGAGTGCCAGGCGAAGTGGGCCCGGTGCGAGGCCGAGCGACCGCTCTCGCGCACCCAGTGGTCGAGCCAGACGCGACCGTCCTCGTGCTGCCCGGTCTCGTACATGACGTGCGTCTGTGCGTGGACGGCATGGCCCGACGACGGCTCGCACGACAGCGCCGACTCCGCCAGCAGGCCGGCCTCGTCGAAGCGGCCCTGGTCCTGACGGGTGAAGGCGAGCAGCGAGATGTACCACCAGTGGTCGCCGTAGGCCGGGGCCAGGCCCTCGACCAGGTCCCAGGCCTCACGCTGCACGTCGACGACGCCGGAGAAGGCGATCGTCGGGACCGCCGCGGAGACGGCCAGCACGTCGCGCGGGTAGTTCGCGACGTGGCTCATCAACGCCCTGGCCCCGGAGTTGCGGACGTCGGAGACGCGGCGGGTGATCACGTCCACCAGCGACGCCTCACGGTCGTCGCCGCGCTTGAGCACCGCGTCCTGCGCCGCGGACAACGAGGCAGCCACGTCGGTGTGGGCACCGGACTCGTGCCCCAACATCGCCAGCGCCGCGTGGGCGAGGGCGAAGGTCGGGTCGAGCTCGGTGGCCTCACGGATCAGGTCCTCGGCACCGTCCTGGAGCAGCATGAGCCGCTCGAGGCCCGCGTTGTAGGACGCCGCGGCCTCCGCGGTGGTCGACAGCGGCAGGCCGAGGGGGTCGCGGGGGCGCGCGACCGGGTGGTGACCACCCACGACGCGACCGTCCTCGAGTCGGCGCGGCAGGGGCGCCACCGCGTCGATCACCTGGGTGGCGACGGCCAGGGCCTGCGACCGGATCTCGGGCACCGCGGTCGACTCCCACAGCTCGCCGCGGCGCAGCGCGCCCAGCGTCCAGATCGGCGCGTCGGAGTAGCCGTTGGCGTCGAGCAGGCGCCCCTCGTCGGTGCGTACGCCCATGCCGGCGGTCGCGATCGTGGCCAACGCGGCACCGGCGCGCGGGCGCAGCAGGTCGTCGAGGAACGGGTTGCGCAGCAGGCGGATGTCGTTCTGCGGGCCGGTGCAGTTGACGACCCAGCCCACCTCGCGACGCGGACCGTCGGAGAGGGTCACCGCGAGGCCACCCCGCGAGAGCGGCTCGACCTCGAGGACCTCGGCGGCGGTGGTCACGAGCTTCTCGTCGCGCCACAGCTCGTGCAGGCGGGCGCTGCTGGAGGGCGCCATCTTGTGACGGGCCACGTTCCAGGCGCCGGCGTCGGAGCGGACGAACTCGAGGCGGTCCTCCTCGCTCATCCGGCTCCACAGGGCCGAGACCTGGAACCGCAGGCCGTCGATGGCCGGGCGCCAGTCGCCGGTCGCGGCCTGGACACCCTCGACGTGGCGCAGCGCGGCCTCGCGAATCTCGGCCAGGGAGGAACCCCAGTCGGAGATGTCGGGGATCGTGGCCAGCTTGGGCACCTGGAGGTGGGCCTTGGGCAGGCGGCCACTGCGCGAGATCGCGTGCAGCGCGCGGTCAGGTCGGGCGTCGGGGCCGGTGAGGCTCAGGACGACGTCCACCATGGTGAGTCCGGTGCCGACGATGAGCACGTCGGAGGGGCCGGAACGGTCACGGCGTACGACGTCGAGCGCGCCCGGCGCCCACGGGTCCGGCACGAAGAAGGGGCTGTCCTTGAGCGCGTCCGGGGCCCACGTGTGGCCGACGGTCGGCAGTCCGGTGCCGACGACGAGGGCTTCCCCCTCGATCTCGCGCCCGTCGTCGGTCCGCACGGCGACACCCTGGGCCGTGCGACGCACCTCCGTCGCAGTGGCGCGTACGTGGTGCAACGACGCCAGCGGAGCGGCGGCACGGGCGTCGGCGAGGGTGTCGTCGAGGTAGAGCGCGAAGTTGCGACGCGGCTGGAACGAGGTGGGGTCGACCGACCCACCGAGCTCACGGCCGAGCCGGGAGACGAAGTGTCCCGGGTCCTCGGGCAGGGCGCTCATGCCCGCCGCGACGACGTTGAGGAGGTGTGCGGTGTCGGGCGTCCCGAAGGCGGTGCCGCGTCCCCACCTGTCGGCCGGGTCGACGAGGACGATGTCGAGCCCCGTCGAACGTCGCCCCGCCGTGCGGAGCAGGTGGATCGCCGCGAGCGTGCCCGCCGCGCCAGCCCCGACCACGATGATCTTGGGGCGATTGCAGTGCGCGACGTCATGAGTTGCCACGAAAATACTCCTCCAGCCGGAAAACCTTTAGTCGATCTTATTACTCGACTTCCTAGAGGAAGAATCGCCGCACCGCAACCTCCCTCACCGGCTCGTCGGGATCCAGTAGCGGCGTTTGCCGTCGATCACGTCCTCCAGCACCGCGCCGTGGGCCAGCATCGCGCGCCAGGACGCCTGGTTGTCGTCGTCGCAGGTGAGAAGCACCCGGTCGAGGCCCAGCGCAGCCGCCCGGTCGAGCGCCAGACCCAGCGCGCGCGTCGCGATCCCCTCGCCGCGTCGCGACGGGCGTACGGCGTAGCCGATGTGCCCGCCGTCGCGCCGCAGCGCATCGGTCAGCGAGTGCCGCAGCGCCAGGAAGCCGACCATCTCATCGCCCTCGACGATCCACAGGTAGTCGCACTTCACGACTCCCCCGGTCCATGGCAACCCCTCACCGTCGCGACGCAGCTGCTCGACCAGCCGCTCCAGCCGGGCGAGCGAGAGGTCGGCGAACTCCTCGAAGAGCCACCCCGACCCGTGCATGTGGGCGCCGACGCCACCGAACTCGGCCACCACCTCCACCCAGGAGGCATGCAGACGGGGGTCGGGATCGATCAGCTCAAGGGCAACCATGCCCCCATGGGACCACTCACCGACCGCCCGTGGCGACTCGTTTCCCGGCCCGCTGTGACACTGCAGCACGGGATCGACGTAGAAGTGTGACCTCCCTCGCAGTGGCCCCACGGGCGCCGGGCGCAGGCGCTCCCAGACCTAGACTCGGGCCCATGCCTGACTCCCCCCCGAGCGTCTCCCCCGAGCAGTACGCGTCCTTCACGCAGAGCGTCCGCGACCTGGCCGACGCCACCCTCCGCACCAACGCCGGAGCGGCCGAGATCGCCGCCGCGCAGGCCCAGGTCGAGGCCATCACCGCCCGTCTCGCCTCCGACCAGATCCCCGGCACCCACGGCGAGCACTGCACGGGCCCCATGGGCGTGGCCGGATGGGGCAACACCGTCGTCGGGCTGCGCAACCCCGCCGCGATGCCGTTGCACTTCAGCTACTCCGACGACGGCAACCGCCTGTGGGCCGACTTCACCCCCGGCGCGCTGTACGAGGGCCCGCCCGGGCACATGCACGGCGGCGTCATCGCGATGCTCCTCGACCAGGCGCTGGGCGAGATCGCGGTCCGCAGCGGCCGCCCGGGACTGACGGCCAACCTGAGCGTCAACTACAAGCTCCCGACCAAGCTCAACACGCCACTGCGCATCGAGGCGTGGTACGACCGCACCGAGGGCGTGAAGACCTGGACGGCCGGCCACATCACCTCCGAGCACGGCGTCTGCGCCGAGGCCGAGGGCCTCTTCATCCTGCCGCGCTGGGTGCGTGACCTTCCGCCCGAGGAGGCGGCAAAGCTGCACCAGCACGACTGAGCCAGCCAGCGGGCCGGCGGCCGGACGGCCGTCGGCTCCCTGACCGTTGCTCACTCCTCGCCGTGCCCCTGCACGGCGACGGTGAGCAGCACGGCCGAGTCCTCGACGGCCTCGAGGTCGTGCCGCTGCAGGGGGATGGGCCGGTAGTCGCCCTGCGCGCCCTCCCAGGTCTCCCCGCCGTGGTGCAGGCGGACGCGGCCGCGCAGCACCTGCAGCGTCGCCTCGCCCGGGCTCTCGTGCTCCCCCAGGCTGTGACCGGCGGCGAGCGCGATGACCGTCTGTCGCAGTGAGTGCTCGCGCCCTCCGTGGAGGGTGCGGGCACTGCGTCCTGCGTGCGCCGCCTTCGCGTCGACGATGAGCTCGTCTGCGAGCGCGGTCAGGGACAGGGCGTTCATGCAGCCTCCTCGGTCAGCCTGACGGACCCACGGGCGGGTCAGCGCGTGTGGGTGCCCCGTTCGTTGGCGTCGGTGAGCCGAGCCTCCTCGGCGGCCTGCGCCTCCAGCTCGTCGCGCCGGTCGGTGGCGAGACGGTTGGCGTCGTACTCCCCCGGCTCGGAGACCAGGTCGGCAGCCCCACCCTGCAGTCGCTGCAACGCCTGACGGGCGAAGATCTGCTGCACCGTGGTGGTGCGCTCCGACCGACCGCGGCCCAGGAACGAGATCGTCCAGTGCAGCAGCGCGGTGATGCGCCCCTTGAAACCGGTGATGTAGAAGAGGTGGACGAAGAGCCACATCAGCCAGGCGATGGTGCCGCTCAGGCGCAGCTTGCCAACCATCGCCACCGCGCGGAAGCGGCTGATGATGGCCATCGAGCCCTTGTCGTAGTACTTGAAGGGGCCCTGGGGCTCCCGGCCCTTGAGCCGTCCCTCGATCTCCTTGGCGGCGTACTTGCCGCCCTGCATGGCGACCTGCGCCACGCCGGGGAGGTTGTCGAGGCTGATCATGTCGCCCACGACGAAGACCTCGGGGTGACCGGGCAGGGTCAGGTCGGGGTTCACGGCAATGCGGCCGGCGCGGTCGAGCGGGGCGCCGGTCTGCGCCGAGAGGATCTTGCCCAGCGAGGAGGCCTGCACGCCAGCAGCCCAGATCTTGGCCACCGAGTCGATGCGCTCGGTGCGGCCGTCCTTGAAGGCGATGGTCAGGCCGCGCTCGTCGACGTCGGTGACCATGGCACCGAGGATGACCTCGACCCCGAGCTTCTCGAGCTCCTTCTGGGTCTTCGCGCCCAGCTTGGCACCGAAGGGCGGGAGCACCTGCGGGGCCGCGTCGACGAGGACCACGCGGGCCGAACGGCTGTTGATCCAGCGGAAGTCGTTGGCGAGCGTTCGGTGCGCGAGCTCGGCGATCTGACCGGCCATCTCCACACCGGTCGGACCGGCGCCCACGACCACGAAGGTCAGGTGGTGGTCGACGTTGTCGCCCTTGCTCGCCCCGAGCTCGGCCATCTCGAAGGCGCCGAAGATGCGGCCGCGCAGCTCCAGGGCGTCGTCGATGCTCTTCATGCCGGGCGCGTGCTCGGCGAAGTGGTCGTTGCCGAAGTAGGACTGGGTCGCGCCCGCGGCGACGAGGAGGGTGTCGTACTCAGTGACCGTGCGGCGACCGAGGAGCTCGGAGGTGACGAGCCGCTTCTCGAGGTCGATGTCGACGACCTCACCCAGGAGTGTCTTCGCGTTCTTCTGGTGCGAGAGGACCTCGCGCATCGGCGGTGCGATCGAGCCTTCGGACAGGATCCCGGTCGCCACCTGGTAGAGCAGCGGCTGGAAGAGGTGGTGCGTCGTCTTGGCGATCACGGTGACGTCCGCGTCGGCGTCCTTGAGGCCCTTGGCCCCGAAGAGGCCCCCGAAGCCGGAGCCGATCACGACGACGCGGTGACGGCCCGGCTGGTTGCTGATCGGGGTGGCCACGATGGTGCCTTTCCTGAGAGTCGGCGAGCACACGATGGGAATCAGTCTCCCCCTTCGGAGCACTCGCCACCAAACTACGTGGGCACTTCACGCTTGTCACACGTGAACGTTCGGCGGCCTTCCGCTGCAAAGGAGGAGGGGCGTATGTTTGCTCCACTCTCGGGAGGGGTAAATGGGCCTCAGTTCGGCCTGCCCCAGTCACATCCCCGACCGGCGAGGACCCCAGGTGCCCCTCAACAAAGAAGCTCTTCCGCTGGACGCATCACCGTCGTCCGTGGCGGCGGCGCGCCGTTGGGTCGTCACCGTGTGCGAGGAGCTGGGGCGCGACGACCTCGTCGAGTGCGCAGAGCTCGGCGTCTCCGAGCTGGTCACCAACGCAATCCTGCACGGCGAGGCGCCGCTCAGCGTGCGCGTGCGCGGCACGGTCCACCACCCCCGCATCGAGGTGTACGACGGCTCGCGGCGTCCGCCCGTCCTGCCGTCGGACCCCTTCCGCGAGCACGTCGACCACGACGACGACGACGCGTTGCTGACCACGAACGGACGCGGCCTGGCGCTGGTCGCGATGTCGTCGACCGCGTGGGGCGCCTCCGTGGAGCTGCGCGGCAAGGTCGTCTGGTTCGAGCCGGCTCGAGCCGTCCACGACCGCTACCCGCCCGGGATCATCGACGGGGTCGAGGACCCGGACTCGGACTGGACACCGCTGCCCGACTCGATGACGGTGAAGCTGCTCGACGTCGACGTGCCGCTCTTCCTGAGCACCATCACGCAGTACAGCAACCTTCGCCGCGAGCTCCGCCTGCTGGCGCTCTCCCACGACCACGACTACCCGCTGGCCGGCGACCTCTCACAGATGTTCGCGACGTTCGAGCGCCAGTTCCCGCCGTCGTCGCTGCACAGTGTCTCCGCCGCGCTCCTGAAGAGCGGCGACCGCACCGACCTGTCCTTCCAGGCCTCCCCGCGCTCCAGCCAGGTCTTCCGCACGATGTACGACATGTTCGAGCTGGCCGACTCGTTCTGCCGCAACCAGCGCCTGCTCTCGCTCGCGCGCACGCCCGAGCAGGTCGAGCTCCAGGGCTGGCTGCTCACGGAGTTCCTGCGCCAGGCGGACGGGCAGGAGCCGACCGCATGGTCGGCCCGCGCGAACGACCACGCCCACGCGTCCTGACGCGCCCTCTGACGCCTTCCGAGGGAGCCTGACCCTCAGGCGTACCCCAGCTCGTGGAGTCGTCGGTCGTCGATGCCGAAGTGGTGCGCGATCTCGTGCACGACGGTGATGCCGATCTCCTCGACGAGGTGGTCACGGTCCTCGCACATCTCGACCAACGGGCGCCGGAAGAGCAGGATCCGATCTGGCAGCCCTCCTGCGTGGTTGGCCGACCGCTCGGTCAGCGCCAACCCGTCGTAGTAGCCGAGAAGGTCGGGGTCGTCGTCAGGCGCCTCGTCCTCGACCAGCACGACGACGTTGCGCACCAACGCTGCCAGCTCGCCGGGCACCTGGTCGAGCGCCTCCTCGACGAGGGCGTCGAACTCCTGGTCGGTGACGTCGCTGAGGTCCACGCAGCGAGCCTAGTCAGACGCCGGGAAGGCGATCCCGCGTCCTCGTCCCGGTGGCTCACGACGAGCCACGACCGGGCACCGTCACACCGTCAGAAATGACTCAAGCAGAAATGACTCAAGGCCCGCTCCGTGGAGCGGGCCTTGAGGATGGCGACCCTGACGAGACTCGAACTCGCGACCTCCGCCGTGACAGGGCGGCGCGCTAACCAACTGCGCTACAGGGCCTTGCTTGTCGTGCTGTGCGCTCCTTGCGAAGCGAGTGGAACTCTAACCCATCCCGGTCTGGACCTCCCAATCGGGGGGCTCTGAGCCTTCCGGGTCGTACCCCCAACGGGATTCGAACCCGTGCTACCGCCGTGAAAGGGCGACGTCCTAGGCCGCTAGACGATGGGGGCTAGCAACGCGTCACAGCATAGGGGTCGCGCGATGAACTCCCCAAACGGGGTCGACCTCGTTTTCGCAACGTCAGACCGCTCATGTAAGGTTTCACCCGCTTGGGCAGGTAGCTCAGTTGGTACGAGCGTTCGACTGAAACTCGAAAGGTCGGCGGTTCGACCCCGCCCCTGCCCACAAGCACCGCAGGGCCCGACTTCGGTCGGGCCCTGCGGCATTTCAGCCCTGGGTCGCTCTGTCTCGCCCTGGGTCGCCCTGTCTCGCACCACGGCGCAGGTCGCCCTCACACACTCGCCCCCACGGAGGGCTCACTGCACGGCGAGCCCGTAGCGGTTCGCCGCGGCGTACACCGAGTTCACGTAGCCGTTGTCGTGGTTGTAGGAGAAGATCGCGGCGTTCCACCCCCGCGAGGTGGTCAGGTCGTGGCCGTCGTGGCAGAGGTACGCCGCCGCGCTCGCCGCCGCGTCGTCGATGTCGTGCGGGTCCTCGACGCCGTCGCCGTCACCGTCGCGGCTCCAGCGACTCCAGCTCGACGGGATGAACTGCATCGGGCCCATCGCGTGGTCCCACGTGGGGTTGCCGTGCAGGGCGGCGCTCGCGGCGCTCGCACGAATCGCGGCGAGCCCTTCGCCACCGTCCAGGGCCGGGCCGAGGATCGGCGAGGAGGAGCGGCCGTCGCGACCGAGCGTACGACCGTCGATCGTGCCGTGCTGGGACTCGACGAAGCCGATCCCCGCCAGGGTGGTCCACCCCAGCTGGCAGCCCTTCGGGGCCCCGAGCGTCGCCCGGGCGTACGCCGTCACGGCAGGGTGCGGGATGCCGGTGGCCCGGGCAGCGCGGTCGACCCACGAGGCGTCGACCAGGGGCACACCGCTCTTCCCGCCGCGCGGGGCGGCGACGGGCCGGCTGACCTGGGGCGTGACCGGAGGAACGGCTCCGGCGTCGACCTGCTGGCTCCCCGTCGTCAACGGAGGCTGGTCGGCCAGGTACTGCTGGGCGACGAAGCCCGCGGCGCCCAGGGCCACGAGCCCGGCGACCAGTGTGACGCGGACCTTCATGCCGACAGTCTTCCACCCTCCACCGAACCCGAGGAGTCCACCGCAGGGCTGACACAATGACGAGGTGCTCATCGCCTCCCCGGACCGCGCCCGTGCTCGGTGAGTTCACCGAGGTCGCGCGCCGGCGACCGATCGACCTCGTGTCGCCACGCACGGCCGTCCCCTGCCCGCCCGGCGCGGTGCGCCCGCTCCCCCGGCCTGCGCCGTACGCCGCCGTGCGCGCCACCGTCTCGCCCGACGTCGCCGCACGGGCCCGCGTCGAGCTGGCCCTGGAGAGCGGGAGCGACCGCTTCACCGCGTGGTGGGACCCGGTCTCCGGCACGGTCGGGCTCGAGGTGACCACGGGGTCGCGCACCACCAGCCACGTCAGCCGCCGCTGGGGCCGCCTGCCGCAGCGTCCGCACGCGCTGGCGCTCACGTTGACCGGCACCCACCTCACCCTCTTCTGCGGGAGGGACGGCGACTGGCGCGCCCACGCCCGCCACGACCTGCACGGACGCCGCGACGTCCGCGACCTCTCCTGGCTGGCCGCGCTGCACGCCGGGGCTCCGCAGGCCGACGGAGTGCTCCGCGACGTCGTCGGCGGCGCGTTCGGCCAGCTCGGCCTGCGCGACCTGCGCTGGGTGACCGAGGCCGACGGCGCCCCGGTGCGGAGCGGGGAACACCTCCTGCTCAGCGCCACCTCGGCAGGGCCGGGCTTCTTCGACACCGCGCACACCAGCCTGTGGCGACTCCACCCCTCCACGCTCGCCCTCGAGCACCTCTCCGACCTCTTCTTCGCCCGGTCGGAGGCGAGCGGCCGCGTCGGTGCCTACGGCGACCACGCCACCCACGTCGTCCGTGACGGCGAGCGGTGGCTCGTGGCGACCAGCACGTGGGGTGACTTCGACAAGGCGTCGCGGCCGGTCCGGGCCGTGCTCGCGGAGACCGACGCCGACCTGCTCAGCGGCGAGCACCTGCTGGCCGTGCGCGACCTGCCGCTGCCCACCGACGGCTTCCGCTCGGTCGGCGTCTGGGACCCGCACCTGCGCCGCGACGACTCCGGCTGGCGGGTCGGCTACGTGAGCGCCCGCAAGTACTTCGCCTTCCACCCCGTGCTCGCGGCCGGGCCGTCGCTCGACTCCCTCGAGGTGACGGCGTACGACGCCGGGCGGCGCGCCACCGAGGGCACGACCTGGCTCGAGGTCGATGGGCACCTGCGGGCCCTGGCGAGCGACGGCAGGGACGGCGCACGGGGTGCGCGCGAGCAGTTCGTGGTCTTCGACGACCAGCTGCGTGAGCTCGGCACGCTGGACGCTCCCTACCCCACCAACCTGCCGTGGCCGACGCTGGCGCGCACCGACGACGGGTGGCTGCTGGCCACCTTCGACGGCACCCCGGCGGGCGGCGACATCCTGGGCTACGGCACCCACGGCGACGTGGTGCTGATGCGGTCGTCGGGCGGCGCGAGCGCCCACTAGGGTGGAGTGACGCGGACCACACACCCCCGTGGCCCGCCCACCGCGCCACATCATCCACGTGGCCCCGAACGTCAGGAGTCCTGATGCCCGACGCCCCCGTCGACCTCTTCGCCGAGACCGACCACGAGCAGGTCGTCTTCGCCCACGACCCCGAGAGCGGCCTGCGCGCCGTCATCGCGATCCACTCGACCGCCCTCGGTCCGGGTCTGGGCGGCACCCGCTTCCACCCGTACGAGAGCACCGACGACGCGGTGCGCGACGTGCTCGCACTCTCCCGCGGCATGACCTACAAGAACGCCCTGGCCGGGCTCGACCTCGGTGGCGGCAAGGGCGTGATCATCGGCGACCCGCACGCCGACAAGAGCGAGGCGCTGCTGCGGGCGTACGGCCGCTTCGTCGAGAGCCTGGGCGGTCGGTACTACACCGCCTGCGACGTCGGCACCTACTCGGTCGACATGGACGTGGTGGCCCGCGAGACGTCCTACGTCACGGGCCGCACGGTCGAGCACGGCGGCGCTGGCGACTCGTCGGTGCTGACCGCGTACGGCGTCCACCAGGGCATGCGGGCCTCGGCCGCGCACCTGTGGGGAGGACCGTCACTCGAGGGACGCACCGTCGGGATCGCCGGCGTCGGCAAGGTCGGCGGGCACCTCGTGGGCCACCTCGTCGACGAGGGCGCGAAGGTCGTCATCACCGACGTGTGGGAACCCGCCCTCGAGCGGGTCGCCGACCTGTACCCCGAGGTGTCGGTGGCGGCGTCCACCGAGTCGATGCTCGCCGGCGACGCGGGCGCGCTGGACATCTATGCACCGTGCGCGCTCGGCGGCGCGATCACCCTCGGCGTCGCCCAGCACCTCGAGGCTCGCATCGTGTGCGGTGCGGCCAACAACCAGCTGACGACGCCGGAGGCAGGCGTGGTGCTCGCCCAACGAGGCGTGCTCTACGCCCCCGACTTCGCCGTCAACTCCGGTGGCGTCATCCAGGTCGCCGACGAGCTCGAGGGGTTCAACTTCGAGCGCGCGCGCCAACGGGCGCACGGCATCCACCACACCACGCTGGAGATCCTGGAACGCGCTGCGAGCGACGGCACGACGACGACCGAGGCCGCCGAACGGGTCGCCGAGCAGCGCATCCACGCGGTGGGACGTCTCCGCAGCATCCACCTGCCCTGAGGGCGCGCCTCAGGAAGCCTCGCACCAGGAGATGGTGACGGGCGGGGCGTGATCCACCGGGTACGGCGTCGAACGACGCTGCGCCCGGTGGGTCACGCCCCCACAGTCAGCGCTGAGGGTCTACGTAGTCAGACCAGTCGTCGGCATCGTCCGCCGACTGCTCTGATTCCCTGCTCCCGGTGTCACCACCGTGCAGTTCCTTGGCCAGCGCCCCGAAGTCCGTCTCGTGAGTGCGGTACTTCAGGTCGCGAGCGACCTTCGTCTGCTTAGCCTTAGCTCGGCCGCGCCCCATAGGGTCCGACCCCCTCGCACGCTTGGCCGGGGCTCTTGGCGCGAACGCCGCGGCACCCGGTCTCTGGTCTGGATACTCTCGTGGGGGCAACGTTACCGGCTGGCTGGCTGTTCCCGTACACCCAGGTCCGGTTTTACGTCGCTTTCGGCACGAAATTCGCTGACAGCGCACAGAACGGCCCGCTCACGACGCCTGAGGGCGTGACGAACGCCTCCATCGTCCGGGGTCGCCTCCGCCACCTCGCCACCCCCATGAGGTGGCGGAGGTCGCCAGCACGCCCCGTGGTGGCGACGGCGGGGTCACCAGCCCGGGTGCTGGCCCTCCAGGCGTACGCTGCCCGCCTCGGCGTCACCGGCGGCCTCACGGACCTCGCCGGCCACCCAGGCGCTGATGCCGAACTCGGCGAGGCCGGCGATCGCCGCGTCGACGTCACGGGGAGCGGTCAGCGAGACCATGCCGACGCCCTGGTTGAGGGTGGCCTCGAGGTCGGCCTGCGGCACGGAGCCGACCTGGCGGACGAGGTCGAAGATGGGCTGCGGGGTCCACGTGCCTCGGTCGATGACCGCCATCAGGGCCGGCGGCATGACGCGCTCGAGGTTGGCCGCCAGACCACCGCCGGTCACGTGGGACATGGCGTGGGTCTCGGTGCGCTTCGCGAGGTCGAGGCAGGCCTTGGCGTAGATGCGCGTCGGGACCAGCAGCTCCTCGCCCAGCGTGGTGCCGAGCTCGTCGACGTGGCGGTCGAGCTCCCACTTCGCAGTGTTGAGCATGACGTGGCGCACCAGCGAGTAGCCGTTGGAGTGCAGGCCCGAGGCCTCCATCGCGATGACCACGTCACCTGCGCGGACCCGGTCGGCGCCCAGCAGGTCGTCGGCCTCCACGACGCCCGTGGTGGCGCCCGCGACGTCGTACTCGTCGGGGGCCAGCAGGCCCGGGTGCTCGGCGGTCTCGCCGCCGATGAGGGCGGTGCCGGCGAGCGCGCAGGCCTCGGCGATGCCCTTCACGATCGCGGCGATGCGCTCGGGGACGACCTTGCCGGTCGCGATGTAGTCGGTCATGAAGAGCGGCTCGGCGCCACAGACCACGAGGTCGTCGACGACCATGCCGACGAGGTCGTGGCCGATGGTGTCGTGGACGTCCATCTTCTGGGCGATGGCGACCTTGGTGCCGACGCCGTCGGTCGAGGTCGCCAGCAGCGGACGCTTGTACTTCGTCAGCGCGGAGGCGTCGAAGAGCCCGGCGAACCCGCCGAGACCGCCCAGCATCTCGGGGCGGCGGGCCTTCTCCACCCACTCCTTCATCAGGTCGATGGCGCGGTCGGCGGCCTCGATGTCGACGCCGGCAGCGGCGTAGGCGTTGGTTGCGTCGTTCACGAGGGTGCTCCTGGGATCACGGGCGGGGGCAGCGGGGACAGAAAGGAGGGGACGGGCATACGTCAGGGGCGTTCGAGCGCGTCACCGGCACCGCCGCCGGTGAGCGAGGTGGCCAGACCGTCGACGTCGCCGGCCGTGTCGTTGAACTCCAGCGAGAGCTGGGCCTGCTCGAGCACGCTCTTGCCGCCCAGCGTCGGGTCGGGCAGCGGGATCGGGTACTCACCGTCGAAGCAGGCGCGGCACAGGTTCTGCTTGGGCACGGTGGTGGCGTCGACCAGGTCGTCGAGGTCGATGTAGCCCAGCGAGTCCGCGTCGATCGAGCGGCGGATCTCGTCGGTGGTGAGGCCGTTGGCGATCAGCTCCGCGGGAGTGGCGAAGTCGATGCCGTAGAAGCAGGGCCACTTGACCGGCGGCGAGGAGATGCGCACGTGGACCTCGCGGGCACCGGCCTCGCGCAGCATCCGGATCAGGGCGCGCTGGGTGTTGCCGCGCACGATCGAGTCGTCGACGACCACGAGGCGCTTGCCCTCGATGACGTCTCGCAGCGGGTTGAGCTTGAGGCGGATGCCGAGCTGGCGGATCGTCTGCGACGGCTGGATGAAGGTGCGCCCCACGTAGGAGTTCTTGACCAGGCCCACGCCGTAGGGGATGCCGGACTCCTCCGCGTAACCGATGGCCGAGGGGGTGCCGGACTCCGGGACCGGGATGACCAGGTCGGCCTCGGCCGGGAACTCGCGGGCGAGGCGACGGCCGATCTCGACGCGCACGCTGTGCACGCGCTGGTCGTTCATCAGGGTGTCGGGCCGGGCGAGGTAGACGAACTCGAAGAGGCAGTGCTTGGGCGCCGGGTCGGCGAAGCGATTCGTCCGCAGGCCCGACTCGTCGATCGCGACCATCTCGCCGGGCTCGATCTCGCGGATGAAGGAGGCGCCGACGATGTCGAGCGCCGCCGTCTCCGAGGCGACGACCCAGCCGCGCTCGAGGCGTCCCAGCACCAGCGGGCGGATGCCCTGGGGGTCGCGGGCGGCGTACAGCGTGTGCTCGTCCATCCAGACGAAGGAGAAGGCGCCCTTCACCTGCGGGAGCAGCTCGAGGGCGCGCTGCTCCACCGTCGTGTCCGGGTGGTCGGCCAGGAGGGCGGTGACGACGCTGGTGTCGTTGGTCGACACCGGCATGCGCTGGTCGGGGTCGGCGACCTCGGCCAGCATGGCCGCCAGGTCGGCGGTGTTGGTCAGGTTGCCGTTGTGCGCCAGCGCCAGCGACCCGTGGGGCGTGGGGTGGAAGGTGGGCTGGGCGTTGTGCCACGTGCTCGCACCGGTCGTCGAGTAGCGCGCGTGGCCGATGGCCAGGTGACCCTTGAGCGAGTCGAGCGTCGCGTCGTCGAAGACCTGTGAGACCAGGCCCATGTCCTTGTAGACGAGGATCTGTCGCCCGTTGCTGACCGCGATGCCGGCCGACTCCTGGCCGCGGTGCTGCAAGGCGTAGATGCCGAAGTAGGTCAGCTTCGCGACGTCCTCACCTGGGGCCCACACTCCGAAGACGCCACAGGCATCCTGCGGCCCCTGGTCCTGGGGATCGATGGCTGCCGACAGTCGCCCGTCGCCGCCCTTGCGCTGGTTGCTGGCCTGACCCACGTGCGCCAGTGTACGGCGCAGCACGCGTCCGGACGGCCCCAATGCCGGCGATGGACGCCCACGCGGGGCACCCAGCAGCCGTCGGCTCCCCCCCGGATACGTCAGGACCCTGCGCCCACTCCTTCGCGGCGGCAGCGAGATCAGGCAAAGAGTGAGACTGGGATCACGCAAATTGGGTATCTCATGCAGGTGTCCGCCGCTACGCTGACGGGCAAGTGTGGCAGTGCACGACGCCTTGGCGGGGACGTCGTCACACACAACCGGTCGGGGGGCAGGGATGACGGTGCGCAGCATCGACGCTGCAGTCGTCGACACCCTCGACAGCATCCTCGCCGGCGTCACCGACCTCATGGGGTTCGAGATCGCCGCCATCAGCGTCGCCCACGTCGACGGGGTGCTGGAGACCGTCGCGGTCGCCGGCAGCGACGAGGCGAAGGCTGCCCTCAAGGGGCATCGCACCGAGATCGACATGGTGCAGACCCAGCTCGTCGCAGCGGACGAGTGGGGGCCGTGGCGCTTCCTGCCGCACGACAGGCTCACGATCGGCGCGGCCGGCTTCGCCTGGATCCCTCCTGACGTCGAGGCCACCGACGACCCTGAGCGCTGGCACCCGCTCGACGTCCTCGTGGCCCCGCTGTACGACGACGACGGGCGGCTGCGGGCACTCATCTCCGTCGACAGCCCCCAGAACCGCATGCGCCCGACCGGCCAGACGCGCACCGACCTCGAGGGTTTCGTCGTCCAGACCCGACCGGCGGTGCTCAACCTCATCGAGCGCGCGGAGCTCGCCGCCCAGGTGCGACTGGCCGACGCCGCCCGCCTGGTCGTGCGCCAGGCCAGCTCCGAGCTCTCCATCGAACGGATCATCGAGGTCATCCAGAGCGCGGTCACCCGGTGCTTCGACGCCTTCGGCATGTGGATCCAGACCTTCGACGAGCGCGGCGACGGACAGGGAGCCATCCACGCCTCCAACGGCGCCGAGATCTGGCTGTCGGAGGACCTGCGACGCATCGCCCGACCGGCCGCGCGCGCGATGTGGGCCTCGCAGGACGTCGCCGCGATCGGCCAGTCGTCGATCACGCCCGACATCCTCACCGACGACCAGCGCGAGCAGATCTACTCCTTCATGAAGACGATCGACGTGACGTCGATGCTCTTCATCCCGCTGGGCGCCGGCAAGGAGTGCCTGGGCAACCTCGTCCTGACCCGCCACGGCGAGCTGCGTACGGAGTGGTCGGAGGTCGAGCGCCGCGTCGCCCTCGACATCGGCCACGACCTCGGTCGCGCGCTGCTCAACGCCCGTTCGTTCGAGCGCGAGCGTCGACTGGTGGACGAGCTGCGGCAGCTGGACTCCTACAAGTCCACGCTGATCGCGACGCTGGCCCACGAGCTGAAGAACCCGCTCACCGCGATCCTCGGCCACGCGGAGATGCTCGACGCGAGCCCAGAGCTGACGCCCTCGGCACGCAACTCCATCTCCGCCGTCGAGCGGGGGGCGGCACGCATGCAACGCCTGGTCGACGACCTCCTCGTCCTTGCGCGCGCGGGCGACCCGCACAGCGCCTTCAACCCCGCACCGGTCGACCTGCACGCAGCGGTGCTCGACGCCCTCGACCTGATGCGGGTGACGATCAACCGCAAGAAGCTCGGGGTCGTCGTCGAGGCACCCGCCGAGGGCATCAGGGTCATGGCGGAGAGTGAAGGCGTGGAGCGGGTCGTGTCCAACCTGGTCAGCAACGCGACGAAGTACACCCCCGAGGGCGGGCGGATCACCGTACGCCTGCACCCCACTGCCCGCGAGGTGCGACTCGACGTGGTCGACACGGGCATCGGCATCTCCCAGAGCGACCAGGAACACCTCTTCAGCGAGTTCTTCCGCTCCACCAACCCGGCGGCCGTCGCCCTGCCCGGGACCGGCCTCGGACTGGCCATCGTGAAGAGCATCGTGGAGCGCCACCGCGGCCGGATCACCTGCGAGTCGACGCTCGGCCGCGGCGCCACGTTCAGCGTGTTCCTCCCCCGCGCCTGACGTCCCGTGGGTAAAGAAAGTAGACAAATCTCACACTGTGAGACCGTACCTACGGATCAGTAGCCTCACAGACGCGCTGCCCTAATGTCCTTGGGAGTGCACTAGGTCACAGATTGGGAGGGAGCGGCGCCATCACGGCGCTGACCCGGTCGGTGACTTCATAGCTATTGGGAGGGAATTCCACCATGCCTGAAATCACGCCTACCCGGCGAACTGTCATCAGAACCGCCGCCTGGTCGGTCCCGGCCGTCACGGTCGCAGCCGCGGCTCCGGCCTTCGCCACGTCGCCGCCCGGCGGCGAGGTCACCTACCAGACGCTCACCAAGACGTTCCGGTTCAACCCCGTCATCCTCGGCAACGTCAACACGGACCCCGCGAACATCGTGGTCGTCAACGTGACCGCCACGGTCCCGCTCGAGGTCCCGCGCGGCGCGACGGCGGCTCCGGTCCAGACGGAGTCCACCGTGACCATCCCCGCAGGTCTCGCCGGCATCCTGGGAGGCCTGATCCTGGGCAACCCTGCCACGGTCGAAGGCACCTCGGTCTCCACGACGACCCTGTCCGGCGCCTACTCCGGCGAGTCGATCACCAACCTCACCATCCCGCGTACCCCGTTCACCAACGGGTCGGCCCTGAGTCTCACCGCGAGCGGCTCCGGCGCCGAGGGGCTCACCATCCCGGCGGGCAACCCGACCGGGGCAGTCACCCTGACCCTCGACCCCCCGCAGTCGCAGCTCCAGGGCCGCAATGCGGCCGGCAACCCGACCAACCCCACGCCGTACGCGTCGCAGCTCTCGCCGATCGCCACCGAGGACTACACCCTCGGCACCTTCACGATCGTCTGACCGACGCCTCAACCAGCGAAGCCCCCGCTCCGGCGGGGGCTTCCTGCGTGTCAGAAGCGTTACATCTTCGATTCCCGGACAATTCGTTCTGGATAGGGGTTGACCCCGGCCAGTGGTCTAGAGAATATATGTGAGATTCCCGACACCCTTTGAAGGACTCCACATGACCCACGTCACCCCGAGCCGCCGAGCCGTCATCCGTACAGCCGCCTGGTCCGTGCCGGCGGTCACCGTCGCTGCCGCGGCGCCCGCCTTCGCGGCGTCGCCGCCCGTTGCCGCACCTGACATGTCCACCACGGTGGCGTCCACCCCGACCCGAGGCACACCCGCAAGCACCCTCCACTTCGCCGCGTTCGACATGATCAACACCGGAACGGCGGACACCGCGGGCATCGTGATGACCTTCTCCAACTCAGCGGGCATCATCACTGGTCTCACCGGCACCTACTTCGGCGCCACTGTTGACCTCGACGGTTTCTCGGGGATCACGGTCACCGGTCTCGATACCAACAGCGCGACGGCAACCTTCCCGCCCAACTTCTTCGGCAAGAACGCCACCCCGACGACCCCGATGAGCACGACCGTGCGCATCAACGTCGAAACCGCGAGCACTGCGGCCACCACGATCAGCGTGACTACAGTCGCCGCCAACATCCCCTCGGGTCCCGGCAGCACCAGCACCTTCAACGTGCCCGCCTGAGCGCACTGACTCGGCCGCACGCGGCCATGACGAGGGGATGTCTCCGTCCACGCGGTGGAGACACCCCTCGTCGTCTGAGCCTCAGGCCAGGTCACTCACCCAAGTTGCGCAGCAACAGCGTCTCGGCGAGCAGGACCTTCTCCCACTCGGCGAGGTGCAGTCCCTCGTTGGCGCCGTGCGCCCGGGTGTCGGGGTCCTCGACACCCGTGACCAGCACACTGGCCTGCGGGAACGCGTCGAGGAACTCGGCGATGAACGGGATCGAGCCACCCACGCCCATGTCGACGGGGGCGGTTCCGCTCCACGCCTCGGTGAAGGCAGCGCGGGCCGCGTCGTACGCCGGACCGGTCGCCTCGATCTGGGTGGCCTCGCCGGTGTCGACGACCACCATGTCGAGCGTCGCGCCCCACGGCACGTGCTTCTCGAGGTGGGCCTGCAGCGCGGCGAGGGCGTTGGCGGAGGTGTCGGCCGGGGCCGTACGCAGGCTGAAGCGCGCCCGCGCTGCGGGGACGAGCGTGTTGGAGGCGCCGTCGACCTTGGGGGCGTCGAAGCCGGTGATCGACAGGGCAGGCTGGGTCCACAGACGCTCGACGACCGGGCCGGACCCGATCCACTCGACGCCGGGGGCGGCGCCGGACTCGGCCCGCAGGCGCTCCTCGGGGTAGTCCACGTCGGCCGCGGCGCTGCCCTTGAGGCCCTCGATGACCAGGTTGCCGGCGTCGTCGAAGCAGGAGGCGATGAGTCGGCTCAGCGTCATGATCGCGTCGGGGACGAGGCCGCCCCACATGCCGGAGTGGACGGCGTGGGTGAGCGTACGCACCTCGACGTCGAGGCGGACCAGGCCGCGCAGGCTGGTGGTGAGGGCAGGAACACCGATGTCCCAGTTGCCCGAGTCGGCGATGACGATGACGTCGGCGGCGAGCTCGTCCTTGTAGGTGGCGAGCAGGGCCGGGAGCGACTCCGAGCCCACCTCCTCCTCGCCCTCGATGAAGAGGACGAGGGTGACGGGGAGCTCGTCGCCGAAGGCGCGGGCGGCGGCGAGGTGGGTGATGACGCCCGCCTTGTCGTCGGCGGTGCCGCGGCCGTACAGACGGTCGCCGCGCTCGGTGGGCTCCCACGGCGGCGAGTCCCAGTCGGCGTGGTCGTTCTCGGGCTGCACGTCGTGGTGGGCGTACAGCAGGACGGTCGGCGCTCCCGCGGGCCCCTCCTTGCGGGCGATCACGGCAGGCGCGGAGCCGTCGTCGTTGCCCGAGACGATGCGGGCGCTGAAGCCCTCGGCGGCGAAGAGGTCGCGGACGGCCTCGGCGCTGCGCTGCACCTCACCGGCGCGGGCGGGGTCGGCCGAGACGGACTGGATCCGGACAAGATCCTCCAGGTCACGGCGCAGGCCGGGAAGAAGTTCGGTGATGCGGGCTCGGAGCGCGTCAGTCATGCGCTCCACCTTAGCGACGACGACAGCGCCCCCATCCCCGGGACGTGGTCAGGCGATCTCGCCCGGCAACGACTGGTGCAGCTCGACCGCGACCTCCGCGGTCTCGAAGCCGAGGCGGCGGTAGATCCCGTACGCCGGGCCCTCGGGGTCAGCGACGATGACCAGCTGACGCGCTCCCTGCTCCTCGACAGCGCGCTCGGCCATCCGGTGGACCAGGGTCGTGGCGATGCCCAGCCCGCGGCGACGGGGGTGGGTGGCGATGCTCTGGAAGCGGAAGACGCCGTCACCGGTGTCGTAGAGACCGGCGCTGGCGGCGAGGCGGCCGTCGACGAAGACACCCCACCGGTGCCCCAGCCCTGCGGCGACCAGGCGCTGCTCCTGCCGGGCGCGGCCCTCGACGTACGCCCGGTGGTAACGCCGGTCCTCGGCGGCGTAGACCGACAGGTCGAGGTCGACCCACTTGTCCCACTCGTCCGGGGTGAGCGGGCGGATCCCGCCACCGGCGAACGGGCGCTCGGGGGCCAGCAGGCGTTCGGCCGTCATCACGTGGGAGACGTCCTTGTCCATCCCGTCGACCTCGAACTCGCTGACGTCGACGTCGACCGGGGAGTCGATGCCGATCGCGCGGTGACGTGCGGTCGCGAACCAGGTGTCGAAGGCACCCATCACCTCCCGGGCGCCGCCGGGCGCCGGCAGCTCACGCAGCAGCATGAAGTTGCCCCAGTGGTAGGAGGGGTTGTCAGGGGTGGTCACCAGCAGGTGCGTGCCGCAGTCGGTGACCGTGCTGCCGGAGGCAGTCAGGATCGCGATGTCAGTGCGGAAGCCGAGCGAGGTGATCTGCATGGGCACATCCTGCCGTAGCGTCACGTGAGCGGGAGGTAGGGCGTCAGGTCGGCCCGCTGGCCGCTCGCCCGGACCCGCCCGGCGGCCTCCGCCTCGGACCACGACACGTCGCCGCGCGCCAGCGCGATCCAGGTCTCCGCGTCCATCTCCACCACGGCTGGCGGGGTGCCGCGCGTGTGGCGTACGCCCGGGATCACCTGGACGGCGGCGAAGGGCGGCACCCGCACCTCCACCGAGTGGCCGGGCGCCCGCTCGTTGAGAACCGCCATGTAGTGCTTGGTGAGCAGCTTGAGGTCGGCGCGCGTACGCCCGGCGAGCGCAGCCGCGACGTCCTCGGGGGTGGCGAGACGAAGATGGGCAGGCATGTCTCGAGGTTAACCAGCCGCCCGGGCGAAGCGGGCGGCCACCTCCGCCACCGCGTCGGCCAGCTCGGGCGGCGACTCGACGTGGAAGTCGGCGCCGACCTCACCGAGGACCATCAAGGGCCACCCCAGGCTGTCCACCTCCATCTCCAGGCGGCAGCCGACACCCTCAGGCGTGACCCGGCCCCAGCGCCCCACGGCTGCGACGACCTCGTCGACCGGGGCCTCGATCGTCACCCGCACCTCGTGGTGCGGCTGCGCGCGACGGATGCCGGCCCTCACGAACTCGACGGCGTCACCGCCGGGCAGGTCGCGGGGCCGGAACCGTTGCCCGGTCGGCTCCGGCGCGGTGACCCGGTCGACGCGGAAGGTGCGCCAGTCCTGGCGGTCACGGTCGTACGCCACCAGGTACCACCGGCGTCCGAGCGCGACGAGTCGGTGGGGCTCGACCCAGCGGTGGCTCGGCTCGGCGTCGCGCGCGGCGTAGTCGAAGCGCAGCGGCTCGGTGTCGCGGCACGCCTGGGCCAGGGCGCTGAGCACCGCCGCGTCGAGCACCGGCGCCCCCGACCAGGGCGCCGGGGTGTCGGTCTGCGACCGCACCGCGTCCATCTGGCGGCGCAGCAGCGGCGGCATCAGGCCGACCACCTTGGTGAGCGCCTGCAACGCCCAGTCCGGCCCTCCCCCGACACCGGCCGCCGTCCCGGCCGCTCCCCGCAGGGCCACGGCCACCGCCACGGCCTCCTCGTCGGTGAGCAGCAGCGGCGCCATCGCACCGCCCGCCCGCAGCTGGTAGCCGCCCGCGACACCGCGTACGGCGTCGACCTGGTAGCCCAGGTCGCGCAGCCGCTCCACGTCGCGGCGCAGCGTCCTGGCGCTCACCTCGAGGCGGTCGGCGAGCTCGCCGCCCGGCCAGTAGCGGTGCGTCTGCAGCAGGGAGAGGAGCCGCAGCATCCGTTGACTCGTGCTCATGGAAACGAAACTAGTCCTGATTGAGGTCAAGAAGTGACCTGAATCATCCCTAGCGTCGGACCCATGACGACGACAACCACCACCGAGGGATCCGCGATCGTGACGCGCGGACTGACCCGCCACTACCGAGGGCCGGGCAAGCAGACCGTCGAGGCCGTCCGCGACCTCGACCTCGAGATCGGCCAGGGCGAGCTGGTCGCCTTCCTGGGGCCCAACGGCGCCGGCAAGACGACGACGCTGCGCATGCTCACCACCTTGGTCGCCCCCACCACCGGCACGGCCCACGTGGCCGGCCACGACGTGGTCACCGCCCAGCGCGACGTCCGCCGCTCGATCGGCTACGTCGGTCAGGGCAACGGCGCCGGGCTCCAGCAGCTCGGGCGCGACGAGCTGGTCAGCCAGGGCCGGGCGTACGGCCTGGGTCGCCGCGCCGCGCACGCCCGGGCCGACGAGCTGATCGACGACCTCGACCTGACCGCGGTGGCCCGCCGCAAGGTCTCCACCCTGTCGGGCGGTCAGCGGCGCAGGCTCGACATCGCGATGGGGCTGGTCCACCTGCCCCGCGTGCTCTTCCTCGACGAGCCCTCGACCGGGCTCGACCCGCAGAACAGGGCCAACCTGCAGGAGCTCGTGCGACGGCTCCACCGCGAGACCGGGAGCACGGTCGTGCTGACCACCCACTACCTGGAGGAGGCCGATGCCCTCGCCGAGCGGGTGATCGTGATCGACCGCGGTCGGATGATCGCCGACGCCTCCGCCACCACCTTGAAGCGCGGACTGCGCGACCTGGTGGTGCTCGGCTTCGACGACGAGTCCGCGGCGGCCACGGCCACGACCCGGATCGCGCGGGTCGGGGCCGAGGCACTCGTCGAGCAGACCGGCTCCGAGGTGCGGCTGCGCTCGCGTGGCGCACACGCCGAGGTGAGCGACCTGCTGGTCGACCTGGCGGGTCAGGACCTGGCGGTCCGCAGCGTCGAGGTCGCCCGCCCCACGCTCGACGACGTCTTCCTCGAGCTCACCGGCAGGAGCCTGCGCGACGCCCACGAGGGCGCCGCGACCGAGACGAAGCAGGACGAGGACGAGGTGGCGGCATGAGCACGATGACATCCACGAGGACGACCCAGCAGGGTCTCGACCGCACCGCACCGCGGGGCAGCTTCGTCGGCGACACCCTCAACGTGATGGCACGGGAGCTGAAGCCGGTGTGGCGCGAGCCGATGTCGGTGCTCTTCGCGATGGTGCAGCCGTTGGTCTTCCTGGCGCTCTTCGCTCCCCTGCTCCCCGAGCTGGCCGAGGGATCGGCGCTGCAGTGGTTCGTGCCGGGCATCATCGCGATGACCTGCCTGATGGGCGCGAGCTTCACCGGCGCCAACCTGATGGAGGAGATGCAGTCCGGCTCGCACGAGCGCCAGCTGGTCTCACCGCTGGGGCGTCCAGCACTCCTGGTCGGGCGGGCCCTGAAGGAGATCGTGCCGATGCTGATGCAGACCGCGATCATCCTGGTCGTGGTCACCCCGTTCAGCTTCGACCTGCACGTCGGCGGCGTCCTGGTGGCGCTGCTCATCCTGGCGCTCTTCAGCATCGGCGTCGGCGCGCTCTCCTTCGCGCTCGCGCTCGCCGCGAAGGGCCAGGACTGGATGTTCTGGACCGTGCAGCAGACCTTCCTCTTCCCGGTGCTGCTGCTCGCGGGCGTGCTGCTCCCGGTCGAGGGAGCACCGCGGTGGATGCAGGTCGCCTCCGACCTCAACCCCCTGACGTACGTCGTCGAGGGCGTCCGCGCGCTCTTCTCCGGGCAGTTCCCGCTCGACACGGTGGCCGCCGGGTTCGCCGGGGCCGGGGTGGTCGCGCTGCTGGGGATCGGGGTGGGCGTGCGGTCGATGCGCCGGGCGGACTGAGCCCGGCCTGCGGATCCACTCGGCTCAGGTGGCCGAGGGGATCTCGACGTCGAACGCCAGGTCGGCGCGCGAGCTCTCCCCGAGCGGGGTGAGCTGGACGACGAAGCCGGTGGCGTGGTCGAGCACCACGTCGTACGCCTCGGGGTAGACCGCCTCGGGGTCCGGCTCGGGGCCGCCCGCCTCCGCCTCGAGCCGCTCGCTCACCTCGCTCCACAGCAGCTCGCAGCAGCCGCACCGCGGGTCGTAGCTCTCCGTGGGCACGCAGCGCGCGGCCCACGCCGTACGCCCGTGGTGCTGCACCTCGCGCACGTCGCTCACCTCGACGCCCCGGGCGAGCTCGCGGGGGTCGAGCATCGCGACCCAGAGGTAGTTGTCGTACATCGGGTCGTCGACCTCGAGGTACGGGTGGCGGGCACCGGGCCAGGAGTCGTCGTCCGGACGCACCAGGACCAGGCCGTCGTCACGCGTGATCGGGGTGACGTCGCGGGCCCAGGAGACGGGTGCCTCCAGGTGGGCGCGTACGACGTCCTCGTCGGTGTAGGTCTCGGGCATCCGACCGGCAGCCCGCAGGACCTGGGCGGGGATCTCCGCCTGACGGTTGTTGACCCAGCGGTGGGTGCCGCGCTCGTCGCGGACCGTCATCGTGCCAGGCCGCTCCAGCCACGCCTCGACGTCAGGCGCCCCGGCGCCGCGCCGGGTGAAGTGCGCCGTCGAGCAGCGCCACGGGGAGGAACGGGCGAGGGCGCGGAAGTCGTCGGCGGTGGGCACGCCCCCAGAATGCCAAGAACGCGGCCAGTGTGGGTCACATGCTGACCCGAACTGGCCGCGTTCTTGGGTCGCGGGGTCGCCGCAGGACTCAGCTCTCTCGGGCTCAGCTCAGCCGCGGTGCACGACGTGCGCCAGCTCCTCGCCGGCCACCAGCCGCTCGGCCTGGGCGCGCACCAGCGCGGCCATCCGCGGCAGCATCGCGGTGGTGCCACCGGCCACGTGCGGGGTGATCAGTACGCCGGGAGCCGACCAGAGCGGGTGGCCGTCGGGCAGCGGCTCGGGGTCGGTGACGTCGAGGGCGAAGCGGAGCCGACCGGCGTGCGCCAGGATCGCGTCGGTGTCGGCCACCGCGCCGCGCGCGACGTTGACGACCAGGGTGTCGTCGGAGAGCTTCGACAGGAAGGCGTCGTTGACCATCTTGTCGGTGCGGTCGGTGTGGGGCACCAGGAGCACGACGACGTCCTGGGCCGGCAGCAGGGCGGGCAGGTCGCCGAACCCGTGCACCTCGTCGAGCAGGTCGTCCGAGCGCGGACGACTCGCGACCCCGGTGACGATGGCCTTCATCGGGAGCAGCCGCTCGGCGAGCGCACGCCCGATGGAGCCGTAACCGAGGATCAGGACGCGGGCGTCGGCGAGCGACTGGCGCCCCGGCATCCGCACCCACCGGCCCTCGGCCTGGTGGCGGACAGCCTCGACGGTGCCGCGCAGCGACGCCAGGATCAGCCCGACCGCGTGCTCGGCGGTGGCGTCGTCGTGCACGCCGCTGGCGTTGCACATGGTCACGCCGGGCGGCATCTTCTCGGGCATGCCGTCGTAGCCGGCCATCTGCAGCTGGACGACGCGCAGCCCCGGGAGGTCACCGACCCGGTCGATCGCGACCGTGGAGGTCAGGTACGGCGGCACCCACAGGTCGACGTGCCGCGGCGGCTCGTCGGCGCCGCTCCACACCGACACCTCGGCGCCGTCGATCTCACCGACCGCCGCAGCGAGGGCGGCGTCGGGGAGGACCACCTGCAGCGGCTCCACGGCGTACGACCTCAGCCCAGCGCGGCGGGGAGGGTGGCGGACCAGACGTCCTTCACCTCGGCGACGGGCACCGAGAAGGCGCCCTCGACGACGAGGTCCTCACCGCCGGTGCGGCCCAGTGCGGTGACCTTGACACCGTGCTCGCCGGCCAGCGCCGCGAAGCGGTCGGCCTGCTCGTCGGTGACCGTGACCAGGGCCCGCGCGGACGACTCGGAGAAGAGGGCGACGAAGGCGTCGTCGGCGACCCCCGAGACGTTGACCGTGGCGCCGATCCCGTGGCGGAAGCCCGCCTCGGCCAGGGCGATCGCGAGGCCGCCGTCGGAGAGATCGTGGGCCGCGGAGACGAGGCCTTCGCTGGCGGCCGTGGTCAGCACGTCGGCCAACGCCTTCTCCGCTGCCAGGTCGACCTTCGGCGGGAGACCGCCGAGGTGCCCGTGCACGACGTGGGCCCACTCCGAGCCCGACAGCTCCTCGCGGGTCTCACCGAGCAGCAGGACCTGCTCGCCGGCGGCGCGGAAGTGGCTGGGCGTGCGCTTCGCGACGTCCTGGATGACGCCGAGGACGGCGACCACCGGGGTCGGCAGGATCGCGGTCTCGCCGGTCTGGTTGTAGAGCGAGACGTTGCCGCCCGTGACCGGGATGCCGAGCTCGAGGCAGGCGTCCTTGAGGCCGCGGCAGGCCTCAGCGAACTGCCACATCACGCCGGTGTCCTCCGGCGAGCCGAAGTTGAGGCAGTCGGAGATCGCCAGCGGCGTGGCGCCGCCGGTGGCGACGTTGCGGTAGGACTCGGCCAGCGCGAGCTGCGCACCCGTGTAGGGGTCGAGCTTGGCGTAGCGACCGTTGCAGTCGGTGGAGAGCGAGACGCCGAGACCGGTCTCGTCGTCGACGCGGATCATGCCGGAGTCCTCGGGCTGGGCCGAGACGGTGTTGCCGCGCACGTAGCGGTCGTACTGGTCGGTGATCCAGGACTTGTCGCAGAGGTTGGGGCTGCCGACCAGGGTGAGCAGCGTCTGCTTCAGCTCGTCACCGCTGCCGGGCCGCGCGAGCGCCTCGGCGGCGTCGGCCTGGAGGGCGTCCTGCCACTCGGGGCGCGCGTAAGGACGCTCGTAGACGGGGCCGTCGTGGGCCACCGAGCCGGGCGGCACGTCGACGACGCGCTCGCCGTGCCAGTCGATCTCGAGGCGGCCGGTGTCGGTGACCTCACCGACGACCGTGGCCTCGACGTCCCACTTGGCGCAGATCTCCATGAAGGCGTCGACGTTGTCGGGCGTGACGACGGCCATCATGCGCTCCTGCGACTCGCTCATGAGGATCTCCTCGGGAGCGAGCGTGGAGTCGCGCAGCGGTACGAGGTCGAGCTCGACGTGCATGCCGCCGTCACCGGCCGAGGCCAGCTCGGAGGTGGCGCAGGACAGGCCAGCGCCGCCGAGGTCCTGGATGCCGGAGACGACGCCGGCGGCGAAGAGCTCGAGCGTGCACTCGATGAGCAGCTTCTCCATGAACGGGTCGCCGACCTGCACGCTGGGCCGCTTGGCGGGGCCGCCCTCGTCGAACGTCTCGGAGGCGAGCACCGAGACGCCGCCGATGCCGTCGCCGCCGGTGCGGGCGCCGTACAGGATGACCTTGTTGCCCAGGCCGGTCGCGTTGGCGAGGTGAAGGTCCTCGTGGCGCAGGACGCCGATGGCGCCGGCGTTGACGAGCGGGTTGCCGAGGTAGGTCTGGTCGAAGACGGCCTCGCCGCCGATGTTGGGCAGGCCCAGGCAGTTGCCGTAGCCGCCGACGCCGGCCACGATGCCGGGCAGCACGCGGTGGGTGTCGGGCTCGTCGAGCGGGCCGAAGCGCAGCGGGTCCATCACGGCGACCGGGCGGGCACCCATCGCCAGGATGTCGCGCACGATGCCACCGATGCCGGTCGCGGCGCCCTGGTAGGGCTCGACGAACGACGGGTGGTTGTGCGACTCGACCTTGAAGGTGACCGCGTAGCCCTGGCCGATGTCGATGACGCCGGCGTTCTCACCGATGCCGGCGAGCATCTTGCCGACCGGGGTCTCCTGCGGGATCTCGCCGAACTGCTTCAGGTGGACCTTGGTGGACTTGTAGGAGCAGTGCTCGCTCCACATCACCGAGTACATCGCCAGCTCGGAGCTGGTGGGGCGACGCCCGAGGATCTCGCGGATGCGCGCGTACTCGTCGGCCTTGAGGCCGAGGTCGGCCCACGGCTGCTCGCGCTCCGGGTCGTGGGTGGCGACGGCCACCGTGTCCAGCTGGCTGGGGGTGCGGGAAGTCTCGGCCACGAGGAGCAATCTACCCGGCACTCAGGACAGGAAGACCGGGCCTGCACTCTGGATGAACACCTTGGAGGCGAGCACCGGCTTGACGTGCTCCTCCACGACCGCGACGTGGGCGGGGTGGGCGCCGTACGCGGCCCACGACTCCTGGGTGTCGAAGGTCATCGCGAAGAGCACGTCGGCGTTGCCCTCGCGGATCTTCGCGTCGGTGACCACGCTGGCCTTCTCCAGGCCCGGGACGACGCCGACGAGCTCGCGCAGCGCCTGGGCGAGCGCCTCGCGCTGCTCGTCGGTGGCCGTCTCGACGAGGGTGAGGACGCCGATGTGCTGGAACATGTCTTCTCCTGGGAGGTGAGGGCTGACGAGCGCGGCGATGAGGGCCATGTCAGGTCGTCCGACGCGATCGCACCGAGGGGTGTCCGCCCGTGGCGGGCAGGACCGTCGAAGCCACGTGAGGTACGCGTGTCGCAATGTGGCTGGGCGTCAGGACGGTGGGCTTCATCGAATATATTCTTACACGAACCAGTGGTGTGTTGGTGACCTCTGGTCCGGCGACGGTCGGACCGGAACGAGGCCCGCGAGTCCCCTCCCGGACTCGCGGGCCTTTCCGTCATCCCTGGGGTCGATCGGCGGGCGGCGGAGCCCTCGGCGTGCCACGATGTGCGACGCCTGTCACACATCGGAACCCACCACCCAGGACTCCCATGCCGGTCACCATCGACGAGAAGTCCGTCGCCGCCCGCGTCGCCCTGCGCCGCCGCCGCGAGAGGATCGGCGTCGTCGACCTCCGGGTGCACCTCGATGGGCTGGACCGCCACGCCTCCTGGCACGCGACCGAGGATGCCATCGCCGCCGTGCCCCACCTCTCCGAGGACAGCACTGCCTACCCCACCGTCGGTGGCACGCTCGCGCTGCTGTCCCTGGCCTCTCGACCGGTCGCCTCCTTGGCGATGCTCCAGGAGGTCGCCGATCACCTGAGCGCCCGCGGCCTCCACGGGTCGATCGACGCCACCGACCTCCCGGCGCCCCGGCCCCCATTTGACCGCCCCTGTCCCGTCGCCCGGATGGGGTTCACCGTCGACCCACCGGTGTCGGCCGGACCGTTCAACGACGCCGGGGTGCCCGAGCCGCGATGGTCCGCGGCGCAAGCTGGTCACGAGGCGCTGCTCACCCACCTCACCGCTCTCGCCGACACTGCCCCAGCAGCACGCCTCGGCTCCGCCGACGTCCTTCTGGTGCCGACCCACCCGGAGCACACCCGGGACGTGGTCGAACAGGAGCTGGAGCACTGGTCCGAGTGCGACTTCGCCACCTACTCCGAAGCTCCCGACGCCAAGTCAGGCCCCGAGATCGTGCGTCATGCGGTGAGCATGTGGCACCTGGGCACCGTGACGTGGGGCAACGCTGACCCGGGCCTCGGCGACCAGCAGGCGTCGTACGCCCATGAGAGCTTGCTGCGACGGTTCGCCGCGCACCTCGACGTCGGGTTCGTGGGGTACTGCGCACCCACTCCATCGGCACGCCTGTACCTGGACTCGGTCCCCTGGGGTGACCGTCGGCACCTGTGGGCGTCGTACGTGCCGGCGCCGCACGGGGTGCAGCTCCTCACGAATGCCCACCTCGACCGGGCTCACGACCTCTCGGGGTGGCTTCTGGACGAGGTGGTACCGGGGCGCTGGCTGGTGACCCATCCCGACCGGGAGGCCTGGCTGACCCCCGAGCCGGACCCCGAGCTCGTCGCGCAGGCGACGGCGGACTTCGGGGCGATGGTCCTCACCTTCGAGACGGCGCTGGCGCATCCCATCCACCCCGCCTGACCTGCGAAAACTACACTCCTGTAGTTCGCGGCAGCGCTGTTACTGGTGTGACTCGTGGGGTTATGGTCATCGAACTTCCCCCGTTGCACCCGGAGTCAGCCATGCCCTCGAACCAGCCCGCCGCACGTGCCTTCGTACGCCGCCTCACCGCGGCCGCCGGGACGCTCGCGCTCAGCGCCGCCCTGCTCACGACCACGGCGCCCGCTGCCTCGTCCGCACCGGCCGTCGCCACGGTCGCGAAGAAGACGACGAACCCCGTCACGCCCGGCAACTTCAAGGGCTACGGCTTCGACCAGTGCCTCGCGCCCACGCAGCAGAAGATGGACGCCTGGCTGAACCACTCGCCCTACCTCGCCGTCGGCATCTACATCTCGGGCGACTCCCGCGCCTGCCGCAGCCAGCCCAACCTGACCCCGCGCTGGGTCTCGACCCAGCTGAGCAAGGGATGGCGGCTGCTGCCGATCGCGCTCGGCCCGCAGGCGTCCTGCCAGGAGCGTTTCCCGCGCTACAAGGACGACTTCACCATCAACCCGACTCCGGGCAAGGGGGGCCGCTACCCGAAGGCGCGTACGCAGGGTGCCCGTGAGGCCGAGAAGAACGCCGCCGACGCCGAGGCGCTCGGCCTGCGCCACGGCAGCACCCTCTGGTACGACCTCGAGGGCTTCACGCTGACCAACAAGCACTGCCGCGAGTCCGCGCTCGCCTTCGTCTCCGCCTGGGTCAACCGGATCCACCAGCTCGGCTACGTGTCCGGCATGTACTCCGGCGCCAGCTCGGGCATCAAGATGGTCGACGACGCCCGCGTCGAGCGTCCGGGCAAGTTCAAGCTGCCGAAGAACATCTGGATCGCCCGCTGGGACGGCAAGGCCAACACCTCCACCGACTACATCCGCAACGACGGGTGGCGCCCCGGTGGCCGCATGAAGCAGTACCTCGGCGGCCACGACGAGCGGTACGGCAACGTCACCATCAACATCGACACCAACTTCCTCGACCTCGGCAAGGGCAACCACCCCGGCACCGAGCGGCGCTGCAACGGCATCAGGACCTCGTTCACGTCGTACCCCGCGATCAAGCCGGGCACGACGTACAAGGGCCGGGTCCAGGCGCTCCAGTGCGCGCTCAAGGAGCAGGGCCACTACCCGTGGCGGATGCACGGCAAGTACAACAAGCGCACCCAGAAAGCGGTCGCTGCGTGGCAGCGCGCCCACGGCCTGCGCACCTCCACGACGTTCAGCCAGAGCCACTGGGTGCGCCTGCACAGCCACGGCGCCCGGCCGGTGCTGAAGGTCGGCTCGGCCAGCAACGCCGTCCGTCGTCTCCAGCGTGCCCTCGTGGCGGCGGGCGTGAGCAAGGACGTCGCGACCGGCGTCTACGACCAGAAGACGAAGAAGGCCGTGAAGGCCTACCAGAAGCGGCGCAAGATGACCCGGAACGGCAACGCCCACCCGGTCGTCTGGCGATACCTCGCCTCAGGGGTGCGCTGATCGAGTAGGGTCGCGGCGCCGCGGGCCGGTCCCTGGACGAGGTCGGCAGCGCACCCGCCTGCCCAGACGAACCCCCGGGGGACCATGCAGCTCGACCACCTCTCGATCGCCGCGATCGTGCCGTGCCACAACGAGGAGCTCACCGTCGGAACGGTGGTCCGCGACCTGCGCGCGGCGCTGCCCACCGCGACGGTCTACGTCTACGACAACAACTCCACGGACCAGACCGCCAAGGTCGCCCAGGAGGCCGGGGCCGTGGTCCGCACGGAGTCCCGCAAGGGCAAGGGCAACGTGGTCCGGCGCGCCTTCGCCGACATCGAGGCTGACGTCTACCTGATGATCGACGGCGACGACACGTACGACGCATCCGCGGCGCCGCTGCTCGTCAAGACGCTGCTGTCCGGCCCCTACGACCACGTCCTGGGGTGCAGGGTCGACACCCAGGACACCAGCAGCTATCGCCCCGGGCACGCGTGGGGCAACAAGATGTTCAACCAGGTCACCTCGCTGGCCTTCGGCGAGCCGGTCACCGACATGCTGTCGGGCTACCGCGTCTTCTCCCGGCGCTACATCAAGTCGTTCCCGGCGGACTCCGAGGAGTTCGAGATCGAGACCGAGCTGACCATCCACGCGGCCAACCTGCGGGTGCCGCAGATCGAGGTGCCGGTGGGGTTCCAGGACCGCCCCGCCGGGTCGGAGTCGAAGCTCAGCACCTTCCGCGACGGTTTCAAGATCCTGGGCCTGCTCGGGCACCTGCTCGTGCACGAACGCCCGCGCCTGGCCTTCAACGTGGCGAGCGCGCTGTCCGTCCTCCTGGGGCTCGCCCTGGGCCTGCCGGTCGTCGCCGACTACCTGGAGACTGGCCGGGTCGACCGCTTCCCGACCGCCATCCTGGCCTCGTCGCTGGTGGTCATCGGGGTCCTGCTCCTCGCCGTCGGGATGATCCTCTACGGAGTGCTGCGCGGACGCCAGGAGACCCGGCGCCTGTTCTACCTGCAGCTGCCGGCCCCACCCCAGCCATGAGGATCGGGTCGCGCAGCGTCGACCGCTACCTGCTGGTCGGGCTCTTCAACACCGCGCTCGACCTCGCGCTCTTCTCGCTGCTGGCCGTGGGCATCGGCATGGCCGCGGTGCTGGCCAACACGATCTCCACGGTCTGCGTGATGACCGTCAGCTTCTTCATCAACCGCGCCTGGGTCTTCCGCTCGCAGTCCTCCGGCGTCGCGGTCTACCTGCGCTTCGCCGGGGTCACGCTCTTCACCGGCCTCGTCGTGCAGTCGGCGGTGATCGTCGCGGCCCTCGGCCTGGCCGAGGCCGTGGCGCCGTCGGCCGCCCACGAGCTGGTCACCCCCGCGGCCAAGGTCCTCGCGATGGGCACGGGCATGGTGGTCAACTTCCTGGGCTACCGGTGGCTCTTCACCCCGACGCAGGCACCTCAGCCGGAGTCTGCTCCGGCTGACGATCGTCCATCGCCATGAGCAGCACCACGACCGCCAGGCCGTAGGTGAACCCGAGGGCGTAGCGTCCTCCGGCTGCGAGCGGCGACATGGCCACGATGCCGACCTGCAGGGCGAAGGGCATCGCCCACAGCCAGGCGAAGCGGCGGCGCACCACGATGGCGGCCGCACAGAGGAGCACGACGGCCACCGTCCGCACCGAGTGCGAGAGCAACGGGCGGCACAGCTCGGCGCTGTAGCAACCGCCCGCCCACTCGCGCAGCGCCGGACGCGCGGCGTCGTTGACCGGGACCGGAGCGATGGAGTGGTCCCCCACCACCCGCTCGTAGTCACCCTTCCAAGGCGGGTACCAGTGGGTGCCCTGGTCGAACGGGTCGAGGTAGCGGTAGCTCTTGGCGACCAGTGCGTCGACGAAGGTGTCGGGGTGCTCGGCACCTGCGCGCAGCCAGATGCCGGTGAAGTCGTCCCAGTCCTCCGGTTGCACGGTCTGGTAGCGGAAGCTCTCGGTCTTCTTGGCATACGGGCCCGTCGACTTCACCGGGTCCGAGATGTCCGGGTCGTAGGCCGCGGCCATCGCCTCGAGGTCGAAGATCCGCGACAGCGCCTCGCGGTCCTCGGTGGAGAGCGCGTCGGGGTGCTCGCGCAGGATGAGGGCGAGCTGCTGCAGCTGTACGCCCTTGGTCTCGATCGGGTCCCCGGGGATCAGCACGCCGAAGGCCACCGCCGCGGAGACCGTGCCGTGCACCAGGAGGGCCGGCACCGCCATCACCGCCAGCGGCGCGAACCGACCCCGGCGTACGCCCAGCATCACCAGCGCCTGGACGACCAGCAGGATCCAGCCGAAGAGCACGGAGACCGCGACCGCCAGCGAGATGACCGTGGTCTCGACGTACCAGCGCCGGCCCACGGGCTTCGGGGAGTGGACGTACTGCGCCACCAGCGCCAGCCACCACACGAAGGCGGCGGCGAAGAGGTGGTTCTTGGTGTGGGACATGCTCCACACCGCGATCAGCGGTGAGCCGGCGACGACGGCGAGGGCGAGGGCACGGACCTTCCAGCTCGTCACCAGACGACCCAGGATCGAGAAGGCCCGGCCGAAGGCGACGAGCGTGAAGATCAGCGAGAGCGTGCTCAGCAGGAAGATCCCGGGCATCGCGCTGTCGAAGAGCACGATGCTGGCCTTGGTGACCGCGCCGTAGTAGAGCATCAGGTAGAAGTTGTGGTGGTTCGACCAGATGCGTTCGCTGTCGGGCAGCAGGTAGTGGGAGGTCGGGTAGGCCTCGTAGGGCGCGATCACGCCGTCGGTGAAGTCGGAGCGCTCCAGCAGGAACTCGCCGATCATCCGGGCGAAGTCCGGGTTGGGCTGGCCGGGCCACGACAGCAGGATCCACGGCGACCACAGCACGGCCACCGCCACGGCGCCGTGCCACCAGCGGGCGAAGACCCACGTCACCGCCCGCTCGAGTCGGCGGGTCCACACTCCCTGCGCAGGGCGGGAGGTCACGCCGTGGCGCCATCGGTCGAGCCAGCGGCAGGTCCACCGGAAGAGCACGGCGTACGCGGCCAGGCAGAGCGCCCAGACCAGCAGCGAGGCCACCGGTCGGTCAGCCACGACCGCGGTGAGCAGGAAGTACGGCGCGTCGTCCGGCGCCAGGAAGCGGGCGATGAACCCGATGGCCGTCGCGGTGGCGACGACCACCACAGCCACCCACCCGGCCACGGCCGCGCAGAACTTCGTCAGACCAGGAGGCACGGGGCGGAGTCTAGGGATCCGGGAGCAGGGCGCGGGCGAGCGACTCGCGGACGACGTATCCGCTTCTTCTGCCAGGCATTTCGGAGACACACCGAGGAACCGGCTCCACACTGGCCACCATGACCATCACCGTTGACCTCGACAGCATCAGGCGACGTCACCAGGAACGCACGCGCCGCCAGAGCTTCGCCGGCATCGACCTGTGGGTCCACCTGGACGGAGTGGACAGGCATGAGGCGCGTACGGCCGTGCTGGACGCCGTCACGCCGCTTCCCGGCGGGGCCGACGACGACCTCGAGGTCCTGCCCACGAGTGGCGGCACGTACCTGTGGCTTCCGGTCGGTGACAACTGGACCAAGGACGTCGAGACGCTCGCCGCCAACCTGACAGCCGCCGGGTTCACCGGTGAGATCAGCCCAGCCCCCGTGAGCACGTCGGTCCAACTGATGTCCCGGGCGTTCGCCCCCACGGCCTTCCTGGCCTTCACCCTCGACCCGCCGATCGAGGACGGCCCGTTCGCCCTCCACCGACCCGTCCGCCGGTGGGGCGTGACGGACGTGGCACAGGCAGCTTTCCTCGCCGAGGCCACCTCCTGGGTGACACGCGCCGGCATGCACACCTGGGCAGGGCACACATTGATGGTGCCTGTGACGGCGGAGGACTCGGCAGAGGTCCTGCCTCACCTCCTGGATGCAAGGGAGTCTGTGCCCGTGATCGAGCTCGCAGGCCTCCCCGCACCCGGAGAGGAGGGCAGGGAGCTGATGCGCCGTACGCTCACGCTCGACCTCTTCGGCCAGTCCGCCTGGAGCAACGCCGACCCGGAGATCAGCACGGCCCAAGGGGTCCACGAGCTGGTCCAGCTGATCATCCGGCTCGCGCCTCACCTCGACGTCGCCGTGCTCGGCGCAGCGCGACCCGCCACCACCGAGTTCCACGACCTCCAAACCCCGGCGTACGGACTCGTCCGTCACCTGTGGCACTCCTACGTCCCGGACGCTGCCCCCGTGCTGCTCCTCACCGACCGGCACATGGAGCGCGTCGGCGACCTCTCGGCCTGGCAGGTCCAGGAGGTGGCGCCCGGACGTCACCTCCTCCAGTGGCACCGGCTGGACGACTGGTTCACCCCGCCGACGGAGACCGGGCACGTCGACCCCGACGCCGACGCCCTCGCTCGTGCACGGCACGACCTGCGCGACCTCTTCGTGACCCGCGCCGTCCGCAAGGCGAACCCGCTCCGGCAACGTTCCTGAGCCTCGCCCATCCAGGGCATGCCACGACGGCGCACAACCCGGGGCTGACCCGGGCCGACCAGCCTCAGTGGCTGCCGTCTCCCGGCGGACCGGCCGCCAGCGCCAGCGCGAAGAGCACGGCCACCACGACGACGCCGGCCAGCGCGCCCTGGAACGGCTTGCGGATCACGAACGTGGCGAGTTTCTCCAGCGGGTTGCCCGCCGTCTCGGCACCCAGCCGCCAGGTGTCGGCGACCAAGCCGCGACGCTCGGCGTACCACTCGAACCAGAGCGTCACGAACGGCGGCACCGAGGTCAGCACACCGAGGAACCAGCGACCCAAGCCCCACTTCTGGTCGACCGCCACGAAGGTGGTCACCACGCAGTAGGCGAGGAAGGCGGCACCGTGGATCGGCCCGGCGATGCTCACGCCCACGTCAGTCGTGTGGGTGACGTACTTGAGCACCATGCCGATGATCAGCAGGGCCCAGGTCGCCGCCTCGAGGCGCGCGACGAGGCGGTAGAGGGTCTTCGGGTTCATGGTGGGGCTCCGGGTGGTTCGGGAACTCGGGGTACGAGTCGGGCCGGTGGTGCAGGCGTACGGACGCGCTCGTGGTGCGTGCCGCACTGGCGAGCCTGGCGGGGGGTGGGTGCCGGGCAACGCCTGGGATCAGGCGAACACCTGCTCGGCGAGCGAGGTGAAGAAGCCGAGCCCGTCGGTGCCGGGGCCGGTCATCGCCTCGACAGCGTGCTCGGGGTGCGGCATGAGACCGACCACGTTGCCGCGCTCGTTGGTGATGCCGGCGATGTCGCGCGCCGACCCGTTGGGGTTGCGGCCGAGGTAGCGGGCCACCACGCGCCCCTCACCCTCGAGCATGTCGAGGGTCTCGGTGTCGGCGATGAAGTTGCCCTCACCGTTCTTCAGCACGACGGTGATCTCCTGGTCCTTGGCGTAGGCCGAGGTCCAGGCGGTGGTGTTGTTCTCGATGCGCAGCAGCTGGTCGCGGCAGACGAACTTGCGGGCCTCGTTGCGGATCAGCGCGCCGGGCAGCAGGTGCGACTCGCAGAGGATCTGGAAGCCGTTGCAGATGCCGAGCACGGGCATGCCCTTGGCGGCCGCCTCGGCGACCTCGGTCATGACCGGTGAGAAGCGCGAGATCGCACCGCAGCGCAGGTAGTCGCCGTAGGAGAAGCCACCCGGGAGGACGACCGCGTCGACTCCCTTGAGGTCGTGGTCGCCGTGCCACAGCGCGACCGCCTCGTTGCCGCCGATGCGGACCGCGCGCTGGGCGTCGACGTCGTCGAGCGTGCCCGGAAAGGTGACGACACCGATCTTCATCAGGCGTCAGCCTCGACGCGGACCTCGAAGTCCTCGATCACCGGGTTGGAGAGCAGTGTCTCCGCCATCTGGGCCACCTCGGCGAGGATCTCGTCGGTGACCTCACCCTCGAAGGTGAGCTCGAACCGCTTCCCCTGGCGTACGTCGGTGACGCCACCGAAGCCCAACCGCGGGAGTGCGCCGAGGACGGCCTTTCCCTGGGGGTCGAGGATCTCGGGCTTGGGCATGACGTCGACGACGACTGTGGCCACGGGGCTGCTCCTGTGCGCGCGGGGAAATCTCCTCGCGGAGTCTATCCGCCCACGCACAGGCTCCTGACCAGCGGCCGCATCGGGAGCAGACGTCAGTGGGGCCGGCCCTTGAGCACGACGATCAGCAGCGCCAGGCCGAGGCCGGCGACGATCGGGCCGATGGTGGCCCAGATCTCCACGCCGCTCATGGCGGAGCTGCCGATCCACCCCAGCCCCTGGAAGGTCCACACGGCTCCGGAGACGAGCATGAGGACACCGAGCGCGACGCCGAAGGACTTGGCCATGCGGGCAGCCTACGGTGGCCCGCTCACAGCTCGCGCTTGAGGATCTTGCCCGTCGCCGTCATCGGCAGGGAGTCGCGGAACTCGATGATGCGCGGATACTTGTACGCCGCCATCTGCTCCTTGCCCCACGCCAGCAGCTCGTCCTCGGTCACCGTCGCCCCCGGCTTGCGGATGACCACGGCCTTGATCTCCTCGCCGTGACTGTCGTGCGGGACACCGATCACCGCAGCCAGCGAGACGTCCGGATGGGTGAGCAGCACCTCCTCGATCTCGCGCGGGTAGACGTTGTAGCCGCCTCGGATGATCAGGTCCTTGGTGCGGTCGACGATGTAGTACCACCCGTCCTCGTCGACCCGGGCCAGGTCGCCGGTGCGGAACCAGCCGTCCTGGATGACCTCAGCCGTCGCCTCGGGCCGGTTGTAGTAGCCCTTCATGACGTTGGGCCCCTTGATCGCGATCTCGCCGACCTCACCGGCAGGCGCCTCGTCCCACTGGCCGGGCACGGGGTTGATCAGCTTCATCTCGACGCCGGGGATCGCCGGGCCGATGGAGCCGGGGCGTACCGGCTCGCCGAACGTCGAGAAGCTGGCGACCGGCGAGGTCTCCGAGAGCCCGTAGCCCTCCATGATCGTGACGCCGAAGCGCCGCTCGAACTCGCGGTGCACCTCGACCGGCAGCGCGGCACCGCCGGAGACGGCGACGCGCAGGTGCTCGGCGATCCCCTTGACGTCGACGCCGGAGTCGTCCAGGACGCCGAGCAGGGCCCAGTACATCGTCGGGACGCCCGCGAAGAAGGTGATCCTCTCCGCGGCCATGAGCTGGAGCGCGGCCTCGGCGTCGAAGCGCGGCAGCATCACGATGGTGCCACCGAAGGCGATCGCACTGTTCTGGATCACCGTCTGGCCGAAGGAGTGGAAGAGCGGGAGGACGCAGAGGTAGGTGTCCGGGCGCTCCGCATCGGCCCCGAAGAGCTGGTCGGAGGCCAGCGCGTTGGAGAGCATGTTGGAGTGGGTCAGCTCCGCGCCCTTGGGCTGGCCGGTCGTGCCCGACGTGTAGAGGATGACGGCACCGTCGTCGCCGGACAGCTCCGGGCCGGTGAAGTCGGCGGAGGCGCCCGCCATGGCCGTGACCATCGACTCCGTGCCCGTGATCGGCGACGGAGCGCCCATCTGGGCGGTGATGACGAAGAAGTGCTCGCAGGAGTCGGTGGCGGTGAAGGCGGCATGGCCCTCCCGTCCCATCGGCATCTCGGGAGTGCCCTCGAAGCAGAGGTAGGCCTTCGCCTCCGAGTCCGCCAGGTGGTAAGCCACCTCACGGCCCTTCAGCAGCACGTTGAGCGGCACCACGGTCGCGCCGGCCTTGAGGATGCCGTAGTAGGCGATCGTGAAGAAGGGCAGGTTGGGGCAGGTCAGCGCCACCTTGTCGCCGGGGCCGATGCCGCGCGAGGCGAGCAGGCTGGCGCAGAGCGTCGAGTACTGGTCGAGCCGGGCGTAGCTGAGCCGCATGTCGCCGATCACGATCGCGGTGCGGTCACCGAAACGGGCAGCGGTGTCGGAGAGCAGGGACGCGAGATTCGTCATGGAGCCGAATGTAGTGGTCCACGCCACACTCGGGGAGCCGCCGAACCACGGGCGGCTGGTCCGTCGGTCAGGCGATCTCGCCCCGGGCCAGGCTCTGGCCGGAGTGCACGGGGTCACC
This sequence comes from Nocardioides jishulii, assembly GCF_006007965.1. Lineage (NCBI taxonomy): Bacteria > Bacillati > Actinomycetota > Actinomycetes > Propionibacteriales > Nocardioidaceae > Nocardioides > Nocardioides jishulii. The sequence goes on along the minus strand of NZ_CP040748.1, from coordinate 367,840 downwards.
GTCGTCGGGCTCGTAGGAGATGTCGACGATCCGGTAACCCCGGTCGAGCAGCCGTTCGGGGAAGTCGAAGTCGCCGGCCTCCCCCGCGGGCAGCAGCCCGAGCGAGACCATCCGCTTGCCGTCGACGTTGATCAGCCACACCTCGCGCGTGCCGTCCGACTCCCCGGCCGGGCCACCGAGGTCGCTCGCCTCGACGTGCAGCACGAGGTGGTCGCCGACACGGCGTACGACCGCCGCACCGCGGTCCTCCGGCGCCCCGTCGAGGGAGGCCAGGGGGGCCTCGCCCACGACCTGCGCCTGCGGGGCCGGCTCGTCCTGCTGGTCGGGCGCCACGATCCAGGCGCCGAGCCCCACGCCGGCGGCGAGGGCGACCGCGGCAGCTGTCGCAGCGAACCAGGTCGGCACGGCTCGGCGACGCCTGATCGGCGTGACCTCGGGCGGCCGGCCGAGCTCGGCCCGGACGCCCTCCCACACCGAGGCGGGCGGGCGGGCGAGCGTCGTGCCGCCGCCGACGGCGATGAGCTCCAGCGTCTCACGCAGCGCAGCGACCTCGGCGGTGCAGCTCGCACAGTCGGCCAGGTGGTCGCGCTGCTGCGGGTCGAGGCCGAGCTCGTCGGCCGACTCCCCCATCGCGAGGGCAGCCAGGAGCTCGGTGGCGACGTGGTCGTGCTCAGCTGAACTCATGACGCACCTCCTCCAGCGTCCGTCGTAGGTGGACCAGGCCGCGTCGCAGGTGGCTCTTGACCGTGCCGAGCGGAAGTCCGGTCCGGGTGGAGATCTGTTCGTGGGTGAGGTCCTCGTGGAAGGCCAGGCGCAGGATCGTACGCCGCGGCTCACCGAGCTCGTCGACCTGTTGCGCCAGCACCAGCCGGTCGACGACACCGCCCATGGCGTCGGACGCCGCCGGCTCGCCTTGCTCCTGCACACCGGAGCTGGCCTCACGGGCGACGACCGAGGCGACCTTCTGGGCGTCACGGGCTCGTTCGGCCAACCGGTCGGAGATCCGGTGCCGCGCGATGCCGATCAGCCACGCCGGCAGCGCGTGGTCGCTGGGGTTCAAGGTGTGGCGACTGCGCCACGCCGAGATGAAGACCTGCTGGGTGACGTCCTCCGCCTCGTGGTGGGCACCGAGGGCGCGGACCGCGACCGTGTGCACCAGCGACGACCACCGTCGGAAGACCTCTTCGAGGCAGTCCCGGTCACCGTCCCGCAGGCCTACGGCCAGGTCGGCGACCGTCAGCTCGTAGCTCGAGGCGCTCACCTCGTCACCGTACAGCCCCGTGGCCGACCGCCCCGTGACGTCGTCGTACGTCTCGGGACGGCCGGCGGCCGGGTCCGGGCCGAGCGGCCCGGGGGCGACCCACACGACGGACTCGTGGCCAGCGTCAGCGCACCGGTCGGGCTCAGAGGTCGATCGGGCGCAGCACGCGGTCGATGCCGTGGGCGATCTGCTTGTTGCCCTTGTTGATGTCGACCTTCGACAGGACCACGCGCGGGTTGCGGTTGTTGGGGTCGCGGTCGAGCAGCTTGATCTGCGGCTTCTTGCCCGTGCGGACCTTGACCTTGACCGTGCCGCCCTGGGCGGTGGTCAGCACGGCGTTGTTGGACTTCAGGGCCGCCTTGCTGTTGATCTTGGCGCCCGGCACGACGTGGTAGAGCAGCACCTGCTCGACCGTGTCGACGCCGGCCACCCGGACCAGGGTGTTGAAGATGCGCTTCTCCGAGCGCAGACGCTTGCCGGTGAGGTCGTGGACGAGGAGGCGGAAGGCCTCGTCGTTGGGGATGAAGGCGGTCAGCTTGACGCTTCCGTCGGCGAGCAGGGCGACGGGCGAGTCGGGCTTCGCCTTCACGACGGCCAGCGCGGCCTCGGTGACGATGTCGAAGTCGTTGCGGTTCTTGTCGAAGTGGTTGCCGTCAGAGGTGAGCACCTTGACGAGGGAGCGCTCCTTGGGGGCGGCGTTGGCCGTGCCGACCGGGCCGACGGTGGCGAGGATGGTGGCGGCCGTGGCGAGGGCGGCGATGGAACCGGTGAGGCGCTTCATGGGACTTCCTCTCGAACGTCCGGGCACCACGGTGGCGCCCTGTTGACGTCTTCTCCGCAGATGTGCCGCTCGTGGATGCACCGGACGAGAAGAAATCGAGAAAGTTTCTGGGGGCTCCGCAGCCCCGCGCCTCAGAAGGCCCCGCGTCTCAGAAGGCCAGGCCGGTGAGGCGCTCGTACGCCTCGACGTACTTCGAGCGGGTCAGCTCGACGACCTCGATGGGCAGGGGCGGCGGCGGGGTGTCGCCGTGGCGGTCCCACCCCGAGGCGTCGGAGGTCAGCCAGTTGCGCACGATCTGCTTGTCGTAGGACGGCTGGACGAGGCCCGGCTGCCAGTCGGAGGCGGGCCAGAAGCGTGACGAGTCGGGGGTGAGCACCTCGTCGGCGAGCACGGTCGTGCCGTCGGGGCGCGCGCCGAACTCGAACTTCGTGTCGGCCAGGATGATGCCGCGCTCGCGTGCGACCTCCTCGGCCCGCGCGTAGATGGCCAGCGTCAGGTCACGCAGCTCGGCAGCGCGCTCGGTGCCGACCTCACGCTCGACGGCGGCGTAGGACACGTTCTCGTCGTGGTCGCCGACGGCAGCCTTCGCGGCGGGCGTGAAGATCGGCGCGGGGAGCCGGGAGCCGTCCTCGAGACCGTCGGGCAGGGCGATGCCGCAGACCTCGCCGGTGGCCTCGTAGTCGGCCAGGCCGGAGCCGGTCAGGTAGCCGCGAGCCACGCACTCGACCGGATACATGTCGAGGCTCTCGCAGATCACCGCGCGCCCGGCGACGGAGGCAGGGACGTCGGTCGAGACGACGTGGTTGGGCACCAGGTCGGCCAGCTGGTCGAACCACCACAACGACATCCGGGTGAGGATCTCGCCCTTGTCCGGGATGGTCGAGGAGAGGACGTGGTCGTAGGCCGAGATCCGGTCGCTGGCCACCATCAGGAGACGACCGGCGTGCTCACCCTCGTCGATGCGGTAGAGGTCGCGCACCTTGCCGCTGTGCAGATGGGTGGTCCCGGCGATGGCGGGAGCAGCGGGAATGTTGAGGTCGGCCACCCGCCAAGCCTAACCATCGTGTGGCCCGGGACGGCTCGTCCCCGTCCGGACGCACCCGTACTGCCCCCTTGCGGGCCGCCGAGCCGGGACTACCGTGGGGGCATGTCCGTCGTGAAGATCAACGCCATCTCCCTCCCACCGCAGGCCGGCCCCGAGCTGGAGCGTCGCTTCGCCGAACGTGCCAGCACGGTGCAGGACTCTCCCGGGTTCCTCGGCTTCCAGCTGCTGCGTCCCACCGCCGGCGAGGAGCGCTACTTCGTCGTGACCCAGTGGGCCGACGAGGAGTCGTTCGCCGCCTGGCGTGACGGCGACTCACGCGCCGCCCATGCCGGGCAGCACGGCAAGCCGGTGGCCACCGGCGCTGACCTCATGGAGTTCGAGGTCGTGCTCGACGTCCGGGGCGACAAGGGGTGAAACGCCTGCGCAGTGAGGGTGCGCCGCACTAGTTTCCTCGCATGCGCAGACTGACAGCACGCCTGGCGACCCTCTTCGCCACCGGAATGGTCGCCTCGACCCTGGGAGCTCTCTCCCTGGCCGCGCCGGCCAACGCCGCCCCGCCCGTGGTCGTCAACGACACCGTGACGATGTACGAGAACACGATCGCCCTCCCCGTTCTCCTGGCCAACGACACCGACCCCGATGGTGACGAGCTCAAGGTCTGCCGCATTGAGGAGGTCCTCGACGGCAAGGTCATGTTCGCCGAGCTGTTCAGCATGCATCTCGTCATCGCCGACGTGAAGTCCGCCGGCACCTACACCTTCAAGTACTGGGCCTGCGACTTCGAGACGCTGGTGCCCGGCACCCTCACCGTCGTCGTGAAGCCGTCGCCGAAGATGACCCTCTCGGTCACCAAGATCAAGAACCGCCCCGGCAAGCTCAAGGTCGTCAACAAGAACGGCTACGCCATCGACTTCGCCTGGGGCCACGCCGAGAAGGGAAGCCCGGACAAGCAGGTCCGCATCGGCAAGAAGAAGACCAAGGTCATCAGCGTGCGCCGCAAGGCCGTCACCTGGGTCGCCTCCAACGGGAACAACGGCGCCCAGAAGTACGGCTACGTCAAGGGCATCAAGCTCCCGAAGAAGCAGAAGCCGCTCCCGCCGAGCCCGCGTCCGCGCGCCCAGGCGTCGCTGATCGCGCACCTCAAGGGCGAGTCGGCGGCGTACACCGGCTGGCTCGCGCCAGCACGCCCGCTCCGCGAGCGCTGATCCTGCACCGCACACGACGAAGGTCCGGTCCCCTCAGGGGCCGGACCTTCGTGCTTGCCTGCTGCGTACGGGAGCGACCTCAGACCCGGGGCAGCTCCTCGGCCGCGTCGGTGTCGGAGTCGGGGACACCGGCAGCCACCTCGATCTGCTCCCCGACCCGCCCGTCGGCGACGACCGAGGCCTCGTCCGGGTCGGGCACGGTGAGGTCGGGCAGGGTGACCGGGTTGGTGCCGGCCTCGTCGTGCACCACGGCCAGGGCGAACTCGTCGCCGTGGTCGGTGAGTCCTTGGACGACGGCCTCCTCGACACGGGAGATCGCGTACGCGCGGCGTACGACCATCGGGTCCCGGCTGAGGTCGCGCACCAGCGACACGCAGATGCCGATCATCACCACGACGAACGGCAGCGCTGCGACGATCGTGACGTTCTGCAGCCCTTGCAGCGCCGCGTCGCCCCCTTGGCCGGAGTTGTTGCCGATCACCAGCATCACCGCGGCCACCGCTCCGGTGAGCGAGCCCCAGAACACCACGTTGAGGCGCTTGGGCTCGACCGCTCCGCGCTCCGAGAGCGACCCCATCACGATGGAGGCGGCGTCGGCGCCGGAGACGAAGAAGATGCCGACCAGGACCATCACCAGGACGCTGGTGACCTCGGCGACCGGGTACTGGTCGAGCAGGCGGAAGAGGACCTGCGTGGAGTTGTCACCGAGGTCGACGCCGTTCTGCGTCTCGAAGATGGCTGCGCCACCGAAGATCGCGAACCACAGCAGGCTCACCACGCTGGGCACCAGGAGCACTCCGGTGACGAACTGGCGGATGGTGCGCCCGCGCGAGATGCGGGCGATGAACATGCCGACGAACGGCGTCCAGCTCACCCACCACGCCCAGTAGAAGACGGTCCACGAGCCGAGCCAGCCAGCGACCTCGGGGCCCTCGGCGCCCGTGCGGCCCGCCATCACGCCCATCTGGTCGACGTACGACCCCAGCGCGGTGGGCACCATGTTGAGCACGAAGATCGTGGGGCCCACGAGGAAGACGAAGAGGGCGAGCAGCAGGGCGAGCACCATGTTGATGTTGCTCAGCCACTGGATGCCACGCGCGACGCCGGAGACGGCCGAGACGATGAAGGCGATGGTCAGCCCGACGATCAGCAGCACCAGGAAGGTGTTGGTGACCTGGTTGCCGCCCGAGACGATGCGGTAGCCCTCGGCGATCTGCAGGGCGCCCAGCCCCAGCGAGGCGGCGGAGCCGAAGAGCGTCGCGAAGATCGCGAGCATGTCGATGACCTTGCCCACGGGCCCGTCGACGGCCTTGCCGAGCAGCGGGCGGAAGACGGCGCTGATCAGCTGCACGCGGCCCTTGCGGTACAGGCCGTACGCCACCGCGAGGCCGACGACGCAGTAGATCGCCCAGGGGTGCAGCGTCCAGTGGAAGAGCGTCTGCGCCATCGCGGTCTCGACCGCGTGGTCGGCGTCGGTGCCGGGGATGACGTTGCGGACGTACTCCAGCGGCTCGGCGGCGCCCCAGAACATCAGGCCGATGCCCATGCCGGCGCTGAACATCATCGCCACCCACGAGGTGGTGCGGAACTCGGGCGCCTCGTCGTCACGCCCCAGCGGGATGTTGCCGTACTTGCCGATCGCCAGCCACAGCACGAAGACCACGAAGCCGCTGGAGACCAGGATGAACAGCCACCCGGTGTGCTCGATGATCCACCCCAGGGCGCCGCTCGACCAGGTGGCGAGGCCCTCGGTGTCGGCGGCACCCCAGGCCAGGAAGGCCAGGACGATGGCGGCGGTGACGCCGAAGACCACCTTGTCGAAGCCGCCACGCTGCTGGTCGTCGAGAGGGGCGTAGTCGAGGGCCGGGTGCCGTTCCGCGGCGTCGTCGGCCGGGAACTCCGGCTCCGGCGTCAATTGGGGTCCGTGCCGGTCTGTGGTGTCACGCATGTGGCTTCGGCGCGTCGCAGCGCCTCTCCTGTCATGGGGATTCATGGGGGGATCGTCAAGGATTCACTTTTCCCGCCGGCCACCATCTCCCAAACTGGGTAGGAGAGAGAATCAGGTCACGCCGGCCGTTGCCCCTCACCGGGCGGTGGCCGTGGAATGGGTCATGACCTTTCTCAGCGAACCCGTGGACGGGCCCGCCGTCCAGACGCTCTACGCCGCCGACGTCGCCGACGACGGCTACGTGATGAACCTGACCCACCTGTGGGCCCATGACCCACCCACCAACGAGGCCCTCACCTCACTGCTGGTGCACACCGCGGAGGTCGCCCGGCTCACGCCGGCCGACCGTGGCGTGCTGATCTGCGCGACGGCCGCTGCGCTCGGTGACAGCTACTGTGCGCTGGCCTGGGGCGGGCGGTTGAGCCGCCTCGCCGACGAGGCGACCGCGCTGGCGGTGCTGCGCGGCGAGCTCGACGACCTGCCCCAACGGGTCCGGACCCTGGCGCAGTGGGCCGACGCCGTGGTGCGGAACCCCGCGGCCACGCAGGCGACAGACGTCGACGCGCTGCGCACGGTGGGCTTCGACGACCGCCAGGTCTTCGCCCTCACCACCTACGTCGCGCTCCGCTTGGCCTTCTCCAGCGTCAATGCCTCCCTCGGCGCCACTCCCGACCCCCAGCTGCGCGACGACGCCCCGCCCGCGGTCGCCGAGACGGTGACCTGGGGGCGGGGCGTCGAGGACTGACCACGCCGCCACCTGCCGGTGCGAACCTCACAGGATCGCGCCGGGCGTGTACGCCGCCGCGTCCGGGTACTTCTCCGCGAGCGCCGCGACCTTGCGTACGACAGCCTGGGTCTGCGCGACCGCGGCGCCGGTGAAGGTGATCGGTTCGGCGACCAGCGCCTCGATCTGCTCGCGGGTCAGGCCCAGGCGCTCGTCGGCGGCCAGCTTGGCGAAGACGTCGTTCTCGACCTGGCCCTTGCGCATCGCCAGGGCGGTGCCGACGGCGGCCTCCTTGATCGCCTCGTGGGCGACCTCGCGGCCCACGCCGTTGCGCACCGCACTCATCAGCACCTTGGTGGTGGCCAGGAACGGGAGGTAGCGGTCGAGCTCACGCTGGATCACGGCCGGGAAGGCGCCGAACTCGTCGAGCACCGTGAGGAAGGTCTGGAAGAGGCCGTCGGCGGCGAAGAAGGCGTCCGGCAGGGCGACACGGCGTACGACGGAGCACGAGACGTCACCCTCGTTCCACTGGTCGCCGGCCAGCTCGCCGACCATCGACAGGTAGCCACGGGTGATGACCGCCAGGCCGTTGACGCGCTCGCAGGAGCGGGTGTTCATCTTGTGCGGCATCGCCGAGGAGCCGACCTGGCCCTCCTTGAACCCCTCGGTCACCAGCTCGATGCCGGCCATCAGGCGGATCGTGGTGGCGAGGTTGGAGGGGCCGGCGACGAGCTGGACGACCGCCGAGAGCGCCTCGAAGTCGAGCGAGCGCGGGTAGACCTGGCCGACCGAGGTCAGCACGTGGTCGAACCCGAGGTGGGCGGCGACGCGCTGCTCGAGCTCGGCGAGCTTGTCGGCGTCACCGTCGAGCAGGTCGAGCATGTCCTGGGCAGTGCCCATCGGGCCCTTGATGCCACGCAGCGGGAAGCGCGCGAGCAGCTCCTCGATGCGCTGCACGGCGATCAGCATCTCGTCGGCCACGGTGGCGAAACGCTTGCCCAGCGTGGTCGCCTGGGCAGCGACGTTGTGCGAACGGCCGGCCATCACGGTGGTCTCGTGCTCGGTCGCAAGACGGGCGAGACGGGCGAGGGCGGCGACGGCGCGGTCGCGCAGCAGCTCGAGGCTCTGCTTGAGCTGGAGCTGCTCGACGTTCTCGGTGAGGTCGCGCGAGGTCATGCCCTTGTGGATGTGCTCGTGACCGGCGAGCGCGGAGAACTCCTCGATGCGCGCCTTCACGTCGTGGCGCGTGATGCGCTCGCGCTCGGCGATGGAGCCGAGGTCCACCTGGTCGATGACGGCCTCGTACGCCTCGATGACGCCGTCGGGCACGTCGATGCCGAGGTCCTTCTGCGCCTTGAGCACGGCGACCCAGAGCTGGCGCTCCAGGACGATCTTGTGCTCCGGCGACCAGATGGCAGCGAGGTCGGCGGCGGCGTAACGGGTCGCCAGGACGTTGGGAACGAGTGCCATCAGTGGTCAGACTCCTTGAGTGAGGCGCCTTCGACGACGCCCAGGGGTTCGGCTGCGATGTCCGAGCGGCGCTGGAGGCCGTCGAACGCGATCTGGTCGGCGCCGGCGTAGGCCCTGGCGCGGGCGTCGGCGACGTCGGCGCCCAGGGCGCGGACAGCGAGGACGCGCCCACCGGCGGTGACCAGTCGGCCCTCGCCGTCGGTGGCGGTGCCGGCGTGGATCACGTCGACGTCGGGCAGCGCGTCGGCCGCCTCGACTCCGGTGATCACGTCGCCCTTCGACGAGGACTCCGGGTAGCCGGCCGAGGCCAGCACCACGGTGACGGAGGCGCCGTCGGAGAACTGGGGCGGCGCGACCCGGGAGAGCTCCCCGGTGGCCGCAGCGGCGAGCAGCTCGCCCAGCGGCGAGGTGAGCACCGCCAGCACGGGCTGGATGTCGGGGTCACCGAAGCGCACGTTGAACTCGATGACCCTGGGACCACTCTCGGTGAGCGCCAGCCCGACGTAGAGGCACCCGACGAAGGGGGCGCCTCGGCGGATCATCTCGTCCAGGGTCGGCTGCACGACGGTCGCGAGCACGGCCTCGGCGAGGTCGGCCGGCGCCCACGGCAGCGGCGAGTACGACCCCATCCCGCCGGTGTTCGGCCCCTGGCCGCCGTCGAAGATCCGCTTGAAGTCCTGCGCCGGCTGCAGCGCGTAGGCCCCTGCGCCGTCGCAGACCGCGAAGAGGGAGACCTCCGGGCCGTCGAGGAACTCCTCGATCACCACCCGGCCGCAGGCCTCGGCGTGGGCGAGCGCCTCCGCACGGTCGAGGGTGACCACGACGCCCTTGCCGGCGGCGAGCGCGTCGTCCTTGACGACGTACGGGGCACCGAAGGCGTCGAGCGCGGCGGCGTACTCGGCGGCGGTGGTGCAGGTGCGCGAGCCGGCGGTCGGCACGCCCGCGGCGGCCATGACCTCCTTGGAGAAGGCCTTGGACCCCTCGAGCTGTGCGGCGGCGGCCGACGGCCCGAACACCGCGACCCCGGCGGCGCGGACGGCGTCGGCGACCCCGGCGACCAGCGGCGCCTCGGGGCCGACGACGACCAGGTCAGCGCCGACCTCCTTCGCGAGCGCGGCGACGGCGGCACCGTCCATGAGGTCGACGGGGTGGAGCGTGGCGAAGGCCCCGATGCCGGGGTTGCCCGGCGCGGCGTGCACCTCCGTGACCCCCGGATCACGGGAGAGAGCCAGGGCGAGGGCGTGCTCACGGCCACCGGTACCGATCACGAGGGTCTTCACGTGGGGTGATTCTAGGCGTCCGCGCCGACCCTCCCACCCGCACCCGAGCCGGGTGGGACGTCGACGGCGACAGCGACCGTGCATGGCGAGACGCCGCTCAACCCTGACGCGCCTCCGCCTCGTAGGACGCGCGTACGCCCGCGTCGGCGTGGGTGAGCACGTCGTCGGCTCCCATCAGCCGGCGAGCGACGTCCTGGAACCGTCGCGGCAGCGCCTGGGAGATCTTGGTGACCGGCTGGCCCCACCGGGGTGCCCAGGCCTCGGGGACGGGACGCCGCATCACGTCGACGACGACGTCGGCGACCTGCTCCGGGTCGAGCGTCGGGACCCCACGCGTGCGCGCCACCCCCGCGCCCAGGGCGGTGTTGACGATCACGGGCAGGACCATGGAGACCTCCACCCCGGCGGGCGCGAGCTCGGCGCGCATCGCCTCGGTGAAGCCGACGACGGCGTGCTTGGAGGCCGAGTACGAGGCCCCGTTGGGCAGGGCCACCCGGCCCACGGCCGAGGCGATGTTGACGACGTGCCCACGGCCCCGGGCGACCATCCCCGGCGCCACGGCACGGGTGCCGTGGATGACGCCGAAGGTGTTGACCTCGAAGATCTGCCGGGTCACCCGCGGGTCCTCGGCGAGGAACTCCCCCACCGGCATGATCCCGGCGTTGTTCACCAGCACGTCGACCTCCCCGGCGGCGCTCACGAAGCCGGTCCAGTCCTCGGGGGAGGTGACGTCGAGCGGGTGCCAGCGCACCCCGAGCTCCTGGGCCGCCTGCTCGAGGTGGGCGACGTCGCGGTCGCCGATGACGACGTCGGCGCCCGCGTCGCGGGCCAGGCGGGCGGTCTCGGCGCCGATGCCGCGGGCTCCGCCGGTGATCGCGACGACGCGCCCCTCGAGGAAGCGGGTGCCCCGTCCGGGTGTGGTGGAACGACTCATGCGGGGCTCCTCGAGGTCATCTGACAGGGAATCCTGTCAGTTTCGGGGTGACCTGGATCACTGTCAACCGTCGGTCCACGGCCCACGACGCCAGGGGTTTGGGGGCGCACGAAGTCCGGCAGGATGAGCACGTGAGCGGAGCCGAGCGCAGCTACGGGGGCAGGTCAGCGACCGAGCGCGCCGCCACGCGACGCGCCCAGCTGGTGGCCGCGACGGTCGAGCTGCTGGCCCGCGAGGGTGAGTCCGGCACGACGATGACCGCGATCTGCGCCGAAGCAGGGCTCACCGAACGCTACTTCTACGAGTCCTTCGCCCACCGTGACGAGGCCATGGTGGCCGCGCTCGACGCGGTCGCCTCCGAGATCACCGACGTCGCCCTGGCCGCGATCGCCGCCAGCGCCCCGGACCCCCGGGCGCAGGTCACGGCTGCCATCACTGCGGTGGTGGATCTCTTCGGTGACGCCCCGACGAAGGGGCGGGTGGCGGTCGTGGAGTCGACGGGCAACGCCGCCCTGCGGGCGCGCCGGCGTCAGGCGCTCGCCGACTTCGCAGACCTGGTGGGCGACCAGGCGCAGCACATCTTCGGCGGTGCTGCCTGGCCCGCGCAGCGCACCCGGCTCAACGGACTGCTCTTCGCCGCCGGTTTCGCCGAGGTGCTCGCCTCCTGGCTGACCGGGGCGGTGACCTTGAGCCGCCAGGAGCTGGTCGAGCTGGGCAGCGACCTGATCCACGCCGTCCAGCAACGCCCCTGAGCCAGGCTCCCGGCCCGACCCGGCGCAGCCCTGTCGGGGTCACTCCGGGTGGACGACCACCGTCTGCTCGCGACCAGGACCCACGCCGACCGCCCAGATGGGGCTGCCCGAGAGCTCCTCGAGACGCTTGACGTAGGCCTGCGCGGTGGCGGGCAGCTCGTCGAACGTGCGGCAGCCGGAGATGTCCTCGGTCCAGCCGTCGAGGTACTCGTAGACCGGCTTCGCGTGGTGGAACTCGGTCTGCGTCATCGGCATCTCGTCGTGGCGCACCCCGTCGATCTCGTACGCGACGCAGACCGGGATCTTCTCCCAGCCGGTGAGCACGTCGAGCTTGGTGAGGAAGAACTCGGTGAGGCCGTTGACGCGGGTGGCGTAGCGCGCGATGACAGCGTCGTACCAGCCGCAGCGCCGCGTACGTCCGGTCGAGACCCCGATCTCGCCGCCGATGCGCTGCAGCGCCTCGCCGTCGGAGTCGAAGAGCTCGGTCGGGAAGGGGCCCGAGCCGACACGGGTCGTGTAGGCCTTGATGACACCGATGATCCGATCGACCCGGGTGGGGCCGATCCCCGCGCCCACGCAGACGCCGCCAGCGACTGGGTTGGACGAGGTGACGAAGGGATAGGTGCCGTGGTCGACGTCGAGCATCGTGGCCTGGGCGCCCTCGAAGAGCACCGTCTTGCCCTCGTCGAGCGCGCGGTTGAGCAGCAACGAGGTGTCGGCGACCATCGGACGCAGGCGCTCGGTGTAGGAGAGCAGCTCCTCGACCACGGCATCGACCTCGATCGCGCGCCGGTTGAAGACCTTGGTCAGCAGGTGGTTGCGGGTGTCGAGGGCAGCCTCGACCTTCTCGCGCAGGATGCCCTCGTCGAAGAGGTCGGCGACGCGGATGCCCACCCGGTTGATCTTGTCGGCGTAGGCGGGACCGATGCCACGCCCGGTGGTGCCGATCTGGTTCTTGCCGAGGAAGCGCTCGGTGACCTTGTCGATCGTCGAGTGGTAGGAGGCGATGACGTGGGCGTTGGCGCTCACCACCAGCGGCGCCAGCTCGACGCCGCGGTCGAGCAGCAGGTCGAGCTCACGGAAGAGCGCCTCGGGGGAGACGACGACGCCGTTGGCGATGACGCAGGTCGCGCCCGGGGTCAGGATGCCGCTCGGGAGCAGGTGCGTGGCGAACTTCTCGCCGTTGACCACGATCGTGTGCCCGGCGTTGTGACCCCCGCTCGTGCGTACGACGTAGTCAATGCTGTCGGTCTCGGAGGCGAGCAGGTCGGTCGCCTTGCCCTTGCCCTCGTCGCCCCACTGGGCACCCAGAACCATGATCGCGGGCATCGCAGCCCCTCTCGTCGTTACACAGAAACAGCCCCGGTACAAGACCGGAGCTCTTGCGCCCAGACTCTACCAAAGCCGGGTGGGCTACGGTCTGGCCATGGAGCGACTGCTGGTCATCACCAACTCGGGCGCCGGGACAGCTGACGAGGAGAACCTCGAGGCTCCGCTCTCGGTGCTGCGCAGCGCCTACGCGGTCGAAGTCGTCGCCACGGCCTCCCTCGACGACCTCGACGACGCCCTTGCCGGTGCGGACGGTCGTACGGTCGTGGTCGCCGGCGGCGACGGCAGCCTGCACGCCGTCGTGCAGACGCTCCACACCCGCGGGGAGCTGGCCGACAACACCCTTGCCCTGCTCCCCCTCGGCACCGGCAACGACTTCGCCCGCACCGTCGGCCTGCCGCTGGTCGCCGACGAGGCCGCCCGCGCGCTCATGAAGGGCACCGTCCGCCCCGTCGACCTGGTCGTCGCCGACGACGGGACCGTCGTCGTCAACCACGTCCACCTCGGGGCTGGCGCACAGGCCGCGCGCTTCGGCGCGGACTGGAAGGAGAAGCTCGGCTCGGCCGGGGTCGGCAAGCTCAACCTCGGCAAGCTGGGCTACCCGATCGGCGCCCTGCAGGCCGCCGCCTCCGAGCCCGTGAGGGTCCGCATCGAGGTCGACGGCGAGGAGGTCGCCGACGAGGAGGTCCTCATGGTGGCCCTCGGCAACGGCGCCTCGGTGGGCGGCGGCGCGGAGCTCACCCCCGACGCGGACGTGAGCGACGGACGCATCGACGTCATGGTGTCGACGGCCAACGGGCCGCTGGCCCGGTGGGCGTACGCCGCGGCGATCGCGCGCGGCGACCACCAGGACCGCGACGACGTGACCGCCCTCCACGGCACGACCGTGCGGATCACCGGCGAGAAGTTCTGGACCTCCGCCGACGGCGAGCTGAGCGGGCCGCACACCGAGCGGACCTGGCGCGTGGAGCGCGGCGCGTTCCGGATGCTGCTGCCCTGAGTCGGCCGCCTCAGACCCAGCCGCGACGTACGGCCTCGACGCCGGCCTGGAAGCGGGTCTCGGCGCCGAGCTCGAGCATCAGGGTGGCGATGCGCCGCCGCACGGTCCGCAACCCGATGCCGAGCGTGCGGGCGATCTGCTCGTCGCGGGCCCCGTCGGCCATCTCGGAGAGCAGCAGGCGTCGGGCGTCCTGGCGTACGTCGTGGGCGTCGAAGACCGGCAACGCCACGGCCTGCTTCCACAGCTCCTCGAAGTAGAGCCGCAGGGGCGCGACGATGCCGGCGTCGCGCAGCACGACCGCACGTACGTTGGTCAACCCCGGGTGCTCGGGGATGAGTGCCCGGTCGTCGCCCACGATCGCCATGCGACTCGGCACCTCCGGCAGGAGGCGGACCTCCTCGCCCGACGCGTGACGGTCCATCAGGGTCGACCGCGCCTGGTGCAGGGCGCGCACCGGGTAGATCGCCCGCACCCGGCGTCCCTGGGCGGAAGCGCGACCTGATGCGGCGGCCATCCTCGACTCGCTGGGCAGGCGCCACTGGTCGGGACGCAGGAGCATCACCTCACCCGCACTCTCGGCGACCCAGGTCTCCATGAGCTGCACCGGCGCGGCACCGTGGACCACCTCGGCGTTGAGGGTCTCGCTCCCCACGGTCGTCCGGGCAGGCGCAGGGTCCAGGTAGCGCACCGCGCTCGAGGCACGGGCGATGACCTTGGCCGACTCGACCATGGCTTCCGCATGACGCTCGAGGTAGACGCCGACGGCCTGGCGTGGCGGCAGAACAGTGAGGACGCCGTCGGTGACGTTGCTCACACCCAGGTCGACCAAGGGCTGGAGCTCCTCCAGGAAGCGCTCGACGGGCATCAGGAGTGCGGCTGCCGCCTGCTCCACGCGCGAACCGTCGGCCCCCATGACCTCGCGGTAGAAACGCTCGACGTGGGGAGTGAGGCCGAGGGAGGTGCCGAAAAGGTCCTGGGGCATGGTGGCATGTTAGTGCCACTGGCAACTTCTCTCTGGCGGCGTCGCCGAGACGTGGCATGATTCTGCCCAGCGGCATGGAACCTGGGGGTCCCGCCGTCACATCGATGTTGGCCGCAGGACACCGTGGGGGGATGTTCCTGCGGCCACATCTCTTTCTCCGGGCTTTCGGTCCTCTTCGGCCATGCAGGGCATGCATCCCTCGCCACCGGGTCGTCGGGCACGGCTCGCAACGGCATCACTGAGATCTCCTGCGGCAGTTGCGCCCCCCGGCGGGTAGCGTTCGACGCGCAGCAACCCTCTGACCCCAGGAGTACGGCCGTGTCTTCCGACGTCCAGCCCCAGCCCACCCCCGACGCGCGGCCTCCGGCCGAGCAGGCGGGTGAGAAGCAGGGCAAGGGCCGTGGACGCGGCAAGGGCCGTGGCGACCAGCCGCCGACCGACTGGGTGACCCGGGCCGCCGACGAGGCGGTGCGCCACGCCGACGGCCGCGAGCTGGTCACCTGCGCGTCCGGTGCCTCCCCCTCCGGCCCCGTGCACCTGGGCAACCTGCGCGAGTTCCTCACCGTGCACTTCGTCGCCGACGAGCTGCGTCGTCGCGGGGTGAAGACGCGTCACCTGCACAGCTGGGACGACTACGACCGCTTCCGCAAGGTGCCGGCCGGGGTCGACCCCTCGTGGGCCGAACACATCGGGCGCCCGCTGAGCGCCGTGCCGGACCCGTGGGACTGCCACACCTCGTGGGCCGAGCACTTCAAGGCGCCGTTGCGCGCCGCGCTCGCCGAGCTCGGGGTCGAGATGGAGGAGATCTCCCAGACCGAGATGTACCGCTCGGGCGCCTACCGCGACCAGATCCTGCTGGCGATCCGCGAGCGGCACGGCATCGAGTCGGTGCTCGCCCGCTATCGCACCAAGGCTGCCCCGGCAGCGTCCGAGGAGGGCGTCGAGGCGGCTGAGTCGACAGAGTCGACGATGGAGCAGGACGCGGTCGAGGCCGTCCCCGGCCCCGTGGGCACCGAGGACCTGAGCCGCTTCCCCTACAAGCCCTACTGCCGCAGCTGTGGCCGCGACACCACGACGCTCCTCTCCTACGACGACGAGACCACCGACCTGTCCTACGCCTGCACTGCCTGCGCGTACGAGGGCGTCACCAACGTCGCCACCCAGGACGAGGGCAAGCTGGTCTGGAAGGTCGACTGGCCGATGCGCTGGACCTACGAGGGCGTCGACTTCGAGCCCGGTGGCGCCGACCACGCGACTCCCGGGTCGTCCTACACCGTCGGCAAGGACGTCGTGAAGGTCTTCGGCGGCCGGGCGCCGTCGTTCGTCGCCTACGGCTTCGTCGGCTTCGCCGGCATGCAGAAGATGTCGTCGTCCGCCGGTGGCGTGCCGACCGCCGCCGACGCGCTGAAGATCCTCGAGCCGTCGATCCTGCGCTGGCTGTACGTGCGCCGCGCGCCCAAGCAGACCTTCAGCATCGACTTCGGCCCCGAGGTCGTGCGGCTCTACGACGAGTGGGACGCCCTGACCAAGAAGGCCGCCGACCCCGCCAAGCGCGACGTCGCCGTGCTGGCCCACGAGCGCGCTGCCGCGACCGCCAGTGGTCCGCTGCCCGTCAGCGCGGTGCAGGTGCCCTTCCGCACGCTGTCGTCGGTCGCCGACGTGACCGCCGGTTCGGCCGAGCTGATCAGCCAGGTCATCTCGTCGGTCGGCTTCCCGCACGACTCCGTCGGCGACCTCCAGCCGCGTCTGGCCAAGGCGATGCAGTGGACAGCCGAGTTCGTGCCGGCGGAAGAGCGTACGACCGTGCGCGAGACCCCCGACACCGAGCGACTCGCGTCGCTGTCGGCCGACGAGCAGCGCTGGCTCGACCTGCTGGTCGACAACCTGCCGGCCGAGCTCACCCAGGACGAGGTCACCACGGTGGTCTACGGCGTACCGAAGCTGGCCCACGGGCTCGCCGTCGACGCCGCCCCGACCGACGAGGTGAAGGCCGACCAGAAGACCTTCTTCAAGCTCCTCTACAACCTGCTGGTCGACGCGGACCGTGGTCCGCGCCTGCCGACGCTGGTCGTGGCGCTGGGTGCGGAGAAGGTGCGGACGCTGCTCGGTCGCTGAGCGGGGCGTCGCTGACGCGCGGGAAGGCGGGTGTCGGGGCCGCGTGGCAGGCTTGGCGACATGCCTCACGTCGACCTCATGGCGGGACCCCCGCCCACCCACCTCCCCGAAGACCCTGCCGCCGCCGAGCTGGAGGCTGGCGCCTCGCCGGCCGCGGTGGTCCGCAGCCACCCCGAGTCCCCGATCGCCTGGGCGACGCTGGCCGAGCAGGCCCGCGACGCCGGCGCCGACGACGTCACCGTCTACGCCTACTCCCGCGTCGGCTACCACCGCTCGCTGGACATGCTGCGCCGCAACGGCTGGAAGGGCCATGGCCCGGTGCCGTGGGAGCACGAGCCCAACCGCGGCTTCCTGCGTGCGCTGGCGCTGCTGGCCCTCTCGGCCCGCGCGATCGGTGAGAACGCCGAGTGGGAGCGCTGCTCGGAGTTCCTGCGCGACTCCAGCCCTGCTGCGTACGACGCCCTCCTGGGCTGACCCGTGAGTCAGGTGCAGGGAGTCGCCACCCCCGAGCGGCGCGACGAGACGCTGGAGAACCCCTGGCCCGCGCTGTGGGCGCTGGTCGCGGGCTTCTTCATGCTCATGGTCGACACCTCGATCCTCACCGTGGCGACCCCTGCCCTGCTCACCGACCTCGGCGCCGACGTCAACGCCGCCATCTGGGTGACGAGCGCCTACCTGCTCGCCTACGCGGTGCCGCTGCTGATCACCGGTCGCCTCGGTGACCGCTACGGGCCGAAGCGGATCTACCTCCTCGGCCTGGTCGTCTTCACCGCCTCGTCGCTGTGGTGCGGTTTGTCGAACGACGTCGGCACCCTGGTTGCGGCCCGCGCCGTGCAGGGTGTCGGCGCGGCGATGATGACGCCGCAGACGATGGCCGTGATCACCCGAATCTTCCCCTCCGCCCGCCGCGGCCAGGCGATGGCGCTGTGGGGCGCCACCGCGGGTGCGGCGACCCTGATCGGCCCGATCCTGGGTGGCTTCCTGGTCGGCGCCTGGGGATGGGAGTGGATCTTCTTCATCAACGTGCCGGTGGGCGTGGTCGCCTTCGTCGCCGCCGTACGTCTGGTCCCCGACCTCGCCACCCACCCCCACCGCTTCGACTGGGTGGGAGTCGCGCTCTTCGGGACGGGCATGTTCTGCGTGGTCTTCGGCATCCAGGAGAGCCAGCAGTACGACTGGGGGCGCATCTGGGGCTACGTGACCGTCTGGCGGCTCATCATCGGCGGCATCGGCCTGCTGGCGCTCTTCATCTACTGGCAGTCGCGCAACCGCACGGAGCCGCTGCTCCCGCTCGCACTCTTCCGCGACCGCAACTTCACGATCTCCAACATCGCCATCACGATGGTCGCCTTCTCGTTCATGACGATGGGCTTCCCGCTCATGCTCTACGCCCAGGCCGTACGTGGCTGGTCGCCCCTCCAGGCGGGCCTGCTGATGGCGCCCCTCGCGCTGGGCTCGATCGTGCTCGCCCGCACGGTGGGCAACCTGACCGACCGCCAGCACCCACGGGTGCTGACCGTCTTCGGCTTCGGCAGCGCCGCCGTCGCGGTCTCGGCACTGGCGCTCGTGATCGACGCCAACACCTCGATCTGGCTGGCCGTGGCCGCCATGACGTTGCTGGGCATCGGCTCGGCCTTCCTGTGGGGTCCGTTGTCGGCGACCGCCAACCGCAACCTGCCGATGCACCAGGCCGGGGCGGGTGCGGGCATCTACAACACCACCCGTCAGATCGGCTCCACGCTGGGTGCGGCGGTCGCGGCCGTGGTCATCGACTGGCGGCTGCACGCGTACGGCCTGACTGCCTCCGGCGGCGGCGAGGCCGGCCTGCGCGCGGCCCAGCCCATCGACCCGTCCTTGGCCGCCGACTACTCGGCCGCGCTGGCCCAGACGCTGTGGGTCATCCCGATCACCCTCACGATCGGTCTGGTCGCCTGCCTCTTCCTCGAGCTGCCGCGTCACCTCGCCCGGCGGGAATGACGCCGGTCCGCTGACCCGCCGGCCACTCGTCGGGCTCGTTCTGTCCGGCGCGGAAGAATGCCGAACGGCCGGCTCCCCGAGGGGAACCGGCCGTCCGGACCGATCAGGTGAGCGCAGTGCTCAAGGTGCAGAGCTCACACGCCCAGCGAGGTGCCGGCCGAGCGCAGGTTCAGGCAGGCCTCGACGATGCGGGCGGCCATGCTCGACTCGGCCGCCTTGCCCCAGGCGCGGGGGTCGTAGAGCTTCTTGTTGCCGACCTCGCCGTCCACCTTCAGCACGCCGTCGTAGTTCTGGAACATGTGCGCGGCCACCGGGCGGGTGAACGCGTACTGGGTGTCGGTGTCGATGTTCATCTTCACGACGCCGTAGTCGACGGCGGCAGAGATCTCCTCGGCCGTGGAGCCGGAACCGCCGTGGAAGACCAGGTCGAAGGGCTTCGCGCCGTCCTGGAGACCGAGCTCGGAGGCAACGGCCTCCTGGGCGAACTTGAGGATCTCGGGGCGCAGCTTGACGTTGCCGGGCTTGTAGACGCCGTGCACGTTGCCGAAGGTCAGGGCCGTCATGTAGCGGCCCTTCTCGCCGACGCCGAGCGCACGCGCGGTGGCCAGGGCGTCCTCGGGGGTGGTGTAGAGCTTCTCGTCGATCGCGCCGACGATGCCGTCCTCCTCGCCGCCGACGACACCGATCTCGATCTCGAGGATGATGTTGGCCGCGGCGCACTTGGCCAGCAGCTCCTCGGCGATGACCAGGTTCTCCTCCATCGGCACGGCGGAGCCGTCCCACATGTGCGACTGGAAGAGCGGGGCCTCGCCGCGCTTGACGCGCTCGGCGGAGAGGTCGATGAGCGGACGTACGAAGCCGTCCAGCTTGTCCTTGGGGCAGTGGTCCGTGTGCAGCGCGATGTTGACGGGGTAGTTCTTCGCGACCTCGGCGGCGTAGGCGGCGAAGGCGGCCGAACCGGTCACCATGTTCTTGACGGAGTGGCCGGAGAGGTAGTCGGCGCCACCGGTGGAGATCTGGATGATGCCGTCCGAACCCGCCTCGGTGAAGCCCTGGAGGGCCGCGTTGAGGGTCTGCGACGACGTGACATTGATGGCCGGGTACGCGAAGGACTTGGACTTCGCGGCGTCCAGCATCTCGGCGTAGCGCTCAGGGCTGGCGATGGGCATGGGATCTCCTCGGTAGACAGGACCTGCTCAGGGCAACTCTAGTCGTCGTCGCGCTCGGCCACTCCCCCCCGCGGCCGCGATGGCCGCCGGAGGGCCGCGTACAGCCGTCTGGGAGGCTGGTCGGCATGGACATCGGCATGGACATGGAGACGGTGCTGATGGTCGACACCTACGTCGCGGGCGCCGTCGCCGTGTACGTCGTCGTCCTCGGCGCCCTGCGGGTCGTCCCGTGGGTGCCCCACGTCTTCTTCGGCGTCGTGGTGACCTTCCTGGTGCCGATCTTCGGCCCGCTCGCGATCCTGGCGGCCGGGATCTGGCTCCACGTGCGGCACCGCAGCGCCACCCGCTGACGCAGGGCCCGAGTTCACTCGGGGTCGTCGATCCCCAGCTCGGTCCGCATCCGCCGGACCCACGCCGGCTCGTCGCCGTACCGCTGGGACTTCACCAGCCGCCCGTGCCGGCAGTCCTCGACCAGCATGGCCATCCGCGAGTCGACCGTCGCCTCCCGCTTGGCCGAGGTCACCCAGTGCACGACCACCTTGCGGTAGGACGTCGCCGCGCCACCCCAGAAGGCGGCCGCGACCGGGTCCTGCTCCAGCCGCGCGAGGAGCGGTGCCGGCAGCTCGTCGTCGCGGTCGCTCTCGAAGGCGTAGACGCCGGTGCGCTCCTCGCGTCGCTGCTCGTACGCCGCGATGCCCGCCGAATGCATCCGGCCCTCGGCCAGCAGCCGCTCGACGTGGGCGACGTTGACCTTGCTCCAGTTGCTGCCGCGGCGGCGTGGAGTCCAGCGCTGCCGCCGGGTGTCGGCGTCGATGCCCTGGGCGACGGAGTCGATCCACCCGAAGCAGAGCGCCTCGGGGACTGCCTCGGCCCACGTGAGTCCGTGGTCGGCGACGTGCTTGCGCCGCAGCCCCATCCAGAGCTCGGGCGCCGTCTCGTGGTTCTGCTCCAACCACGCGCGGAACTCCTCCGGGCCGCTGAAGAAGAGCGCCGGCTTCTCGGGGGTGCCGCCGGGGGTTCCGATCACGCCTCCACGCTACCGATCCAGCAGCCGCTGCTCGACCTCCTGAGGCAGCCCGTGGACGGGCCGGTCCGGGCGCTGCGGCGGACGCGGCGCGCCCTGCATCCACGCCCAGGTGTCGGCAACGGTGTCGCTGACCGGGCGGCAGTGCAGTCCAGTGGCCGCGGCGCGGGAGGTGTCGGACTCCAGGAAGCCCTCGAACTCGCCGCTCTCGGGCACCCAGCCGGGCAGCTGGACCCAGGGCTCGACCCCGGCCGCCGCGAGCTGCTCCTCGTCGACCCAGCGCAGAACGGCGTCCGAGCCGGTGGCGGCGACGCAGGCCTCGAGCAACGTACGCGTGGTGGCGTGCCCCGAGCGGCTGGCGACGTCGACGGGTCCGGCGAGGTCTCCGCTCACCGCGTCGAGGAGGTACGCCGCCAGGTCGCGCGCGTCGACGTACTGCAACGGGCGGTCGGGGCGACCCGGCGCCACGACCTCTCCCCCGGCGGCGATCCGGTCCAGCCACCACGGGAGTCGCCCGATGTCCTCGTGCGGCCCGAGGATGAGCCCGGCCCGGGCGAGCACCGCGTCGTCGAAGCTGGCGAGGATGCCGAGCTCGGCGCCGCGCTTGGCCTCGGCGTAGTCCGCCTCGTCACCGAGGCCGGGGTCGGCGTCGACCGGCGGCGAGGACTCGTCGACGTGCTCGCCCCACGCGTAGACCGACTGGCTGGAGACGTAGCCGTAGCGCACCACCCGCCCGCGCAACGCCTCGGCGTTCGCGGTGGCGGTCCGTGGCGCTCCCGCCCAGGTGTCGACGACGGCGTCCCACGTACGCCCCTCGACGGCCGCCGCGAACGCGGCGGGGTCCGCGCGGTCGGCCGTCAGCGGCTCCACGCCCTCGGGCAACCGTCCGGTCACTCCCCGGTGCAGCGCCGTCACCTGCCAGCCACGCGCCAGGGCGTCGGCGACCAGCGCCCGTCCCACGAAGCGGGTCCCACCGAGCACGAGTACGTCCATGGCCTGATGCTGGCGGCCGGGCGCGGACCCCGGCAAGGGACGTTCGCCCAGAGCGGAGGCACTCAGGGCGCCCAGAGAGGCAGTCAGCCCCGCCAGGCGTCCTCGCCGGACAGGTCCGCGTACTGCCTGATCCAGGAGTGCATGGCGATCGCCGCCGCCGAGGAGGCGTTGATCGACCGCGTCGAGCCGAACTGGGCGATGGAGAAGGTGCCGTCGACGACCGCGTGGGCCTGCTCCGAGAGCCCCGGGCCCTCCTGGCCGAAGAGGAAGCAGACCCGCTCGGGCATCTCCATCGTCTCCAGGTGGGCGCTGCCGGGGAGGTTGTCGATCCCGAGGAGGCGCACCGGCTGCTCGAGGCCGTGGAGGTACTCCGCCAGGGCTGGCACGTCCTCGTGGTGGCGCAGGTGCTGGTAGCGGTCGGTCACCATCGCCCCGCGCCTGTTCCACCGGCGGTTGCCGACGATGTGCACCTCGGCGGCGAGGAAGGCGTTGGCGGTGCGGACGATCGTGCCGATGTTGAAGTCGTGCTGCCAGTTCTCGATGGCAACGTGGAACGTGTGGCGGCGGGTGTCGAGGTCGGCGACGATCGCCTCCATCGTCCAGTAGCGGTAGCGGTCGACGACGTTGCGCCGGTCGCCGTGCTCCAGCAGCTCGACGTCGTACTGCTCGCCGGTCGGCCATGCCTCCCGCCCCCCGGGCCACGGCCCCACACCCACCTCGGGTCGCCCGTGCGGCATCGGGTCGTAGGGAGCGCGCTGCTCCTCCATGCGCTCGTCCATGCCGTCACCCTAGGTGCCTGCCAGTACGCTTTCGCGCGTGAGCCCCCTCGTTGATCTGCAGGCCGTCGTGCTCGAACCGATGCTGTTCGGCATGAAATGGATGGATCCCGAGTGGCTCCTCGCCCAGTTCGGAGCCGAGCTCTTCTGGCTGAGCATGCTCATCATCTTCGTCGAGTGCGGGCTCTTCTTCCCGTTCCTCCCGGGCGACTCGCTCCTCTTCGCGATGGGTATCTTCCTCGCCCACCCCGAGACCGGGATCGACATCTTCCCCGGTCCGATCTGGCTCGAGCTGGTCATCGGCATGGGGCTCTTCATCGTGGCAGCGTTCGGCGGCAACGTCGCCGGCTACGAGATCGGGCACAAGATCGGACCCCCGCTCTACGAGCGTGACGGCCGCATCCTCAAGCGCAAGTACTTCGACCAGACCACCGCGTTCTTCGACAAGCACGGCAACAAGGCGCTGGTCATCGGCCGCTTCGTGCCGTTCGTGCGCACCTACATCACCGTGGTCGCGGGCGTCACCCAGATGGACCGTGGCCGCTTCTTCAAGTGGAGCCTGATCGGCGCCGTGGCCTGGGTCCTCTCGATCACCCTGCTCGGCGCGCTGCTCGGCAGCGTCTTCCCGGCGCTGGGCGAGAACATCGACTACGCAATCATCGCGATCGTCGCCTTCTCGGTCATCCCGATGGCCTGGGAGTGGTGGCGCCACAAGCGCGTCAACGCGCCGGGCGCGGAGATCGGGCCGCAGGACGGCGGTCCCGACCGCGACATCCTCGGCCAGGAGGTCGAGGGCGACGGGAACGACCGCGCCTGACGCCTGCCCGTGAGGGGACGCCAGGCTCGGCCGGAGTCAGTCGGCAGAGTCAGTCTGCGAGGCTCAGCTGGCTGCGGCCCGCGCCTCGTCCAGCTGCGCCTTGGTGAGCACCGGGCGCACCTCGAGCTCGACGTCGGCGAGCGGGTTCTCCCCCTCGGGCGAGCGGTCGATCGCGCAGATGACCACCTCGACGACGGCGCCGGCAGCCCGCAGCTCGCGCACGGCGTCGCGCACGGCGCCACCGGTGGTGATGACGTCCTCGACCAGGGTGATCCGGCGCCCGGCCACGTCAGGGCCCTCGGCGAGCTTGCAGGTGCCGTACTCCTTCGCCTTCTTGCGGACGAAGAGGGTCGGGTGCAGCGTGCGGGCGCTCAGCGCGGTCGCGATCGGCACGCCGCCGAGCTCCAGGCCACCGAGCAGCTCGGTGCCCTCGGGCACCAGCGCGACCATCTGGTCGGCGACCCGGGCGAGGAGCGCGGGGTCGGACTCGAAGAGGTACTTGTCGAAGTACTCGTGGGAGACCTGGCCGGAGCGCAGCGTGAACTCGCCGCTCAGGCGGCAGCAGGCGTCGATGTCCGCGGCGAGCGTCGGGTCGGCCGACGGTGCGGCGGTGGTCTCGTCAACGGGGCGGGTGGCGTCAGACATGCCCCGATCCTCCCAGATCGACCGCCCGCCCCGGCGAGGCGCTGGACGCCTGGCGCGCTGACTCCACGGCGCTACGCTCGGCCCATGCGCCCCACCGCCTCCCGCATCGCCGGCATCAGCGAGACGGTCTTCGCCCAGATGTCTGCCCTCGCCGCGCGCACCGGGGCGGTCAACCTGGGGCAGGGCTTCCCCGACACCGACGGCCCGGCCTCGGTGCTCCGCGCCGCCGGTCGGGCGCTCGTCGAGGGGCACAACCAGTACGCCCCCGGGATCGGCATCCCGGCGCTGCGCGAGGCGATCGCGGCCCACCAGTGGCGTCACTACGGGATCCCCCTCGACCCGGCGGACCAGGTGGCGGTGACCACCGGGGCGACCGAGGGGATCGCGGCGGCCCTGCTGGCGCTGGTCGAGCCGGGCGACGAGGTCGTGGTGCTCGAGCCCTACTACGACTCCTACGTGGCGATGATCCAGATGGCCGCGGGCGTACGCCGCCCCGTCACCCTGCGCGCCCCCGACTTCCGACTCGACGTCGACGAGCTGCGGGCCGCGGTCACGCCGCGCACCACGTTGATCCTGCTCAACACCCCGCACAACCCCACGGGCAGCGTGCTCACCCGGGCCGAGCTGTCGGCGATCGCCGAGGTCGCCCTCGAGCACGACCTCACCGTGGTGACCGACGAGGTCTACGAGCACCTCGTGCTGGACCCGGACAGCGAGCACGTCCCGCTCTGCACGCTGCCGGGGATGGCCGAGCGCACCCTGACCCTGTCGAGCGTCGGCAAGTCCTGGTCGCTGACCGGCTGGAAGATCGGCTGGGCCACCGGGCCGCGCGACCTGGTGGCGGCGCTGACGACGGCGAAGCAGTGGCTGACCTACACCTCCGGCGCCCCGCTCCAGCCCGCCGTGGCCGTCGCGCTCGGTGAGGCAGACGACTTCCCGAGGATGCTGCGTACGTCGTTGCGCGAGCGCCGCGACCACCTCGTCGCCGGCCTCACCGACCTGGGCATCACGACGTACACCCCGCAGGGCACCTACTTCGCCCTCTCCGACGTGGCCTCCCTGGGCTGGTCGGACGCCCTGGCCTTCTGCGAGGCGTTGCCCGAACGCGCGGGCGTGGTGGCGATCCCGGCCTCGGTCTTCCACGACGACGCCGACGCCGGGCGTCACCTGGTGCGGTGGGCCTTCTGCAAGCAGACCGACGTGCTGGACGAGGCGCTGCGGCGGCTCGGCGCCGCGGACCTGCGCGCCTGAGCCTGTTGGGTCTGAGGCTGCTGGGGTAGGTGGGTCCGGCTTCCCCCGAACGCCGGACCCACTGCGGAGAGATTAGGCAGTGCGCACATCTCGGCGAATCACCCAAAAAGGGGCACCTGGTCGAGGGCCGGCGGCCAACGCCGCCTCTACCCCATTGTTGACGTTCCGGAGGGCCCGACGAGCCTCAGCGGGCGTCGAGCCAGGCCCGCAGCTCGCGGCGTCGCAGCAGCACGAGCACGACGACGGCGGCCAGGCCGGGCGGCAGCAGGAGGACCTGTCCGGCGGCGAGGCCACCGAGCAGGCAGAAGGCGGCGGTGAACGCAGCGGTGATCATCAGGATGATCGCACCCTGCTTGCGCCGCGCCAGGAGGAGCGCCGCGGCCAGGCAGGCGACGAGGCTGAAGATCGCGAGTCCGACACCGAAGGTGATCATCGTCCCGATGAGCATGTCGGACGTGATGGCCTCGGCGCCCTGCTGACCTTCGACGTCCTTGAGGACATGGTCGATCTGGGCGTCCATCTGGTGGGGGTCGACCGCCAGCGCGATCACGGCGAAGGCCGACGAGAGGAGCGCGAAGCCGGCGAAGGCCCAGGTGATCAGCGCGGCCCACACTGCAGCGGGAGGCCGCTTGCCGACGGGCTGCTGACCGAGCTGCTGACCCAGCTGGGCCTGGGGCGCCGGGGCGTAGGGCTGCGGGGGCGCCACGGTCGGGGCGCCGTAGGGCGTCCCGGGCTGGTGACCGTAGGGGCTCGGAGGACCCTCAGGCTGCCCGACGGGCACGGGCGGCTGCTCGGGGCCACCCAGCGGGGCGCCCCAGGTGGGGCGGTCGCCGAAGCCGTCGACCGGACGCGCGTCGGTCGGACGGTCGGGCGTGCCGGTGACCTCGGGCGTACGCGGTCCTTCCTCCGGCCGGGCAAACGGGTTGCGAGCCCCGGAGTCATCACGGCCCAAGGGCTGCGGCTTGGGCGGCGCGATCCCGTTGAACCAGTTGCGCGCCGGCTGCATCCACAGCAGCGCGACGGAGGCCGCCACCAGCGACGACATGAAGCCGCCGGTCACGACGCCCGCGAAGAAGAGCGGGACGGCCAGCACCGACAGCACCACACGGGCAGCGACGTTGCGCTGGAGCACGAACCAGCCGAGCACCGCCGAGGCAGCCGACGACATGGCCGCGACGATCGCGGTGATCCGCAGCGCGCCGATCCCGGTCTCGACGCTCCAACCGAGGTCGGACCCCGGTGCCGTGGCCAGGTAGTCCTCGACCATCTCGCGGGTCTCCAGGGAGCGGAGCCCGGTGAGGGTCTCGAAGACGTTCACCACCACGAAGACGGACCCGATGATGATCATCCAGCCCAGCATGGTCACCTGGGGCGGACGGGGCAGTGCATCTGGCTTGCTCACGCGGTCATTCCATCATGGGAGACCAACTCGCGCCGGTGCCGCACGACCTCCGGGAGGAGGCCGTGCGGCACACGTACGCGGTCAGTGGGCGGAGGTGACCAGGTCGAGGCCGTCCTCGCCACGCCTGACGACGACGCGCTGGCCGTCCGTCACCTCGCCCGCGATCAGCATCTTCGCGAGCGGGTCGCCGATGGCGGTCTGGATCAGGCGGCGCAGCGGGCGGGCGCCGTAGGCGGGGTCGTAGCCCGTGTCCGCGAGCCACTCGCGTGCCTCGTCGGTGACCTCGATCGTGATCCGGCGGACCGCCAGCCGCTTGTCCAGCAGCGCCAGCTGCAGGTCGACGATGTGGGCCAGCTCGTCGCGGGTGAGCGCCGAGAACGTGACGATCTCGTCGAGGCGGTTGAGGAACTCCGGCTTGAAGGAGGCCCTGACCAGGCTCATCACCTGCTCCTTCTTGGTCTCGGGGTCCAGGGTCGGGTCGACCAGGAACTGCGAGCCCAGGTTGGAGGTCAGGATCAGGATCGTGTTGCGGAAGTCGACCGTACGCCCCTGGCCGTCGGTGAGCCGGCCGTCGTCGAGCACCTGCAGGAGGATGTCGAAGACCTCGGGGTGGGCCTTCTCCACCTCGTCGAGCAGGACCACGCTGTAGGGGCGACGCCGCACGGCCTCGGTCAGCTGACCACCCTCGTCGTAGCCGACGTAGCCGGGAGGCGCACCGACGAGCCGCGAGACCGAGTGCTTCTCGGAGTACTCGCTCATGTCGATGCGGACGATCGCCCGCTCGTCGTCGAAGAGGAAGTCGGCCAGCGACTTGGCCAGCTCGGTCTTTCCGGTCCCGGTGGGGCCGAGGAAGAGGAAGGAGCCGGTGGGCCGGTTGGGGTCGGCGATCCCGGCACGCGAGCGGCGTACGGCGTCGCTCACCGCGCCGACGGCCTCCTCCTGACCGATGAGGCGCTGACCGATGACCTGCTCCATCTCGAGGAGCTTGGCGGTCTCGCCCTGGAGCATGCGGCCGGTCGGGATGCCGGTCCAGGCCTCCACGACCTCGGCGATCTGCTCGGGCGCGACCTCGTCGCCCACGAGCTTCTCCGTCTCGGTGGCGGGCTCGGCCGCGGTGGCGGCCTCGATCTGCTTCTCCAGCTCGGGGATGCGGCCGTACTGGATCTCGCTGGCCTTGGCCAGGTCACCTTCACGCATCAGGCGCTCGGCCTCGATCCGCAGCGCGTCGAGCTGCTTGCGCAGCTCGCCCTCACCCTCGAGGGAAGCCTTCTCGCGCTCCCAGCGGGCCTCGAGGGCGCGCAGCTCCTCCTGCTGGTCGGCGAGCTCGCCCTTCAGGTGCTCGAGGCGCTCGACGGAGGCGGGGTCGGTCTCCTTCTCCAGCGCGAACTGCTCCATCTTGAGCCGGTCGACGCTGCGGCGCAGCTGGTCGATCTCCTCCGGCGAGGACTCGATCTCCATGCGCAGCCGGCTGGCGGCCTCGTCGATCAGGTCGATGGCCTTGTCGGGCAGCTGACGGCCGGTGATGTAGCGGTCGCTCAGGGTGGCGGCGGCCACGAGCGCGGCGTCGGTGATGCGCACGCCGTGGTGCGCCTCGTACTTCTCCTGGATGCCGCGCAGGATCTGGATGGTGTCCTCGACGCTGGGCTCACCGACGAAGACCTGCTGGAAGCGCCGCTCCAGGGCCGGGTCCTTCTCGATGCGCTCGCGGTACTCGTCGAGCGTGGTCGCACCGATCATGTGCAGCTCGCCGCGGGCGAGCATCGGCTTCAGCATGTTGCCGGCGTCCATGGAGGAGTCGCCCCCCGCGCCGGCGCCGACCACGGTGTGCAGCTCGTCGATGAAGGTGATGATCTGGCCGCCGGCCTGCTTGATCTCCTCGAGCACGGCCTTGAGCCGCTCCTCGAACTCGCCGCGGTACTTCGCGCCGGCGACCATCGCCGCCAGGTCGAGGCTGAGGACGCGGCGGCCCTTGAGCGAGTCGGGCACGTCACCGGCGACGACGCGCTGGGCGAGCCCCTCGACGACGGCGGTCTTGCCGACGCCGGGCTCACCGATGAGCACCGGGTTGTTCTTGGTGCGGCGGCTGAGCACCTGGATGACGCGCCGGATCTCGGCGTCGCGGCCGATGACCGGGTCGAGGCGACCCTCCTCCGCGGCGGCGGTCAGGTCGACGGAGAACTTCTCGAGCGACTCGTACGTCGACTCGGCCTCCTGGCTGGTGACGCGCCGGTTGCCCCGCACGGCCGTCACGGCCTCACGCAGTCCGTCGGCGGTCAGGCCGGAGTCGGTGAGCACCTTCGCCGCGCTGGACTCGACGGTCGCCAGAGCGACGAGCAGGTGCTCGGTGGCGACGTAGTCGTCCTTCATCGACGAGGCGAGGTCGAGCGCGGAGGCGAGCACCCGGGTGAGGGAGGCGGAGGCGCCGGGCTGCTGCACCGTGCTGCCGCTGGCCTTGGGCAGGGCAGCCTGCGCGGCCTCGGCGCGAGCAGCGACGACGGCGACGTCCGCGCCCGAACGGGTGATCAGGCTGCGGGCGACACCGTCCTCCTCACGCAGCAGCGCGACGAGCAGGTGGATGGGCTCGGTCTGGCTGTTGCCCCCGGTCGTGGCGGCCAGCTGGGCAGCCTCGATGGCCTCACGACTGCGGGTGGTGAACTTGTCGGCTCCGAACTGACTCACTGCGTCCTCCTGTGGGTCCCGGCGGGATCTGGTTCCAGTCTCGCCCCACCCGGAGGTGGGGTCGACCGTGGCCGTGATGACGGCTCACTCTGCACAACGTCAGGAAAATTGAGTCTGTTCCACTCAACTCCACCGATTCGTGTGACGTGGCTTTCTTTTGCCCAAGGGGCGCGCATACCCAGATTTGGTCCTAACCTGAAAGGGCCGACCCCCCGATCACGCCGACCCCCCAAGGGAACGGATCCCCCTGTGAACACCGTCGTCCGCCTCACCTCTGCCCTGGCCGCCTCCGTCCTCTCGGTGACGCTGCTGCAGGCCACCCCCGCCCATGCCGCAGACCCGTCGCTCACCCTCACCCCCGGCAACGACAAGTTCGTCGGCGGTTCACGCCTGGTCCTGGACGGCCACGTCGGCACGTCCGGGCGCCGCGCCCTCGTCGTGCAGCGCCACGCGGGCCGCGCCGGCGACGCCTGGGTCGACGTGCCGGGCTCGGCGGGCCACACGAACTCCGACGGTTCGTTCTCGGTCACCACTCGTGCCGGCGCGATGTGGGGGGTGCGCTACCGGGTCAAGGCCGGCAAGCACACCAGCCCGGCGGTGCTCACCCACGCCCGCACCCAGGACGTCATCCTCACCCAGACCTCCCCCGGCGTGGTCGGGCGTGACCTCACCTTCCTGGCCGACACCGTGGGTCGCGCCTACACCGGCTACCGGGACCTGCCGTCGGTGGTGCTCACCGGTCGGAGGATGACGCTGCAACGCCGCGTGTCGCCCACGGTGTGGGAGGACGTCGAGACGACCACCTCCGACACCTACGGCCTCGCCTCCTTCACCACCCGCCACCGCGCCGCCGGCGACGTCTACCGCGTACGCCTCGAGCGCTGGACCGCCCACGGCGACGACCTCGGCCGGACCGCTTCCTTCCCCCACCAGGTCACCGCGAAGGCAGGCCGGGTCAAGGACGGCAGCTTCCCGCACCGCCAGGGCGCCGTGGCCACCTCCGCCGTCGCGGCAGGGCTGGTGCAGGGCGTCCCCACCGCCACCGCCTCCTCCGACGGCGGTCGCCGGCACGCGTGGTCCACCTACGGCTGGGGCCGAGACCCGCGGTTCCGGTACGAGTGGGAGTACGGCCAGTCGCTCTCCTCGCCCCCGTCACTGGGGTCGAGGTCGAAGGGCACCTGGACCGAGTCGAGCACCGGCACCGGCCGCGTGACCCTGCGCAACGGCGGCATGCTCTTCGCGAGCGACGGCTACGGCAGCGCCCCGAACGGCGCCCACGGCACCACGTCGGCCACCCTCAAGGGTGCCGCCGACCGCTTCGGCCGCTGGGAGGTGCGCGGCGTGACCACCCAGAACTCCCGCACCGGACGCAAGTACGCGATGCGCTACGAGCTCGTCCCGGTCGCGCAGGCCTCGCGCGCCTGTGGCACCTCCAGCATCGTGCTCGGCGAGTCCCGCGGCCCGGGATCGCCGTTGACCTTCGGCGTACGCGGCCCGAAGGGCACGAAGTGGGGCCGCACGCTCCGCTCGCTGCCGTCGGGCGCCAACTCGGTCGCCGTCCAGGTCACGCGGAAGCACCTCACCTGGTTCCTCAACGGCAAGCCGGTCGGGACCGTGCGCGCCAAGGCCGCCCTGCCCAAGGGCCCGATGACGCTGCGCCTCACCTTCGTCGGCGCCGGCAACAAGACCATGGACAGCGCCAAGGGGCAGGTCGACTGGGCCCGCTCCTACTCCCTGAAGCACGGCAAGCGCCCCACCTCCAAGGTCAGGCTGAAGAAGGGCGCAGCCTTCGGCGGCTGCTGAGCGCGCGCCCCTCCCGGGACCGCCCGTCGCATGTGGCTGTGGCCACAACTCGACGGGTGGTCGCTCGTGCAGGACGTACGCGGTGGTCCCGCCTCCGTAGCATGGCCGGAGGCCCAGCACACCCTCCCCGGGAGAACCGATGACCCGCACCCGCCGTCCTGTCGCGCCCGCGCTCGCCGCGGCCCTCACCGCTGGACTCGTCACGGTGGCGATGGCCCTGGGCGCCGCTCCCGCCCAGGCGCACGCCGGGCTGACCGGATCGACCCCCGAGGACGGCGCCACCCTCACCGAGCTTCCCGCCGAGGTCGTGCTGACCTTCAGCGAGCAGGTCAGTGGCCCGGCGACCGTCGTCGTCACCGGCCCCGACGGCGGCGGCCTCCAGACGGGTGAGGCCGAGGTCGACGGTGACGAGGTGCGCCAGGCGGTCGAGCGCGGTCAGGCCGGTGGGGCGTACACCATCGCCTACCGGGTCATCTCCTCCGACGGCCACCCGATCACGGGACAGGTGCGCTTCACGCTCGAGCTCGAGGGCTCGGAGTCCGGCGTGCCGAACCCGACGCCGTCGCAGAGCGCCACGGACCCCAATGCCCCTGAGGGCACCGGCAGTGCCGGCAGCACTGACGACACCTGGTCGGTCTCGTGGCTGGTCGCCGGCGGCGTGCTGCTGCTCCTGGTGATCGTCCTGCTCGTCGCCGCGCTGGTGGCACGCACGGCCAAGGGGCGGCGCGAGCCTCGATGACCACCTCCGCTCCCCCCGACGCCACCGCGCCTCCCACGCCCCGCTCGACGCCCCGGCCGCTGGCCGGGCTCGTCGCCGTCGCCGCCCTCGGCCTGGGCGTCATGGCGATCGTGCTCGCCGCGGCGGGCGGCGTCGCCGCTCCGCTGCCCGGCCTGCCCGACGCCGGCCCCCTCACCGCCTGGGCGCTGCCGACCGTCTCCTTCCTGGGCGACGCGGTCGCCGTGCTGGTGGCGGCCGGACTCGTCGTCCCCCTGCTCACCGCGGTCAAGCTGCGCGACCCGCTCGTCGGCGTCCAGCGCACCGCTGCCCGCACCGCCCGCTGGGCGGCCGGGGTCTGGGTGCTGCTCACCCTGGCCGAGATGTGGCTGACCACGGCCGACGTCTTCGCGGTGCCTGCCACCGACGTACGCCCGGACGACGTCGCCACCTTCCTCGCCGACTTCTCCCAGGGCGTCTCGCTGACCTGGCAGCTCGGCCTGGTCGTCCTGCTCGCGCTGCTGACCCTGCTCGTCACCACCGCATGGCGCGCCGCGCTGGCGCTGCTGCTGGCCCTGGCCGCCCTCGTACCGACGCTGCTCACCGGCCACTCGGCCTCCGCGGGCAGCCACTCCACGGCCGTGGTGGCCATCGGCTTCCACGTGCTCGCCGCGGTCCTGTGGACGGCTGGCGTGCTCGCACTGTGGTGGCACCTGCGCTCCGACGACGCGCTGCGCCTGCGCGCTGCCCGGCGCTTCTCGGCGCTCGCCGCCTGGTGCTTCGGCCTGGTCGCCGCCTCGGGTCTCCTCAGCGCCTACGTGCGGCTCGACGGGCTCACCCAGTTCGTCACGAGCGGCTACGGACGTGCGGCCCTGGTGAAGGTGCTCGTGCTGGTCGCGGTCGGCGTCGTGGCCTCCCGCCTGCGCCGTGCCCTTTCGGCCTCCGCGCCGTCGTGGCGCGGCTTCACCGCCCTGAGCGGCATCGAGGTCGCCGCCATGTCGGTGGCGATCGGCCTCGGCGTGGCGCTCTCCCGCACCCCGCCGCCGGTCGGCGCGCCGTACACCTCCAAGGCGGAGCGGTTGCTCGGCGGCCCGATGCCTCCCGAGCCGTCCTTCGTCGGGATGCTCACCACGTGGCAGCTCTCGGGCCTCGGCCTGGCCGTCGTGGGCCTCGGCGCCGTCGGCTACCTGCTAGGGCTGCGTACGCTGCGCCGGCGCGGCGACGCGTGGCCGTGGGCGCGCACCCTGGCCTGGTTCCTCGGCCTCGCTGCCGTCGCCTTCGCCACCATAGGCGGCCTGGGCGTCTGGTCGCACGTGATGTTCAGCGTGCACATGACCAGCCACATGGTGCTGTCGATGCTGGCGCCGGTGCTGCTGGTGCTCGGCTCGCCGATCACCCTCGCGCTGCGCGCGCTGCCCGGCCCGGACTCACCCGGCGGCGACGGCCCACGGCAGCTGCTGGTGGCCTTCCTCAACTCGCGGTGGTCGAGGATCGTCACCAACCCCGCCTTCGCCACGGTGATGTTCGTCGGCAGCCTCTACGCCATCTACTTCACCGGGATCTACGACTGGCTGATGTCGGTGCACCTGGGCCACACCCTGATGGAGCTGCACTTCCTGCTCGCCGGCTTCCTGTACTACGAGGTGCTGATCGGCTCGGCGCCGCTGCCGAAGCGGCTGCCGCACCTGGGCCGGCTGGGACTGCTGATCGCGGTGGCCCCCTTCCACGCCTTCTTCGCCATCTCCGTGATGACGACGACGGCGCTGATCGGCGCGGAGTACTACTCGACGATCCAGCGCCCCTACGCCACCGACCTGCTGGCCGACCAGTCCCTCGGCGGCGGCCTCACCTGGGCGATGGGCGAGATCCCGCTGCTGCTCGTGGCGATCGTGCTGCTCGCGCAGTGGTTCCGCGACGACACCCGCCGCGCCAAGCAGGCCGACCGGCGCGCGGACCGTGACGACGACGCCGAGCTGGTCGCCTACAACGAGATGCTCCAGCGCATCGCCGAGAACCGCGCCTCGCGCGGCGAGCGCGACCCCTCGACGCGGGGTCGCGGAGACGTCTAGACGGCTCCTCCCCAAGAACAGGTAGCGCCGCCGCATTCCCCCCACAATCGGCTCGTGCGCGTGACAGGATGACCGGGCTCCAGGGGGAGGAGAACCCACCATGAAACTGTTCCGCAGCGCCAAGCAGGCGCCCGCGCCTGCACCGGTCGTCGAGGCCCAGCCCGAGGCCGACGCCCGCCCGACCACCGTGCGCGACATCCGCGGCCACCAGGTGTCCGTGGTCGTGGTCGACGACGACGAGGAGGTCCGCTTCGTCCTGCGGGTCGCCCTCGAGTCCGCCGGCTTCCGGATCGCCGGTGACGCCGGCGACGCCGAGACCGCCATCGAGATGGTCAAGACGCTGCAGCCCGACATCGTCGTGCTCGACCTGCACATGCCGGAGATCGGTGGCCTGGAGATCCTCCCGCTGATCTACGAGGACTGCCCGACCACCAAGGTCGTCGTCTGCTCCGCGATCAGTGCCACCTACATGACCGAGGCGGCCCTGCAGGAGGGCGCGTGGGGTTACATCGTGAAGGGCGTCTCGGCCCGTACGATCGCCGAGCACCTGATCCAGGTCGCCGAGGGCGGCGCCGTCCGACCGGTGCGGCCCTACCCGCTCGTGAGGGACTTCGGGTCCGTCAAGACCCTGTGATTCCTGCCCCGCTCCGCGGAGGCTGGGCCGCTCAGCGCTGGCGACGCCAGACGACGAGCGACGACTGCGTGCCGTTCTGGCGCAGGGCGGGGAGCCGGTTGCTGCTGCCGCCCTTGGGCTGGCCGCCGGCCCGCTGACCGGTCGGCTGCTCGCCCGTCAGCGCTGCCTGGGCCTGCCGCAGTGCCTCACGGGTGGCCTGCAGCTCCTCCAGCAACTCGCGGTTGACCTCCGCCAGGGCGGTGGCCCGGGCATCGAGGTCGAGGATCCGGCGTACGCCCTCGAGCCCGATGCCGGCACCCGTCAGGTCGGCGATCTGCCGCAGCCGCTCGATGTCGCGGATGGAGTAGCGGCGACCGCCGCCGCCGGTACGGACGGGCGTGATCAGGCCCAGCCGTTCGTACGTCCGCAGCGTCTGCGGGTGGAGCCCGGTGAGCTCGGCGGCAACGGAGATGACGTAGACGGCCGCGTCGGGCGACGGCACTCCGAAGCTGCTCATCACCCCTCCTCGAACAGGTTCGTCCTCAACCGACGGTCAGCGGTGGCCTCACGATAGGCCTCGACGGCCTCGCGCGCAGCCGGAGAGAGTGTTCCGGGCACCTGCACGACCACGGTGGCGAGCAGGTCGCCCTTGGTGCCGTCGCGGCGGGTGACGCCCTTGCCGCGTACGCGGAAGGTGCGCCCGGTGGGCGTGCCGGCGGGGATCTTGAGCGTGACGGGGGCGCCGCCCAGGGTCGGGATCTTGACCTCGGCGCCGAGCGCTGCCTCGTCGAAGGCCACCGGCACGTCGATCGTGAGGTTGTCGCCGGTACGGCCGAAGATCCGGTGCTTGCCGACCTTGACCGTGACGAAGAGGTCGCCGGCCGGGCCGCCGTTCTCCCCGGCGCCGCCCTTGCCCTTGAGACGGATCTTCTGTCCGTCCTTGACGCCCGCGGGGATGCGGGCCTGGATCGTCCGGGCCGACGTGCCGCGGCCGGAGCCGCCGCAGGTGGGGCACGGCTCGTCGTAGAGCAGCTGACGGCCGCCGCAGGCGGGGCAGGGTTCGTTCATCGAGAACGCGCCGGCCGAGGTGTTGATCGTGCCGGCGCCGTCGCAGACGTTGCAGACGTGGGGCTTGGTCCCGGGCTTGCCGCCGGTGCCGCGGCAGGTGCCGCAGGCTGCGTCGGAGGTCAGCCGCATCGAGACGGTGACGCCGTCGATGGCGTCGGTGAAGCTGATGGTGGCGTTGGTCTCGACGTCCTGGCCCTTGCGCGGGCGCTGGGTGGCGCGCTGCCGGGTGCCGCCCCCGAAGAGGTCGGTGAAGACGTCGCCGAACCCGCCGGGGCCGCCGCGTCCTGCTCGGTCGCCGAAGAGGTCGTTGAGGTCGAACCCGCCCTGGGAGCCGGCACCGAAGCCACCGCCGGCGCCGCCGGAGGCGTAGAGGGAGCGCATCTCGTCGTACTTCTTGCGCTTCTCGGGGTCGCCGATGACGTCGTACGCCTCGGCGACGGCCTTGAACTTCTCCGCCTTGGCCTCGTCCCCCGGGTTGGAGTCGGGGTGGTTCTCACGGGCGAGCTGACGGTAGGCCTTCTTGATCTCCGCAGCGTCGGCACTCTTGCTGACTCCGAGGACGGCGTAGAAGTCCTTCTGCGCCCAGTCGGCGCGCATTCCGTCAGTGGCTGCCATCTGCTCGCCCTCCTTC
Source organism: Nocardioides jishulii (assembly GCF_006007965.1). Lineage (NCBI taxonomy): Bacteria > Bacillati > Actinomycetota > Actinomycetes > Propionibacteriales > Nocardioidaceae > Nocardioides > Nocardioides jishulii. Next base: position 331,382 of record NZ_CP040748.1, on the reverse strand, counting down.
CTGAAGTGCGTTGATGTTCGGGGGCGGTCCTCCCCCGCTCGCCGAGGCGGGCGAGGGAGGACCGCAGTGTCGCGGGTGGTGCTGGAGCCGATCAGCCCTCGGCGGGCTCGACCACGAGCACCTGGGCTGCCCGCACGACGCGATCGCCGATCCGGTAGCCGGCGCGGGCCACGTGCTTCACCGTGGTGACGTCGACGTCGGGGTCGGGACCCATGTTGCTCAGCGCCTCGTGCAGCGTCGGGTCGAACGGGTCGCCGGGCTCGGCGAAACGGACGAGACCGGACTTGACGACCGCCTTCTCGAGCTGGTCGACGACCGCCTTGAAGCCGCCCTCGACCTCGCCCGCCTCGCGGGCCCGGGCCACCGTGTCGAGCACCTCGACCACGGGCAGGAGCGCCTTGTAGGCGGCGTTCTCCGCCAGCAGCTCCCGGTCACGGTCGACGCGGCGCTTGTAGTTGAGGAACTCGGCCTGGAGCCGCTTCAGGTCACCGGTGCGCTCGTCGAGCTCGGCCTGCACGGCGGCTGCCGGGTCGACCGGCAGCTCCTCGGCAGCCTCGCCCTCGGACGCCTCGGCACCCGACTCCGCCTCCGTGGAGGCGCCCGCGGGCTCCTGCGCGGCGTCCGGGGCGACGGGCGTCTCCGGGGCCGACCCCGCCGCCGTGGCGGCAGGGTCGGTGTCCGGGGTGTCCTGCTCCGGGGTCACGTCGGACGCGTGGGGGTCACTCACTTGGAGTCACCCTCGGCGTCGTCCACGATCTCGGCGTCGACGACGTCGTCGTCCTCGGCCCCGGTGGACTCGTCGTTGCCACCGGCGGCGGCCTGCTCGGCCTCCGCAGCGGCGTACATCGCGGCGCCCATCTTCTGGCTCGACTCGTTGAGCTTGGTGACACCGGCGTTGATCGTGTCGGCGTCAGCCTCCTCGTTGGCGAGGGTGGCCTTGAGCGCCTCGACGTCGGCGGTGACCTCGGTCTTCACGTCCTCGGGGAGCTTCTCGCCGTTGTCGGCGAGGAACTTCTCGGTCGTGTAGACCAGCGAGTCGGCCTGGTTGCGGGCGTCCACCGTGGCGCGACGCTTGGCGTCCTCCTCGGCGTACTGCTCGGCCTCCTTGACCATGCGGTCGATGTCGTCCTTGTTGAGGGCCGAACCGCCGGAGATCGTCATCGACTGCTCCTTGCCCGACGCCTGGTCCTTGGCGGTGACGTGCACGATGCCGTTGGCGTCGATGTCGAAGGTGACCTCGATCTTCGGCACGCCGCGCGGGGCCGGCGGGAGGCCGGTCAGCTCGAAGTTGCCGAGGGGCTGGTTCTGGGCCCACATCTGGCGCTCACCCTGGGCGACCTTGATCTCCACCGACGGCTGGTTGTCGTCAGCGGTGGTGAAGACCTCGGAGCGCTTGGTGGGGATGGTGGTGTTGCGCTCGATGAGGGTGGTCATGACGCCGCCCTTGGTCTCGATGCCGAGGCTCAGCGGGGTGACGTCGAGGAGCAGGACGTCCTTGACCTCGCCCTTGAGGACACCGGCCTGGAGCGCGGCGCCGAGCGCCACGACCTCGTCGGGGTTGACGCCCTTGTTGGGCTCCTTGCCGCCGAGCAGCTCCTTGACGACCTCGGTGACCGCCGGCATGCGGGTCGAGCCACCGACGAGGACCACGTGGTCGATCGCGGAGACCGAGACGCCCGCGTCCTTGAGGACGTTCCTGAACGGCGCCTTGGTGCGCTCGAGCAGGTCGGCGGTGATCTTCTGGAACTCGGCGCGGGTCAGCTTCTCCTCGAAGTGGAGGGGGCCGGACTCACCGTGCGTGATGTAGGGCAGGTGGATGTGGGTCTCCGACGAGGAGGAGAGCTCGATCTTCGCCTTCTCCGCGGCCTCCTCGAGGCGCTGCGCGGCGATCTTGTCGGCCGACAGGTCGACGCCGTTGGCGTTCTTGAACTTCTCGACCATCCACTGGACGACGCGGTGGTCCCAGTCGTCACCACCGAGGTGGTTGTCACCGGAGGTCGCCTTGACCTCGACGACGCCCTCACCGATCTCCAGCAGCGAGACGTCGAACGTACCGCCACCGAGGTCGAAGACCAGGATGGTCTGGTCGTCACCCTTGTCGAGGCCGTAGGCCAGCGCGGCAGCGGTGGGCTCGTTGACGATGCGCGCCACGTTGAGGCCAGCGATCTCGCCGGCCTCCTTGGTGGCCTGGCGCTGGGCGTCGGAGAAGTACGCCGGGACGGTGATGACCGCGTCGGTGACGGGCTCACCGAGGTAGGCCTCGGCGTCGCGCTTCAGCTTCTGCAGGACGAAGGCACTGATCTGCTGCGGGGTGAACGACTTGTCGTCGATCGTGGTCTTCCAGTCGGTGCCCATGTGGCGCTTGACCGACTTGATGGTGCGGTCGATGTTGGTGACCGCCTGGCGCTTGGCGACCTCGCCGACGAGGACCTCGCCGGACTTCGCGAACGCGACGACCGACGGGGTGGTGCGGGCGCCCTCGGCGTTGGCGATGACGGTGGGCTCGCCACCCTCGAGGACGGCGACGACGCTGTTCGTCGTACCGAGGTCAATTCCGACAGCACGTGCCATTGCTCTACCTCCGTTGTAACGACCCGGCAGGGAGCCGGGTAAGCCTTGGTGCTCTCATTCTGCGTCGGTCGCAGACGGAGAAGCAAACTAGTTGAGTGTGATCGACTCAAGTTCGTTCATGGGTTGCAACGAAAGCGACGGCGCGGTTGTTCCTCCTTCCGGCATCGGTGGGCGTGATCGCGCTCACGGTCGCTCACCAACGGCGCCCACGACCGGAAGAATGGCCGGGTGACCACGACGACCGACTTCCGCATCCGTGACGTCGCCCTGGTCGCCTACGGCCCCACCGTCGTCAACTCGATCGGCCACGGCGCCGTCGCGCCCCTGATCGCCCTGCAGGCCCGCGCCCTCGGCGCCGACGTGCCGACCGCGGCCACCGTGGTCGCCCTCCTGGGCCTGGGCATGCTGCTGGGCTCACTGCCCGCCGGAGCGTTGATCGCCCGCATCGGCGAACGCCGGACCCTGATGATCGTCGGCTTCGTCGACGCCCTCGCCATGCTGGCCGCCGCCGTCACCCCGACCCTGTGGGGACTCTCGGTCGCGATCGTGGTCAGCGGCCTGAGCTGGTCGGCCTTCCTCCTGGCCCGACAGGGCTTCATGATCGATGCGGTCCCGAAGGAGCTGATGGCCCGCGCCATGGCGGGCCTCGGCGGCAGCCACCGGGTCGGCCTCTTCGTCGGGCCGCTGCTGGGCGCGGCCGTGGTGCACTTCTTCGGGCTGGCCTCGGTCTTCGTGCTCGCCGCGGTCATGTCGGCCGCGAGCGCGCTGATGGCGCGCCTGATGCCCGACCTGGGCAGGGACGGCCGCGAGGTCGCCCAGAGCACCGGCCACCTCTCGGTCGTCAGCGTGCTCGGCACCCACCGGCGTACGCTCCTCACGCTCGGCTCGGTGGTCCTGCTGATCGGTGCCTGCCGCGCCTTCCGCACCAGCCTCTTCCCGTTGTGGGCCGACCACATCGGGATGAGCGCCACGCACACGTCGCTGGTCTTCGCGGCGGCCGCCTTCGTCGACATCGCCTTCGTCTACCCCGGCGGCTGGCTGATGGACACCTACGGACGGATGGTCGTGGCCCTGCCGGTGGTCGTCGCCGGTGCGCTGTCGCTGCTCCTGCTGCCGCTCGCCACGTCGGCGACCACGATGACGTGCGTGATGGTCCTGATGGCCGCCGGCAACGGCCTGAGCTCCGGGATCAACATGACCCTGGGCGCCGACGTCGCGCCTGCCGAGGGCCGGGCCCAGTTCCTCGGCGGGTGGCGCCTGATGGGCGACATCGGGATCAGCGGAGGACCGTTGTTGGTCAGCGCGATCGCCGCCGTGGCGTCACTGGGCGTGGTCGCCGTGAGCCTCGGCGTGCTGATGACGCTCGCCACCGGCTGGGTGGGCTGGTGGACCCGTCAGGTCGACCTGAGGCGACGCGCAGCGACCCCGGAGGTCAACCGATCGTGACGGTGACGGCGTTGGACGCCTTGCCCGAGTCGGTGTCGAGGACGCGGAACCTGGTCTCGCCGCCCTGCCCGGTCACCACGTAGGTCCCGAAGGCGCCGTCGGTGACCGAGACGGTCACCGGGAAGTTGGCCCAGGCGCCGTTCTCGAAGCGCTGCACCTGGAGGATCGCGCCGGTGCCGGCCGGGTAGGTGCCGGTGAGGTCGATGCGCTGCATCGGGGCGACGGCCGTCTGGCCGGCCGTGAGCTTGATCTTCTCCCGGTCAGCCTCGCGCTTCTTGCGCTCGGCCTCCTTCTCCTCCTCACTCGCCTCCTCGTCGTCCTCGTCCCCGGCGGCAGGCGTGGGCGTGGGGTCGACGTCGAGGGTGATGAGGGGGCCGTCAGGACCCGTGGTCTCCACGGGGTCCGGCAGGTAGAGCGTCTCACCGGTGGATGCCTGGCCGGCGGCGGCACTGCCGTCGCCGCCACCGATGCCGAGGATCTTGGTGCCGGTGAGGAGCGTGAGACCGGCCAGCAACCCGACGACGACCGCGACGCCGGTGAGGGCGAGCAGGCCGGCCAGGACGGGGCGTTCCCCGAGCGGGGTGGGGCGGTCGGTCACGGCTGGTGCTCCCTGGGTGCTCCTGGAGACGGTCGGGTCGCGGCCATTGTTCCACTCCCGCGGCTCGGCGGCACAACCCCGACCAACGTCAGGTCCACCACCCTCAGCCCTGCGCCACCCGGGCGCGCGACTCGCGCTCCGTCACGGCGTGCTGGTCGGTGCGGGCGTCGTACGACCAGAAGTCGTGCAGCCACACGGCGGTGACCGTGACGCCGGCGACGCAGGCCAGTCCGCCACTGACCACCGCGGCGCGCGGACTCCACGCGTCGGCGACGAAGCCCGCCCGCACCTGACCCATCTGCGGGCCGAGGGAGTAGGAGAGCATCTCGATCCCGGCCAGGCGCCCACGCATGTGCTCGGGGATGGTCTGGTTCCACACCGTGCCGCGGAAGATCCCGGACACCATGTCGGCGGCCCCGGCCAACGTGAAGAAGACGAGGGCGACCCACAGGTTCGGCGCCAGCCCGGCCAGCGCGATGAAGCCGCCGTAGACGGCCGCGGCGACCACGATCGCGCGACCGTGCAGGTGCACGCGCGAGATCCAGCCCGACGTGACGGTGGCCAGCATGGCGCCGACGGTGCCGGCGGCGTACAGGAGCCCGAGCACCTCGGGGTCGCGGTAGACCTCCTCGGCCAGCGCGGGGAAGAGCACCACGGGCATGGCGAGGAACATCGCGGCGAGGTCGACGACGTACGTCCCGAGCAGGTCGCGGCGCCGTACGCCGTAGGTGATGCCCTCCGCGATCGAGCGCAGGCTGGGCGGCGTCGTCTCGACCGTGTGCGGGTAGGGCTTCATCGCCACGAACATGAGCGCCGCGACGGTGATGCCGACGACGTCGATGACGAAGCACCAGCCGATGCCCACCGACGCGATCAGGAGACCGCCGACCAGCGGCCCCGCCAGCATCGCCATCTGGGCGCCGAAGGAGGTGAGGGCCTGTGCCGCGGCGATCTGGTCGTGCCGCACGGTGCGGGGCATCAGCGCCTCGCGGCTGGGGCGTTGCAGCGCGCTCGCGGAGGTGAGCAGTGCACCGATCAGGAAGATCAGCCACATCCGCGGCTCGTCGGAGAAGGCGTTGACGGCGAGCACCGCGACGAAGACCGCCTGCGCCAGTCCGGCGACGATCAGCAGGCGCCGCCGGTCGAAGTGGTCGGCCAGCGCCCCGCCCCAGAGACCGAAGACGACCAGGGGGACGAGCTCGACGAGGCCGATCAGGCCGACCATCAGGTTGGAGCCGGTGAGCGCGTAGACCTGGTAGGGGATCGCGACGTAGGTGATCATCCCGCCGAAGAGGAACACCGTGCCCGAGACGAGCAGGAGCCGGAAGTCCTTGTGCTCGCGCACGGGGGTGGTGTCCATGCGCAGGGCGCGCAGGTGGTCGAACAGGCTCACGATTCCCTACTGTCCCACTGCCGAGCGGGAGTCACCCAGTCGGGCCGGCGGCCAGCACCTCGAACACCGTCGCCGGCTTCTCGAAGGTCTCGCCGCAGCTCTGGCGCCGCGGCGCCGACCTCGACGTGCGCACCGCCACCTGCCAGGCCTCACCGTCGGCGTCGACGTGGACGATGCCGCGGTCCTCGCCCACCACCTGCACCTCCCCCAGCCGGTCGAGGCAGGTCTGCTCGACGACGTGCACCTGGGCGACCTGGGCGACCTCAGGCGCACCGACGCGGCCCCGGGTGAAGCCCACCGGGTGGCGCCCCGCCTCCAGCTCCTCGACGGCCAGCACCGCCGACTCCTCGTCCAGACGACCCAGGCAGACCGCGCTCGGGAAGCTCAGCAGCGTCGAGGCGAAGCGGTGCCCGCCCAGGTGCGTGACCTCCCAGGTCTCCTCGGGCCAGCGCTCGGCCAGCGCCGCCGCCACCGGACGCCCCAGCTCGGCGCAGCAGAGGTCGCGGCGACCGTTGGTGCAGACGAGGTGAAGGGCGGCGTCGTACGCCTCCCAGCCGGGCAGCTCGCCGCGACCCAGGCGCGCGACGTCGACCTCGAGCAGCGCCTCGGCGTCGTCGAGGACGGTGGTCTCGATGCGCGCGTCGGCCGGCGTGACCTGCACGGCGAAGATGCGGACGCCCGGACCACTGGTGCCGCCGTGGCGACGCACCAGCAGCACCCGCACCCCCGGGTCGGAGTCGAGGTGGGCCTTCACCGCATCAGGCAGGCGTGACTCGGCCAGGGCCTTGCGGCCCCAGGCGCCGGCGTACTCGACGAGCAGGTAGGCGGCGTCGGTCGGCGCGGTGCCGACCATCGGCTCCCCGGACTGGCGGGCGGCTGCGGTGCAGCGGAAGGTGTCGACCACCCAGCGATTGTGCCGCAGCCACCCTCACGCGCCCGAACGGCGCGGGCGGAGTCAGTCGAGGAGGCCCTCGCGCCGCGCCACGGCCGCGGCCTCGGTGCGTGAGGTGGCGCCGAGCTTGCCGAGGATGTTGGAGACGTGGACGCTGACGGTCTTGGTGGCGATGAAGAGCTGGCCCGCGATCTCGCCGTTGCTGCGGCCCTGCGCGACGAGTGCGAGGATCTCGCGCTCCCGCGCGGTCAGGGCACTGGCCGGCCGGGTGGCCCGCGGCGCGCGGGTGGGCGCGCCGCCGACCTCGGCCAGGAGTGCGGGCGTACGCAGCTCGCGGGCTGTGGCGGCGACCTGGTCACGCAGCGGTCCCGCGGCCGCGGTGTCGCCCTGCGCGAGGAGCACCTCCACGAGGCGGGCGCGCGCCCGCGCCAGCTCGTGCACCGCGCCGTAGGCCTCGAAGGCCTCCACGGTCTCCTCCCACGCGCCCCGCAGCTCGTCCGCACCGGGCGGCTCGGCCTGGGCGATCCAGCGCCAGCGCAGGTGCTCGGCGACGAGCCGCTTCTCCCACGCCACCGACTCCGGTCCGAGCACCAGCCCTTGGCCCCGGTCGTTGGCGACCACCCGCCGGCCGTCGTCGAGGAGCCGTCGCGCGCGATCGGCGTACGCGGCGCGCTCGGCCGCGCTCTGCTGGCGCGCGGCCGTGCCCAGCACCCCCAGGGTCAGCGTCGCGAGGCGGAGGCGCGCCTGGAAGAGCTCGCGCCAGATGTCGCCGAGCACGTCGACGACCTCGTCGTGGACCTCGAGGGCCGCCGCGGCGTCGGACCGCTGTTCAGCCAGCTCGAGCTCCGCGCCGGCCACGTAGATGGCGACCACGCCCTCCTCGGGCCAGAAGCGGTGCAGCGCCCGCCCTTCGGAAGCCGCCCCCTCCTCACCGCGGGCGGCGGCGACGAGCAGGCGGAGCATGCGCAGGACCCCGTCGATCAACGGCGACGGGGCCGCTTCCTCGGCGTCGAGGCGTCGCAGCGCCTCCTCCCAGCGCCCTTGGGCGAGCAGCACCTGGACCGCCATCACCAGGGCGTCGAAGGCGTACGGCGCCCACCGCGTCCCCGCCTTGATGCCGCAGGCGCGGGCGGTGTCGAAGACGGCGAGGGCGTCGTCGAGCTCGGCCCGGTCCTGGTGCAACCGCGCGAGGCCGAAGAGCGCGCGCAGCTCGGCGTTGACCGCTCCAGTGGTGCGCGCCTGGGCGATGGCGTCAGTGAAGGCGTCGCGCACGTCGTCGCCCAGCTGGTGCACCCGCAGCCCGGCGATGGTGGTGACCAGGTCGGTGCTGAGTCGGGGCATGTCGAGTCGCTGCGCCATGGCCAGGGCGGTGGTGGCGACCTCACGCGCCTCGGCCTCGCGCCGGTGGGCGGAGAGGATCCGGGCGTACGTCGCCATGGCCCGGGTGAGCTGGACCTCGTTGCCGGCCGCCAGCAGGCGCACCGCCTCCTCCGCCAGCGCGAGGTCCTCGTCCCCGATGTCGGCCAGGAAGACGCCCATGGCGAGCTCGGAGAGCAGCAACCCTCGCTCGACGTCCGTGGCGTCGACCCCCAGGGCGTCGACGGCGTCGCGCAGCAGGGCGTTGCCCCGCTCGGTGTGCCCGGCACCGGTCAGTGCCCGCGCGGTCCTGATGGTCAGGTCGACCCGGTCGACCCCGGTGTCGGCGGCGCGCAGCGAGGGATGCTCGGCGAGCTCGAGCGCCTGCTCGTAGTGCTGCGCGGCCTCCTCTGGACCACCCACCCGCATGGCCTCGTCGCCCGCCTCGACCGAGGCAGCCAGGGCGGTCGGCAGGTCCTGGCCCAGCCGGGCGTGCCGGGCGAGCTCGGCCGCGGTGCCGACGACCGCGCCCGAGGCGAGGCTGCCGGCGTACGCACCGTGCAGGCGGATCCGCTCACCGGGCAGCAGGTCGTCGTAGACGGCCTCGGCCAGCAGGGCGTGGCGGAAGGAGTAGGAGTCGCCGCCACCGGGCTCGAGGAGGTGGCGTTCGACGGCTTCCCGCAGGGCGCGGTCGAGCCGCTCGGCCGGCAGCCCGGAGACGGTGGCGAGCAGGCCATGGGTGACGCGGCGGCCGGCGACGGCGGCCGTACGCACCAGCTGCTGGGTGTCGTCGTCGAGTCCGTCGAGGCGGACCATGAGCACGTCGGCGAGCTCGCCCGGCAGGCCGTCGCAGCGCGCGGCGGCACCCACCAGCTCCTCGACGAAGAAGGCGTTGCCCTCGGCGCGGGCGACGATGTCGGCGACCTGGGTCTCCGACAGCGCGGCCGACGGAAGCGCCCGGACGAGGTCACGCACGTCGGCGGGCGCCAGCGGGTCGAGCTGCACCCGGTCGACCCGCAGCCGCGACCACTCCGCCACCTGACGACGCAACGGGTGACGGCGGTGGAGGTCGTCGGTGCGGTAGGAGACGACGAGGGCGTGCGGGCCGCCGACCTCACGGCTGAAGAGGTAGGAGAGCAGGTCGCGCGTCGACTGGTCGGCCCAGTGGGCGTCCTCCACGACCAGCAGGAGCGGCGCAGTCTCGGCGGCCCGGGCGAGCAGCACGCGTACGCCCTCGAAGAGGTCCGCGCGCTCCAGCTGGCTCTCGGCGCCGTCGCCGTCGGCGTACCGCACCCGGCGGCCCGGCTCGAGGCGGCGCAGCAGCGGGTGGTCGTCGGCGGTCGCCTCGACGACGTCGGGATGGGAGGCGCTCAGGCGTCCGAGGACCTCGCTGAAGGGCAGGTAGGGCAGGGCGGCGTCGGAGAGGTCGACGCAGTGTCCGACCACGACGTGCCAGCCCCGGTCGACCGCGCGGTCGCGCAGCTCGGTGAGGACGCGGGTCTTGCCCACACCGGCATCACCGGCCAGCAGGAGCGCCCGGGTCCCGGGGGTGGGTGCGGACGCGCCGAGGCCGAGCCGGGACTCCAGGTCCTCCAGCTCGGCCACGCGACCAACCAGGGCGGCGCTACGACTACTCGACACGTCCTCCATCTTGACGGT